>NZ_JACEQV010000008.1:0-164352 GCF_015356275.1 Pseudoalteromonas sp. PPB1 | reverse complement strand
TTTTTACCCTTTCCCCCAAAATATCTGCATTCATATTGCTGCAGCGTACCAGTGGAAGAAACAGGTTCTCTACTTTCCATAAAGCCCCAATATACAACCATAGCAATTGCCCCGACAGCCAGGCCTACCAGCGTTAATTTATCCTTTAAATACATTACAAACGGCCTTTGCCCTATTTCTCTATTAGCTGCCTTAGTGACGCCCCATACAAATCACTCAATATCGCCTCATGGGTAAACACTTTATATGCAGACTCCCCAAGTAGCTTGTCTCCGATCGCTATCCAATATTCTTCTGCGTATTGCTTGTTTTTATTTGGAAAAATCCCTGTCTCTTTAAAGTATGCAATAAGATAGGCGGCTTCAGCAGAGCCATTTTTCATCGCAGTGTAAAGGTTGTACAGTGCCAGTTTATTGCTTTTATTAAGATACTCACCTTTTAGTATCGCCAGCGCTGATTGAATATGAAACCGATTGAGCGCCCTTGTATTTGACCGGCCCATCCCTCTCAAAATTGACATCGCCGACAATAGCTCTGTAGCGCTGCTGGCGTGATTAAACAGGTAACTGCCGGCAAGTTCAGCGCCATGTTCAGAGCCATAAGACGACGCAAGTAGCCAAAACTCAATCGCCTCCTTTTCTTTTCCTTTTTTATAAAGGCATCGACCAAAGGTATTCAATTGACTTATAAAAAGATCATTCATGTGTGGTCGGTTTAAATCAGGCGCCTTCTGATCCAGAGCCCCACCTTCTTCCAATTTCTGACAAAGCGTTTTTGAAGGAATCGAAACATTCAAATCAAACGCATGTACATGAAGCACGAATAAAGAACATACAGTATAAAAAATAGCAGGGGTAAAAAAGCCCCGATAACTCATTCCTGTTCTAATCCAGTCACCACCCAAAGTACGCATTAAAAACCCAAACTGCACAGCTTATTCCTTTTTGTCTCAATAAAAAGAGCATATCACTTTCAGCAATGGCTCACTCTTCCATGTGCTCCAAAAATGTCACACTTACTATCTGAAATCAGGCAACTGAGCACAATGCGAACCTTGTTGTAAGTAAAGCCATGCTCCACGATTAAGCTCCACACGAAAGTCCAATGGTTGCAACATAATCACAGTGGTACAGTTACAATACCTTTAGTTTTAAATCTTAAAAGCGCCCACGGATAAGGGGAAATCTCACACTTGCAATGAAAGTAAAACCACTCAACTACCAACCACCAGCCTCTGCGAGCATTACGAAAAGTGTGCAAGAAAATATAACAACCATGGAAAGCCTCGTGTTTTTTATACAAGAGCGGTATAAAGCCAGTTTTTTGCTACTATCAAGCTTGAGGAATGATTGCTTGGAGTTACCCAATGCTTCTGAGTTAATCAAATAATAAAGCTCCATTGTGCCCTTTTCTATATCCAGCTCATCCCTCAGCCTACTAGCCAGAAAATAGCCCCTTATCGATATGCCCATTACAAAAAAGAAACTTATAAAAAATACTAAATCTGTCAAACCTTAACTCCTGCACCACCTTTAACAAGCCCCAGGGACTCTTAGTATAATTTAGATATAGTTATCCTCCAAGGACGCAAAACATAGCGTACAATCCGCACGCCAATTTTAGGTGACTGTCCATATAACTCTTATCTTCACGCGACACAGTCTAGTTTCGCCTCTTAAAGAACATTAAATACAAATTGAGAATAGTAAGTAGGAACCCTATACATCCCAGGATAAAGTGTTCATCATTTTCACTCAAGAAACGTTCAGCAACAGAAAAACTTGTAAAAAACGCGCCAAGCTGAATCATGTAGATATAACGATAACTTTGAACCAAATCGTAAAACTTAACAGCACTGTGGCAGACTGTTAAAATTACAGAAACCATAAAAAGAACACCCACATCAGTCACCTTTACTTGAATTCACTATGTGCTCGAGACTTTACTAATTTGAGTACAAATCAGCTCAGGTCGCGTCAGTTCAGATTGCCCACTCCATCAAACTTGCAATGTTGAATAGGTGTCTGCAATTTTTTCAGACAAACAAAAATGAAGCGGATATACGCGGAAGTGCTCCATTTACTGCAAGCAGGGCCAATTTAAGAAGTAGATATTGAGCTCAACTTGGCCCGCATTTCATAAGCGTAAAGCACTGCTTCTAGGGGATTACACTTACTGCAACGGCTTATCTGAGCCAGATGTTGAAAGCAAGCTGGTTTGAGAACCAAAAATTAACGGGCACTTTTCGGTCATCATAGTATGAAACATCGACAGGAAGACCCGCTACCTTGGCAGTTAGCAAAGTGGAATACTTTTCTTTTCCGCCTGGTTGCTCTAAATCAAAGCAAAGAGAGGGGGCGCTTGCCTCTATGGTGAAGCAAGCGTACTGGGAAAACCCTCCACCATAGGTTCTTAGCGCTTTGACTTTGGTATTCCAGCGCCATACTTCACCAGCACTAACACTGAAAGTGGACAATGCTGTTAGCAGTAACAATATTTTTTTCATATTTTTTGATCCTATCTTTAGAAGTTACGAAATAATTTCAATAAATATTGTACCTAATATCAATAAAATAGAGTACCACTGTAAAAATTGAAACTTCATTTTTGCCTGAAAGTAACGCATGACATCCACAAGCCAGACAAACAAAAAAGGCCACAGCAATGCTGTGGCCCAATAAGATCTGACGATCTTTTATGTTTGTTATTATGGATTATCCTTAAAAACCGGTGCTTACTCAGCGTCAGCCAAGCCCAGTGCTTTAATCATCTTAGTGCCGATGTCAACATGGTGCTGTAATGTTGAGAACTGCTCAGTAACACCTTGCGGACCAAAGGCATAGACAGGTACTGGTGCAGCTGTGTGAGTACCAGTGCCCCATACTACGTTTTGCTGCTTCGCCACAACACGACCAATTTTTGCTGTAAAGTCTTCAGTGTCATAGACATAGAAGTCAGAGAAGTCTTCAAATTTAGGCAATGGGTAGTTGCTGCTATTCAGAGTGTCAGACGCATTCACTTTTGCCGCTTCTTCTAATGTCACTGTGTATGGCGTGTACTTCTCAATGGCTGTTTTCCATTGCTGATCTGTCGCATCACTATAGTTATAGTCACCATTCACTTCACCCAGTACATCGTAGAAAGTGCCCGCTTGCGCATACAAAGTATCCAGGATGCCTAATCCACCAAAGTTAAACTTCGGCTTATATTCAGCGCCTTGCATGCCATCACCTGGCAACATAACGCCCTCTGGCTTGTTATGGCTTGAGTAACTAAAACCAAAGCTACCAGTTTCATGGTCAGCGGTGACCAATACCAGCGTATCAGTGCGCTCTTTCGCCCACTCATGAACAGCTTCAACCGCTTCATCGAACTTCAGTAGTTCATTCAGCATCCAGCCGGCATCATTTGCATGGCCTGCCCAGTCAATCTGGCCGCCTTCAATCATCAGGAAGAAGCCGTCTTCATCTTTGGACAGAATATCCAGCGCTTTAACCGTCATCTCTTTTAGAGACGGCTGTGTACAGCTGTCATCTGCTTTACAGTCTCTGTAAGCAATACCATCCGCCATACCTGAGTTGGCAAACAAACCAAGCAGTTTGTTGGTATCCGTTTTCGCTAATTGCGCCTTATCAAATGCCAGCGCATAGCCATGCTTGTCTTTCGCTTCAACAACAACATTACGGTCATCACTGCGCTTAGATTTTTTATAGACACTGGCAGGCATGCCCAGATCCGCCAGTATTTTCTGATCAGCAGCATCTTCTTTGATATCAGAAGGGATAAAGACACGTGCACCACCAGACAACATAACATCAACCATGCCACTTTCTACCATTTCAACAGCAATTTCAGGTTCTAATGAACGGTGTGGCTGGTGCGCGGCAAACGCCGCTGGCGTTGCGTGTGTTAAGCGGGTATCAGATACCAAGCCTGTCGCTTTGCCAGCTTTTTTCGCTTTTTCAAGGATTGTTTCAATAACGTAACCCTGGTCATCCAGGCCAATCATCTCTGAGCCCGATGCTTTACCAGTTGCCAGCTGAGTTGCAGAACACGCCGAGTCTACAACCAGGCTGCCATTTTCACCATGAGGTGCGTTAAGAGATAAGCCCAGATGGCCACCGGCAGCAAGTTTGGACAGAGCAGTTTGGTTGTTTTTGTTATTATATGTTGAGTTAGGTGCGCGACGAGCATACTCTTCAAGTAAACCCACCTGCTGAGCACCCATACCATCGCCAATCATCAAGATAACATTCTTAACCTGAGTGACAGGCGTCGGAGGCACTTCTACCTCTTTCTCAACTTCTTTAACTACTTCAACTTCTTTAACTACTTCAACTTCCTGAACGACTTCGACTTCTTTAACCACTTCTTTTGCAACTTCGACTTCCTTTACGACTTCGACCGTTTTGGTATCGTCATCGTTACATGCGGTCAATAAGACGGCAGATACCGCCACTGCTAATAGCTTTTTATTCATTGTAGTGTTCCTAAAACGTAATCATCTGAGCCGCGGCACAGTCTAGGGACACTTGATGACTTTTTTATTTCACCTGAGTGACATTTTTTGTTCCGGCACTATTGTTTTTTAATCAAAAAAGCTCCTGCAAGGTGACCGCTCACACCGAAAATAAAGATACTCAGCAACACAGTGGCAGTCGTAATTTTAGTGATGAAAAGGCTGTGAGGGAGATCTGAGCCTAGCAGCATCAGGCTTAATACAACAGAAGCCAGCCCTTTCGGCCCGAACCAGGCAAGCACCACGCGCTCACGCCAGCCCAGCCCGGAAGCCAATAATAACAAAATTACGGGAAAGAACCGAAATACGGCCACAGCCAGCGTAGCATATGCCCATATCCGCCAGTCAAACGTCGTAAACAGCAAAATACTGGCACTGATCCCAAAGATAACCCACAAAATATAAGCGGCCAGCTCAGCTATCTGTTCGCTTTCTTCTATCAGCTTGTCTTTAAGATCATCACGAAAGCCATAATCAAACAACAAACCACTGATAAACACCGCGATAAACCCGCTGCCACCGAGTAATTGCGTGACAGAAAACACAGCTATAGCAATGCCAACAAATAAAAACGGACTGCTTTTAGCAGCAAAGAAATGATGACGATAGGTCAATTTTATCAGGTATACAGCCACAACCGTTAACAATAACGCAACAACAAAAGCAAGACCCACCTCGTGCAAAAATAACGCTGCCAGTGAGCGCTCGGCGGGTTGCTGGGTATACAGGCTGCTACCCAGTAAAAACAGAAAAACCGGTACACATAGGCCATCATTCAGGCCGCTTTCAACATTAATGGCCTCACGAAGTTGAGCCGGTACTCGCTTTTCCTGAATAAAGCTCTGGCACAAGGCCGCATCAGTGGGAGTCAGCATAATCGCCAGAATAAAACAGCTCAACCAGGGCAAAGACAACAACGCATAAGCGCCAAGCGCCGCAACCCCCATAGTCAACGGCAGCGCAAGCAGCAGTAACAAGGGCAGTTGATAGGAATGTAATAAGACCCTGAGCCGAGTTTTTGCCGCATCAGAAAACAAAAAAATAGCCAGGATCAATTCAACCAAAGGCAAAAACTCGCGCAACGTGCCCACCTTCAGAGCCAGCGAGTCCTGAAAATACCAACCCAGGGCACAACCAAACAGCACGAACCACATTGGTCCGGTAAATTCAGCCCGTTGCAACTGACGAATGATAATGGAGTAGAGAAAAATGGCCAGCCCCAGCCAGGCCAGCACCAGATAGGTTGTTTCCACTCAACGCCTCCTTGGCAATGTTATAATCACGAGTAGATAATAGGTTTACTTATCACCTATTACACAGGCGGACTTGCAACTTAGCCTCATTTTGGCTCAAACTTGCGATACCACAAATCAACGGGTTGGCCATCTTGCTCACGAAAATGCAACACCGGTAAACCGAACTCATCAAACATAAAGAGTTCTTTATCTCCTCGCTCATCAATCCGGGTCCAAACCCCATCGTCATAACTGATATGATACGGTCCGCCAGTAGGCGCGTGTTGCTGAAGCTTGACCAGTTCAATCTGTTCATTCAGGTACAATTTCCCCTGAGGGTTTTCAGGTGACAACTGAAGTAAGCTGTTTGTCAGTGCATCTGCCGTCACTAAAGGGGTTATCTCCTGTTCACACTTTCCCAATTTATAGAGACACTTGCCAGGCGTATACTGATAACTAAAGGCGGCACTTAATTTCATCTCTGAGTCACTCAATACCTTACCGTCACGAGAGCGTTTCTCAAAAAGCGCTCCCCTCAAGTTATTTGAGTGCAATGCAAAAGTAGCGATGTCATTCTCCATACTGCGTAGCTCATACATCACGCTCCGGTCAGCCAAAGAAGTATCAATCCATCTAAAATGGAAACCTATGGGGAGTTTACTCAAGTCTATATCATTCACATTATCCGGGGTCAGATAGCGATGATTCAGGGCCAATTTCAGATCTCGAATACGCGCAGGCAGCTCTTTTGCATTCTTCGCCAAAGACTTATTCTGTATCTCAAGAAACCGCTTGAGTCCGTTTTCCTGACGCTCCTGCTGTGACAATGACTCATCCTTTTTTTCGCACTCTGTGCGCTTTCCTTTGTGGTAACAGTATGATTTGTCCTTGGCCATCACCCCAAAATAATACACTCTGAACGTGTCAGGATCGGCCCCCTGCAAAATATTCCCCTGGTAAAAGACGTGTTGATCATTTTTCGCGTATGCACCATCAAACGTCTTGAATCCTTCCGGTGAAATAGTAGTCAGCTGCTCGTGAAAATAAATGTGCTTTTTGTCTTTCGCATACTCAGCGCTTAATTTACGAAAGTCTTTTACATTAAGCCCTTTAACTCTTTTAGTTTGGTAATATACGTGCTGGTGATCGGCCCCATAGTCAATGTACAACCCTCGAAATGATTTTGCTGACGCACCTGTCACGCGCTCCCCTTCGAAAAAGACGCATTCTCGGTCTTTAGCAAATCCACCGACGTCGAAGACCTTAAACGTATCTATATCACAAGGGGTAAAGACTTTGTCTGTTCCCAGATAAACCTTATTATCACTGAGCAAATAGCCCCGATAGCTCCACTTGTCGTCGATTACCTGCACATTATCGGGATTCGCACCACGGACAATTTCCCCCTTGAAATACACATACCGTTTATCTGCCGCATAATACTGTGAGAGTTTACGAAAAGTAGCGGGATCTGCGAACGGGATAGAACCCCCGGATTTAAACACCAGATGCTTGTCTTTGGCATAGCCAAAACGATCGATCACCTCAAAAGTGGCCGGATCAACATTGTTGAGCGACCGAGTAACCGAGGTTTGCCCACCCGGTCCTATCCTGTCTCCATATAGAACCTGATTGGTCTTAGTATTGACGATATAGCCCCGTTCAGGTGCCGTGGTGTTACAACCCACAAGCATAAGGGCTGTCAGCAAGAGTAGCAGTCGATTAGTCATGTCAGGTACCCTGAGCGTCACGAGATGATGTCAGTTTACTCATGGTTTCTCCCAAACGAAACAACATTCCCTTTTAAGGTCCACTGTATAAAGGCCTCTCTATTCACAATCGACTATCACACCCAGGTCTGACTTGAAAAAGCTGCGATTAGCCCAGCTTATACTGTTATCTTGTGGTTAATTTTTGCTAGAATGGCGACAAATTTTTTTGGAGAACCGTCAATGGCAATGTTTGTAGTGGGACACAAGATCCCAGACTCAGATTCAATTTGTGGTGCAATTGCACTGGCTTACCTGAAGAATCAAATCGGTGAAGAAGCGATCCCAACACGTTTGGGCGATGTCTCTCCTGAGACGCAATTTATCCTTGACCGCTTTGGCTTTGAAGCCCCTGAATTAAAGCTTAGCTACGCTGGCGAAGAAGTGTATATCGTTGACCATACAGAGAAAACACAAGCGCCAGACGACATCGATGAAGCCACAGTAGTGGGTGTGGTTGATCACCACAAACTGGGTGATCTGACTACCTCAACCCCGCTTGAGTGCTGGATCCGTCCGGTCGGTTGTAGTAATACCATCATAAAAATGATGTACGACTTCTATGGCGTTGAAATCCCACAGGGGATCGCTGGCCTGATGATGTGTGCGATCCTGAGCGATACCGTGATCTTCAAATCACCAACGTGCACCACCGCAGACATTAAATGTGTGGAAGCACTCGCGGAAATCGCGGGCATCGAAGATTTTAAAGCTCTGGGCATGGAAATGTTCAAAGTAAAATCAGCAGTAGAAGGCACACCGGCGCGCGATTTGGTCATGCGTGACTTTAAAGACTTCAACATGAATGGCAACCTGGTTGGTATTGGTCAGCTGGAGGTCATTGACCTGTCAGTATTCGATGACATCAAAGCCGATCTAGAAGCCGATATTGCCAAGCTGAAAGAAGAAGGTGGCCGTCACTCAGTATTACTGCTATTAACCGACATTATGCAAGAAGGCTCACAAATGCTGATCGCCTCTGACGACGAAAGCATTGTGGCAACCGCCTATCAGGTCACACCTGAAAATAGCCGAGTGTGGCTGGATGGCGTACTGAGCCGTAAAAAGCAGGTCGTTCCACCACTGCAAGATGCATTCGCATAAACCTTGCTAAACAAATCCCAAAAAAGCCCTGATCCAGTCAGGGCTTTTTTTGCCCGGTTGCTGTGCGCAGCAGGCGATGTATGCCCTTTCGTATTGCTAAACTTCCCCTGACACTGATAGAAAAAAATTGCACACATGGTGTTGGCCAGGCTTCTCAGGGTCCACGAGTCAAATTTCTGAGCGCTGATCCGATAAGACACTGCACCCCACCAGTTGGCGCAAGAGAATTGCGGAGCAAAGCTAGCAACCACATAACGGACCACAACCACAGACTGCAAATGTGTGAGTTTGCTAACCAGCATTAAACTCAGTGCAAAGCTCAAAGCAGCGGCAAAAATTGCGACTGAGCTGGAACCACCAGCAGGATATATTGGCAGGCATAAAAGGCAGGCAATAAAAAACCCAGCCTGAGCTGGGTTTTTCAAATCTGAAAACGAATTACTTGATTTTCGCTTCTTTGAAGATCACGTGCTTACGTACTTTAGGATCGTACTTTTTGATCTCCATTTTTTCAGGCATGTTACGCTTGTTCTTGTCGGTAGTGTAGAAATAACCAGTACCAGCAGTAGAAACTAGACGGATCTTATCACGCATGATTTAAGCTCCTTATACTTTTTCGCCGCGAGCACGGATATCAGTCAATACCGCGTCGATGCCTTTTTTATCGATGATACGCATACCTTTAGTAGTAGTGCGTAGAGTAACAAAGCGCTTTTCGCTTTCAACCCAGAAACGGTGTGTTTGCAGGTTAGGTAGGAAACGACGCTTAGTTGCGTTGCGCGCGTGTGAACGGTTGTTACCAACAACCGGGCGCTTACCTGTAACTTGACAGACTTTAGACATGTCTATATATCTCCAATAACTTCGCTCGAGCTTAATTTCCCCTTAGGCCTTCAAACTGTGTGCCCAGGGTAAAATCAAAGGGCGCTCTTTATACAGTATTTACAGGCAGAGTTCAAGGATCTGATGATATCCTAATCAGCTCATTGGTAAATTTGATAGCGGCCAATTATAATGATCCATGGCCGCTTAGGAAAGTAAAAACTGCATTTAAATTAAACTATTTTTAATTTATGCTGGGAAAGCGCGCTGAAACACGCCAAATACGGCTCCTCCCCTGCTACAACAGCCCTCTTTGCGCAAATGAAAGACAACAGCTACCAGCCACAATTAAGTGATCATGTACCTGAATATCCACCAGCGCCAACGCTCGCTGCAATTTATTGGTGATCAACCTGTCAGCTTCACTGGGTTCGGCGACCCCGGAGGGATGGTTGTGGGCAAAAATCAAAGCAGCAGCATTGTACTTCAGCGCCGCCTTCACGACTTCTCTCGGATAGACACTGGCAGCATTAATGGTGCCGGAAAACAACACTTCATCACGGATCAGACGATTCTGGTTATCTAAAAACAGTGCCATGAAAACCTCATGATGCAGCCCTTTAAGCTGTATTTTAAGATAATCGCTGACTGCCTGAGGTGAACCAAACTTCGTATCACGTACCACGTCTTCCAATAAATAACGCCGGCTAAGCTCCAGTACCGCCTGCAACTGCACATATTTGGCTTCGCCAACACCTTTGTATTGGCAAAACTCACTGCACGTTACGTTCATTAACTCCTGCAAAGAGCCGCTTTGATCAATCAGCGACTGAGCCAGCTCAATTGCATTCATCCCCGCAACCCCGGTGCGTAAGAAAATAGCCAGTAGCTCAGCATCACTGAGTGCACTGGCACCACTGCTTAGCAGGCGCTCTCTGGGCCGCTGCATTTTAGGCATTGCCATCAACTGCATGTTTCCTCCTTGTTGGTATCCGTCACGTCACTGTGACTTTCTGAGTGTAGACAGCTGGCAGAATAATTCAAAACCCGGGGTGGGCTATGTTATCTTAGCGCTAGTTTTAATTTGCAGGGGCCGAGCATGAGCCAAACACACAAGCGTATTCTTCTGGGGATCAGCGGTGGGATCGCCGCCTATAAATGTGCCGAACTGGTACGACGATTAAAAGACCATCACTGTGACGTCAAAGTCGTCATGACTGAATCTGCAAAACAGTTCATTACTCCTCTGACCATGCAAGCGGTATCGGGCGAACCCGTCGCAGATTCTCTGCTTGATCCGGCAGCCGAAGCCGCCATGGGCCATATCGAGCTGGCCAAGTGGGCCGATCTGGTTTTAGTCGCACCAGCCAGCAGCAATATCATCGCCAAAATGGCCGCAGGCATTGCCGATGATCTGCTCACAACCTTGTTGCTGGCAACCCCTGCCCCAGTTGCCATTGCACCCGCTATGAATCAGCAAATGTATGCACACCTTGCCACGCAAGCGAATCTCTCCACACTAGCAGCTCGGGGCGTAACTATTTGGGGACCAGGCCAGGGCGAGCAGGCCTGTGGAGATGTCGGCAAAGGCCGGATGCTGGAACCCCATCAACTGGTGTCACTGGCGTTAGATGCACTCACCCCTGAAGCCCCTATACTGGCCGGTAAAACGGTGACCATCACAGCAGGCCCAACCCGTGAAGCGCTCGACCCGGTGCGTTATATCAGTAACCACAGCTCTGGCAAAATGGGCTATGCACTGGCTGAAGCCGCACTGGCGCTGGGCGCTGACGTACATCTTATCTCAGGCCCGGTCACACTCACACCGCCACATGGCTGTACAGTGCACGCTGTAAGCAGTGCACAGGATATGCATCAGGCCGCGATGTCACTGGCGCCCGGTTCAGATGTCTTCATTGGCTGTGCAGCCGTTGCGGATTATCGTGCCGCAGATATCGCCGAGCAAAAAATTAAAAAGCAGGGCGATGAAATGACTCTGACACTGGTGAAAAATCCGGACATCATTGCTGACGTTGCTGCACTAAAAGCACACCGGCCCTATACCGTCGGCTTTGCCGCAGAAACGCAAGATGTGGCCCAATACGCACAAGGCAAACTGAAAAACAAAGGGTTAGATATGATCTGCGCCAATGATGTCAGCCAGGAAGGGATTGGCTTTAATGCTAATAACAATGCGCTGACCCTGTTTTGGGATAATGCGCAACAATCTTTACCACTGGCAAGTAAGTCGGAGTTAGCACTTACTGTCGTCAAAGCAATTGCCGGTAAACTTAATTAAGTTCATGTTAAAAGACTGGAAAGAAGCTGAATAAAGCATTAACATGGCCAGATAATTGAGTTTAGGGCTCTGTAAGTAGTCGCTCAGGCGAGCACAGCGACAGGCCACTATTGAGCCCGCTCCTACTAAAATAACGATAATCATAAAGGAAACCTCATGCCAGCGACTAAACGCAGTAATCGCAAAGAGCAAATACTTCAATCCCTTGCGCAAATGCTTGAAACCAGTCCAGGGCAGCGTATTACCACCGCCAAACTGGCGACAGAAGTCGGCGTATCTGAAGCCGCACTGTATCGTCACTTTCCAAGTAAAGCCCGCATGTTCGAGGGGCTGATCGAGTTTATTGAAGACACTTTGCTGTCACGGATCAATTTAATCCTGGAAAACGAAAAAGAAACCCAAAGTCGTATCTACAATATCCTGATGCTGTTACTCACTTTCTCAGAAAAGAACCCTGGGATCACCCGTATTCTGACCGGAGATGCGCTTCAGGGTGAGCAGGAAAGGTTGCGCGAACGTGTTCAGGGATTGTTCGAAAAACTCGAAACTCAATTCAAACAAGTGCTCCGTGAACGTAAGTTGCGCGAAGGCAAAACCTTTGCCAGTGATGAAGCGGCTTTGGCGAACTTTTTCTTAGCTTATGTTGAAGGTAAAATGAACCAGTTTGTGCGCAGTGACTTTAAAGCCAAGCCAGCGGCCAACTTTGCCAGCCACTGGCAAGAGTTACAGCGTATCTGGCTGGCGTAACCCGCTTGCTGCAGATTATTGCAAACCTTGTCAGGTGGGCACAGCCCGCCTGGCTTTATCCAGTTTTTTCTCACACCCAACGCAGCACAGTTTAGTCTCTCAGATAAAAGTGTTACAAAGTTACAATTCCTATCGAACAAGAATCATATTATGACGTTTGCCAAATCTTTACTCACGGCCGCCCTGTTTTCAGCAACCAGCCTCGCAGCCAAACCCAGCCTGGAATTCAATGATGTATTTGACTTTAAATACGCCCAGGGCCGGGTCTTGTCAGAAGACGGGCGATTTGTCGCACTAAGCGCGCAACCCTATCGGGGAGACAGCACAGGACAGGTGTATGACCTCAGTAGCAAGAAATTAATTGCCAGTGTCGAACGCGGCACCAAAGCCCGCCTCAATCGTGCGGGCAACTGGGCTGCTTTCACTCAAGTTCCAAGCCTGCTGACGTCAGAAACCACAGACAAAAAAGCGCGTAAAAAGCTTAAGCGCGCGCTGGTGCTGGTCAATACGCACAGTGGTGAACAACGCACTTTTGACGCTGTTAAAGACTATCAACTGAGCGACGATGGCCGCTGGCTGGCCTATCGACAGGATGTGGAAGCCGATAAATCAGATAAAGCAGAGAAAAACACCGACAGTGCGCTCCCGGCAGACAAGAAAGACAAAACCTATCCTCTGGTGATTGTGGATTTAACCTCACAGCAGCAGTATCAGTTTGAGCAGGTTGGCCGCTATGCCTTGAGCCCCGCGGAATATGGCGTACTCATGAGCCAGCATAGCGAAGACGGTGCTGATAACCAAATTCAGTATTTTGATTTGAGCCGGGCACAGGCCAGCGTATTAATAGAAGAGCCTGGCATCACTTTGTCCGCGATCGCCTGGCACCCCTACTCATCACTGGTGGCCTTTACCGAAGGCAATTATGTCAATGACGATACACGCCGCCGTGCTTATCAAGTGCGGCTATGGGATGCCAAAGTAGATCGCTTCACACAAGTGCCTCAGCCGCAGGGCTGGTATAGTGCAAAATCTGCCGCATTAAGCTGGTCAGAGCAAGGAGAGCGGCTCTATTTTGAGAACCGCCCGTTACTTTCCACAAAACCTGACGAGAAAAAATATCAGGATCAGGCATCACTGACCGACCTTGATACTATTATGGCTCAATCAGGCCTGAAGGTCTGGCATAATGAGGATGCCCAGATTAAACCCCGGGAGATTAATACCTGGGAGGAAACTAACCGGGAACGCAACTATCAGGCAGTTTATCACCTGGGAAGCCAGCGTGTTGCCCAGCTAAGTGATGAAACAGCCCGTGATATTACCTTAAATCCTGAAGCCGACTTCCTGCTGGCCAGCAATGATCAGCCATACCTGAAACAGATCATGTATAAAGGCTTCTATGCGGATTATTATGCCGTACAGGTTGCCACTGGTGCACGCAGCTTTATCGTCAAAGAGAGCTCGAATCGTCCGACGCTATCGCCAACCGGTCAGCATGCAGCCTATTTCCTGAATGATCAGCTTTGGCTTAAAGATCTGCATGCACAAAAAGAAACCGCCATTAGCAAGGCCGTTCGCGACGCACTGTTTGCAGATGACCGTCACGACTATCCAGAACCCAATCCAGGATACGGATTTGCAGGCTGGCAACAAGATGGCAGTACACTGTATGCCTACAGTAAATTCGATATCTGGGCCTTTGATAGCAAAACGGCTCAGGCAAAACGTCTGACACGAGGCAAGGAAACCCAGACACAATACCGGGTGATCAAACTGGATAAAGACTTTGTCGGCTTCGCTGCTGATGAACAGGTCTACCTGTCGGCACATAGCCTTGCCAACAAACAAACACACATTGCCAGGCTCAACTTGGCCACAGGCAAACTAACCACCCTGACTTCAGGTGAAGCAAAATACAGCTTACTAGAAAAAGCCAAACAAACGGATACGCTGCTTTTTACCAGACAGAGTTACCATGAATTTCCGGATCTGTGGCAAACCAACAGTACCTTTAGTCAGCGTCATCAAATCACCAACCTGAATCCTCAGCTCAGCACCTTTGCGTGGGGACAAAAGCCGGAACTGGTACAGTATCAGGGTTATAATGGCGAGCCCTTACAAGGGGTGCTGATCAAGCCTGCGGACTATCAGCCAGGTAAAAAAGTACCGGTAGTCTTCTACTTCTACCGTTATATGAGTCAGCGTATGTACGACTTCCCACATATGGTACTAAATCACAGACCTAACTTGCCGATGTTTACCTCTAACGGCTATGCCATCTTCCTGCCAGACATTCGCTTCGAAATTGGTTATCCGGGCCGCTCATCCACCCAAACCTTAGTGAACGCGGCGCAAAAGCTCATTGATTTAGGGATTGCCGATCCAGATAAAATTGGCCTTCAGGGACACTCCTGGGCAGGCTACCAAAGCGCCTTTGCCGTCACTCAAACGGATATGTTTAAAGCCGTGGTGTCCGGTGCGCCGGTGTCGAATATGACCTCGGCCTACAGTGGCATTCGTCTGAAATCAGGTCTGGCACGTCAGTTCCAGTATGAAACCGGGCAAAGCCGCATCGGCAAGACACTGACCGAAGCACCTGAGCTGTATATTGAAAACTCGCCGGTGTTCTACGCTGACAGGGTTAACACACCCATTCTGTTGATGTTTGGTGACAAAGATGGCGCAGTACCATGGCAGGAGGGGATCCAATACTATCTTGCACTGCGCCGTCACAACAAAGATGCTATCTTCTTACAGTACGAAGGCGAGCCGCACCACCTGAAACAATTCCCGAATCAGGTGGACTACTCTGTTCGCATGAAAGACTACTTTGATCACTACCTGATGGGTAAACCTGCTGCCAACTGGATCAAGTCAGGGATCCCTTATCGCAAAGAGAGCAGTGATTAAATTAAAAAAGCCGCTACATAGCGGCTTTTTCTTTACTTTAGGCGCTAGCGTTTTGCTGCGCGGCCTGAGGGCTTGTTCTTGCCCACTCTGGGCTTGGTATTGGCCTGATTAAACTGGCCAAAGCCGCTGTGGCGCGTCAGCGCTTTCGTGCCCGGTTTGCGTCGGGTACTCCCTTTGCCTTCGCTGCGACCGGCCTCAGGTACCAAGCACTGTGGCCCGCGACCAATGAGATTCGCCTTGCCCATTTTCTTCAGGGCCTCGCGGATCATCGGCCAGCCAGCCGGATCGTGGTAACGCAAAATGGCTTTATGCAGACGGCGTTGCTTCGCCCCTTTAGGCACAGCCACCACTTCTTTGTTATTTTTGATGTTACGCAACGAGTTCATCTCGGTATGATAGATGGTGGTTGCATTTGCCATCGGTGACGGATAGAAGTTTTGCACCTGATCCAATTTAAAGTCATGGGCTTTTAGCCATAGCGCCATGTTGACCATGTCTTCATCTTTGGTGCCCGGGTGTGCTGAGATAAAATAAGGGATCAGATACTGCTTTTTACCCGCTTCTTTAGAGTATTTATCAAATAACTCTTTGAACTTGTCATAGGTGCCCATGCCAGGCTTCATCATTTTAGACAAAGGTCCCTGCTCAGTGTGCTCAGGCGCAATTTTTAAATAACCGCCAACATGGTGGGTTACCAGCTCTTTGACATAACGCGGATCTTCAATGGCCAGGTCGTAACGCACACCCGAGGCGATGAGGATCTTTTTCACCCCTTCAACGTCACGTGCCTTGCGATATAGTTCTATGGTCGGAGTATGATCTGTGTCCATGTGCTTACAGATATCCGGATACACACACGACAGCCGACGGCAGGTGCTTTCCGCCTTTTTACTCTTACAGCGCAACTTATACATGTTGGCCGTCGGGCCACCCAAATCTGAAATCACGCCGGTAAATCCAGGCACTTTATCGCGGATCTGCTCAATTTCATCAATGATCGACTGCTCAGATCGGCTCTGAATAATGCGCCCTTCATGCTCAGTAATAGAGCAGAAACTACACCCACCAAAACACCCGCGCATGATGTTCACCGATGTTTTGATCATGTCGTAGGCCGGGATCTTTTCTTCCCCGTAGCTTGGGTGAGGAATGCGCTGATATGGCAAACCAAAGACCTCATCCATTTCGTCCGTTTCAAGCGGATAAGCAGGAGGGTTGACCCACACACTGCGATCGCCATGACGCTGGAACAAGGCCCGGGCACAACCCGGATTGGTTTCCTGGTGCAAAATCCTGGATGCATGCGCATATAGCGGTTTATTGACACTCACCTGCTCATAAGCAGGCAACTTAACGTAGACTTTTTCCCAGGGTTTCAGGCGGGGAGGTTGCACCATAATAGGTTGAGCCTGAGCTGCATCCTGCGCTTTTTCAGCCTGTACAAATTCTGACTTACTACAACCAACATCATCAGCGCCGTAAGGGTTTGGGATAGGATCAATTTTGCCTATTTTATCGATTGCCGTTGAGTCGCTACCGCGCCACTCAGGCAACGGCTCCTTACGGATCACCGCGGTGCCGCGCACATCCTGTATGGTATCAATCGATTCTCCATTCGCGATACGATGCGCCACCTCAACCAACGGGCGCTCGGCATTGCCGTAGATCAGTAAGTCTGCTTTGGCATCAAAGATGATACTGCGGCGCACTTTTTCCTGCCAATAATCATAGTGTGCAATCCGACGCAAACTGGCTTCAATCCCCCCAATCACCAAAGGTACGTCTTTGTAGGCCTCGCGACAGCGTTGACTGTATACCACAACAGCACGATCCGGACGTTTACCACCGACATTGCCCGGCGTGTAAGCATCATCGTGACGAATGCGCTTTTCCGCTGTATAGCGGTTTATCATCGAGTCCATGTTGCCCGCAGTCACACCAAAGAACAGGTTCGGTTTGCCCAGACTCATAAAGGCGTCTTTGCTGGACCAGTCCGGCTGCGCGATGATCCCGACACGAAAGCCCTGCGCTTCTAACACCCGGCCTATCACTGCCATACCAAAACTGGGGTGATCCACATAGGCATCACCGGTCACTATGATGATATCGCAGCTATCCCAGCCCAGCGCATCCATCTCGGCGCGGCTGGTAGGAAGAAACGGGGCTGGACCATAACATTCGGCCCAGTACTTGGGGTAAGAAAAAAGCGGGCGCTCGGCCTGTAACGCATTCATGATGACGGCTCAATGCTGAAAAAAGAAGCGGATTATACTAAAAAGCACCATAGCTTCCCAGTACTAGCTTTTCAAATACGCCAGTAAATCGGCTTCAGCCATAGGTCTGGCAAAGAAAAACCCTTGTACTTCATTACATCCCAATGCACGCAAAATATCGGCTTGTTCTTGCGTTTCCACACCCTCAGCAATGGTTTTAAGGCCCAAATGGCGGCCTAAGGAAATCACCAGCTCGGCAATAGCGCCTGAGTCTTCGTGCGGGATCCCTTTCACAAATGCCCGATCAATTTTAAGTCTGGCAAGTGGCAGCTTTTGTAAATAACTCAATGAAGAGAAGCCAGTGCCAAAATCATCAATAGCGACTTCCACCCCAAAGGACTTCAGCTCACTCAAAGTATGTACCACAGTATTAATTTCATCCATCACCACGCTTTCCGTGACTTCAAGCTCAATTTTTTGTGGCTCAACATCATGATCCAGAATGGTTTGTTTAACCTGCTGTGCATAATTGGAGACCTTAAACTGCGGCACAGAGACATTGACGGCCACACTGATATCATGCCCCAGTGAACTCAGCTGCTTCTGCATCATACATGCCTGCTCCAGCACCCACTGGCCAATTTCGACAATCAGCCCGGCATCTTCTGCCAAGGGCACAAATACCGCAGGCGAAATGTAATCCCCCTTGCCGGTGGGCCACCTCAATAAGGCCTCACACCCAATTACCGTCATGGTTTGTAAACACAACTGAGGTTGATACCAGACCTCTAGCTTTCTTTGTTCAAAATCTTGTCGAAGCTGGCGGATCAAACCTAATCGCCAGGCCATTTTTTCTTCCAGATCAGAGCTATACCAGTTGAGCGTTTGGCGCCCTTGCTTTGCCTGGTTCAGAGCAATATAAGCCAGTTTCAAGGTTTCCAGGCCTTGTGGTGAAAAGTCAATTTGACAACATACGCCAATATGAAAATGCATTGTCAGTACATGCTCACCAACCTGATAGGGCACAGTGAGCGCGTCTAAAAACAGGGTTTCGTCGAAACTTTGCTTGGGTAACAGTACCCCAAATACATCAGCACCAATACGCGACAATAATTCTCCCTGTGGGCATTCCTGCTGCAAGCGCTCTTTAACAGCCAATAGCAGCAAATTGCCCACTTCCTGGCCTAAGCCATTGTTGATATCCGAAAACTGCGCAATATCAATCAACACGAATACCAGCTGATCTTGCTCTGGTTTATAATACTGGGCTATCTGATCGACAAAGTTTGCCCGGTTCGGCAGACGGGTCAGCGCATCTTTATAGGCAACATCGCGCAGTTCATTGATCAGCTTAATATTATCGAGGCCCACACTGACATTGGTTAAAAAGATTTCTGCAAACTGCATCTGCGCCGCATTGGGTGGCTCTGCCAGTTCAAGATAAATAGCGGCACGGCGATTTTTACCTTGTAGTAAAAAGGTCACGTCGTGATCGGTTTGCTGATGAGCATCCATATCAAAGCAGTTTTGTACTTGCATGATCACTCTGCCGTTATCTATCTGCTCCAACCCCTGGCCAATGTGTGCTAAATAAGGTTGTGTACCGCCGAAGACCAGCACCTTTGCGTCTTTCTCTATCGCACCAGCCACCAGACCATGTGGCTCTGAGCCCAGGATCTTAGCCAACTGGTTGACCACAGACAGACCAAAAGAGGGCATATCCGTGTGGCCCAGGATCGCATGAGATGCCTCCAGAATATTGGTCAATGCCACACTTTGTTGTTCGAGCTCGCAGATTTGTTGATAGGACCGAATGGCCGTCAATAAAGAGGTAACCAGCTTCCCACGGGTCAGCTCGGTTTTCATTTTGTAGTCATTGATGTCGTATTCACGAATGACTTTTTCTTCGGGGGCATAGCCCGGTTGCCCTGTACGCAAAATAATTCGCACGGCGTAGTTACCGAACTCATCACGCACTTTCTTTACCACCGACAGACCCGCATCATCACTTTCCATCACGACATCGAGTAACAAGATGCAAATTTCGGGATGCTGTGACAAAACCTCAAGTGCTTCTTTGCCCGAATAAGCATGATGAAATTTGAGCGCGCGCCCCCAGAACTCTACGCCGGATAAAGCCAGTTTTGTGACCGAATGGATCTCCGGATCGTCGTCCACAACCAGTACATCCCAATACGCGCTGACCGTTTCTTGTGAGTCATGCGTTGAGTCTTGATCCGCAAACAAAAACTCTTCTTGTTCTGACGCCATCATCAACCTTATGTTCAACTACTTAGTTTCTGCGCACATGGCATATTTGCCTATGTGTTATCTTTTAAATTATGATAGGTTTTTACTATCAAGATCCATACCCGTTAACACTCAAGTAATATTATAGTCGATGTTCAACAACTTGTGCTCGTTAACTAAATAATATAGCGGCTCTATGCAGGTTATGACAGCAACAATTTTTCGGACATTCACGTTCAGCATTGTTTTGATATTCGGCCTGGTTGTGGTCACCGCTTTACTTCCCTCTGACTACCGGGCGCAGACAACACAACGGATCACCATCAATGACCTGCAAACGGTAAAAACCTATTTAGATGCCAACCACTGGCAAGGATTATTGACGCCGCAAGCCGATTTACAGCTGCTCTTTCTGACTAACGCCAGCCAGGTCGGAGGGTATGGTGAATTGCAACACCCCTGGGGGCTGGCAGAAGTCACAGTACTGAGCCTGAGCCAACAGCACGTAACGGTACAACTCAGATTCAATGCTGAGCATGTCGCACATATCGAGCTATTACTCAAGCCACAAGCCGATATATTGGAGCTGCAGCTCAGCGCCCAAGGTGAGAACCACACACCGTTAATCGGAGGACTCTATGCGCGTTTTGCGGCCTATTATACAGAACAACAACTCAAATTAATGATGAACCAGCTGATCAGCCAGTTAAAACTGCGCGCACAAGGAGCGGTATGACAATAAAAAATGCCCAGGCCCGTTCCAGTTTAGCCCTTCTTATCGAAGAGAAACTGGGATATGCCATGATCAAACAGCCCAAAGCTGCGATTCAATCCGAAGACCGACGCTTTGCGCAAACGCCTAACCCCAATCAAAATCAATTTATTGTCCGCAGTGAACATGGGGTGCTCAAACGCGCACTGAAACGCAATCAATTGCAGCGTATTGCACAACAACGCAATATCGAGTCCATTATGGGGATGTCACTGACCTTGTGCCCGGATGTTACCAGCCGGGGGCGTCCGGACCCCGATTGGCTGGAGCATTTTATTGCCCTGGCAGAAGATATTGCCAATAGCGCCATGCAGAAACTCTGGGCGAAAATCCTGGTTGGTGAGTCAATCGCACCGGGCACCTTTTCAATCAAAAGCTTGCAAACATTGAAACAGATGACACAGAAGGAAGCGGATGCCCTGCAGCGGTGTGCCTCCTTATGTGGCTACCTTGAGAAAGAAGACAGTTATTTAATTTTACTGGGCTTTTATAAAAAGCCTTCGCTGTTTGATTTACTTCGAAAAGGCACAAAAGAATCACTGAATCTGGCTCAGGCAGGGTTGAGCTTTCCTCATATTCTGACGCTAATGGACATTAACCTCATTTATCGACAAGAGATTGAATCTGCCAACCTGCAAAAGGGCCAGTCGCTGACGCTCGCCTATCAGGGTAAACACCTTGCCATCGAAGCCAACAGCAACGATCTGGTGCTGAGTTATTACAAACTGACGCAAACTGGCGATGAGCTAAAAAAGCTGATCAATACACCTGTCAATAAGACCTACAGGCAATTACTTTCAAAAGCTCTGGAAGAGGAGTTTACCCTGACCTGGGGTACCTGAAGAATGGGGAATGTATCAAAGCAACAAATAGCCCCTTGATACATTCCTGCTAAACGGTCTAGTTAGAAGTGCACCTGCAAGCCAGCAAATGGACCTGATGCATCGATATCTGTAGTGATGTCATCAACGTCATCCAATTCGACGACCATAGAACGATAACCCGCACGAACTGCTACATCGACAGCCATATTATCGATGAACTCCCAGGCGACCCCAATCTGGAAGTCCTGGATCTTACTGTCATCAATTGCCAGCAAGCTGCCTTCAGCAAACACACTCAACCCGGTCAGTGGCAAACCCACTTCCCCTCTCAGATAACCCAGTGGGATAAAACCTGAAAAGTCGACAGTCTCTGTAGTGGTTTCACCATTGGCAAAACCCGTTACGCTGATCTCGCCATCAAAATGCTTAGCATTTAAACCAAAGTCGAACGAAATCAAATCGTTATCAAACAGCTCGTAATACAAGATGTAATCCATGTGGTCTAAATCACCCACGGTATTTACCGTACCGCCCACGGTGAAGCTTTTATCACCGAAGTCGAAGGTTTCATTTAGTACCGCAGAACCATCTAGTTGTAACTCGGTATATTTGAGCTTAACGTTCGGGACGAGTGGTACCGGGTGCTCAAGCGCGGCGTAGAAGCTTGAGAAGTTTTTATCAGAAAAGTCAAAGTCTTGCTGATTACCCTTGTTCGCAAAGCTACCTTCAGGCTCTGCGCCCCACGCTTCACCACCTAGGTACAGACCTAACAGAGTGTCTGCTTGTGCTGCAGGTGCGAGGCAGGCCAGAGATAAGGCTGCCGCTAAACAGTACTTTTTCATTTATTTATCCTTGCGCTAAAAGTTCACTGAGTTCAATAAGAGCCGCATTGGCTCGGGAAATATAGTTCGCCATCACCAGTGAGTGATTGGCTACCAATCCAAAACCACTACCATTTAAAATCATCGGGCTCCACACGGTCTCCTGTGTGGCTTCAAGTTCCCGAATAATCTGTTGCAGGCTCACTTTTGCATTTTTCTTCTCGAGCACATCCGCAAAGTCGTATTCTACCGCTCTTAAAAAGTGTAACAGGGCCCAGGTGGCACCGCGAGATTCATAAAATACATCATCAATCTTCCACCATGATGTTTTCACTTCATGGTGATTCGCCGCATAGGTTGCCTGATTAGCAGCACTGTCACCTGCCAGATCGGTGTTCAGCCTATCCTGACCGACACTGGCACTCAATCGTTGGCTTAAACTCCCCATCCGTTTTTCCGCTTCTTTTAGCCAGCCTCTGAGATTATCCGCACGGGCATAAAACTGACTAGTTTGATCGGCCGGGTTGGAAATTTGTAGCAGGTAATCATTAAGGTGAGCAATACCAGTACGATACTCCCCTTCTGCACTGGGCCATAACCACGCCGTGGAACTAATGTTAAATTGTGGCTGGGCTTTTTTCAGGCTGGGATGTTCAGTCGATTGCGACTGAGAGCGACTAAAATCTTTGCGCATAGACAAGGCCATATCGCGCACCATCTCAAGCGCACCATATTCCCATGCCGGCATGTTATCCATCATCACACTGGGTGGTAGTACGTCATTAGACAAATAACCACCGGGTTTATCGAGTAAAGTTTGCGATACTGTGATTAAAGTATGGGTCGTCACATAGCCCGTCACCAGCTGGGTATTTGATTGCTCAGCATGACGTTTAGCACTGCCGACCACATCGAACTGGTCGGGCTCAACACTCCAGTAAATTGCGAGGCCATACCCCAGCAGCAATACTGCGACCAGGCCAGCCCAAATCTTACCCATGTGATTGTGTGTGTTGTGATCCATCAATACTCCTAGTGATGCTGATGTCCATTTTTCGCGTTATGCATCTGCGCTTTAAGCGACACCACTTCAATCAAGCCATAGACGCGATTGCCATCAGCAAAATATAGTGTAAGTTTACGATTTTCGCCTACTTTTAATGGTTTGGTCGGCTCAAATGCCATCAGGTGATAGCCACCAGGCTTAAACTCAACTTGACTGTTAGGCGCAATCTCCAGTTTTTCTATCTTTTGCATGCGCATCATGCCATTAACATGTGCGTGTTCGTGGACCTCCACTCGCCCAAGCCCTTCAATTTCAGCTTTGACTAGTGTCACCGCTTGTTGGCTGTTATTGGCAAGTGTGAAGTAACCGGCAGTAGAGCTGGCCGCGGGCAAAAAGTCACGCAGTGTTGCGTGCGTCAGTTGCACTACGCCCTGTTCGGCGTGCGCATGGTGATGAGATTCGCCATGCGTGTGGTCCGGATGTGCCTGTGACATCCAAGGCAATGAACACAGCATAAAAAAGGCTAAATTTTTGATCATAAGCGCTTTCCTTGTTGAGTATAGTCCGTTTACTATACCACATTGCCCCTAGTTTAACGCGCTTTCATCACCATTTCTTTACAGCCGCACGCACTCGCAAAGGTGCTACACCTTAATACAGCACCTCTGGCCAGACGCCTTAACATAGCGCCTGCTTATCGCTCACCAACCAGCCTATTGCAACCAGAAACAATAGCGGAATGGCAATCAGCACCGAGTTAAATAGTAATGCTAACACTAGCCCAATGAGCACAACTAATATCACGCCAAACAATCCTATGCTCAGCAATGCCAGTAAGGCAAAAACGGCGATCATCGCGACAAACAGGCTAAGCATTTCAATCCCGACCCAACTCACATCCAAAATGACCTCTGGCACACTAAACCAGGCCAAGGGAGAGGACACCCAGGAAAACGCCGATAACACAACCAAGCCAATCAATAAGATCAATGCCGCTTTCATAATGCCCCCTAAGTACGCTCCGACAGCATTATCCAGGCGATAAAGTACGCCATCGCAACTAACACAGGTGCTTTTAATGCCAACAACACTGTGATTAGGCGAACCAACCAGGTTGGCATATCCAGTCTGTTTGCCAGCTTGCTACATACCCCACCCAGTTTTTTACGGGGTGGTTGCGAGCGTGTTGTATTGTAATAAGTATCATGTTCTGTCATCAGAGTTCTCCTCATTGCTGCTACACCGGGTACGCTTCAGTTACCTGTGTTGCAAATGCCTAAGCCGGTTGATTTCTTTGTTTCAATTCAGCCAATGCCTTGTCCACCTGCTCTTCTCGAGCGAGGGTCTCCAGTGCCTGCCACTGTGCTTGCTCGTTACTGACCAGTTCATAACTGTCTACCTCAGCTTCTACCCGTTCAACCTTACGCTCCAAATGCTCAAAGCGGGTGAGGGCTGCCGCTATCGACTGTTGACCAGCCACACTGCGCGCTTTCAGCTGAGTGGTGGCAGTGTGCTCCCGGCGAGCCAGCTGCGCCTCTTTTTGTCGCAATTGGGCTAGTTTATTACTCAGCGATTGTGCATCTTGCTCTAATTTGTCGTAGACCTGTTGCAGCTGTGCTGCCTCTTCTTCAATTTGTTGCAGCGCCTGCTGACATGCTTGTTTTTCCATCAGTGCAGCCCGGGCCAAATCTTCGCGGTCTTTTTGCAAGGCATACTCAGCCTGCTGCTGCCACTGTTCAGCTTTTTTATTCACCGCTTGCTCTCGGCGCACCAACGCTTTTTGTTCACAGATCACCTGTACCACAGTACTGCGACACTCTGTCAGTGCCTCTTCCAGCTCAGTCAGTATCTGACGCTGATTTTTCTTGGGATCATCTGCTTTGTCGAGCAACGCATTGAACTCGGCTTTGATTAAATCTTCAATTCGATCGATTAAGGCCATGACAGGCTCCTTGAGTAAGCTAATGTTGATTAACTTAGTCCAAGGTTTATGCCAGAATTCTCAATGCCAAACAAATCAAAAGCTTAGCTAAAAAATTGAAAAGGTGGGAAGAGAAGTAAGAAAGAGAGGTTGGTCAAAAAAGCGCATAGTTAGCTTTTTTGACCAAAACAAGAACTATAGTTCCGGAACAAAGGTCAGCGCTTTTTCCATGACACTGATATCGGCGCTTTTACCATGGCCATTTTCCGACAAGTGACGGCGGAAGCCGCGTGCCCCAGGTTGGTTCTGGAAAATCCCCAGCATATGGCGGGCAATATGCCAAAAGTTAGCCCCCTTCGACATCTCTGCTTCAATATAGTCATACATACTGCGGACCACCTGATGACGGGTCTGGGTAAACGCTGCAGCGCCATACAGAGCACAGTCAACTTCAGCGAGCATAAACGGGTTGCTGTAGGCTTCACGACCTATCATCACGCCATCCAGATGTGCCAGATGGTGCTGACATTCTTCAATGGTTTTAACGCCGCCATTGATACTGATGTGCAGATCCGAATAATCCTGCTTAAGTTTGTACACGCGCGGATAATCCAGGGGCGGAATCTCACGATTTTCCTTAGGACTTAAACCCTGTAGCCAGGCTTTACGAGCATGAATAATAAAGTCATCACAGCCCGCTGCTTTTGAGGCGTCGATCAGGCGAGTCAAAAACTCATACGAATCCTGCTCATCAATACCAATCCGGGTTTTCACCGTAACCGGTATGGAGACTTCACTCTTCATTGCAGCAACACACTCAGCCACCAGCTCAGGCTCTGCCATCAAACAGGCGCCAAAGCGACCATTTTGTACTCTGTCTGATGGACAACCCACATTGAGGTTCACTTCATTATAGCCGTATTGCTCAGCACGCTTAGCACATTCAGCTAAGGCTTTGGGATCAGATCCACCCAATTGCAGTGCCACTGGCATTTCGTGCTCACCAAAGTGCAAATAATCGCCTTTACCAAAGATGATGGCACCAGTGGTGATCATTTCGGTATACAGTACCGCATGCTTAGTTAGCTTACGATGAAAGGTCCGGCAATGGCGATCCGTCCAATCCAACATGGGTGCAACGGAAAAGCGACGAAACGCTGAATCGCCTGTATTTACTGCGCTTGTGCCTGAATTATCTGTATTTGTCATACTACCTCTGAAACGCCCGATTGAGCGGTTCCAAACCGCTACCAGCGTCAATAACCGAACCACATCCCAGCCCATGCTCTGCAAGTAAGGCACAGCTTGTGGTCATCAAAATAGATAAGCCGAGAATTATACACGCTGTTGCGGGGAGTTTCATCCAGCGATGATGCCTTGAAAAGAGAAGCGGCCAAAACAGGCCGCTTTTTGAGGGTTACCCTTTATATCCGTGCGGGTTTTGGCTTTGCCAGCGCCAGGTGTCCTGCATCATTTCATCAATGCCGCGCTCAGCTCGCCAACCCAGCTCGTTAAACGCTTTTTCAGGTGCCGCATAACAGGCCGCGATGTCGCCATCACGACGCGGTTTAATTTCATAATTCACGGGTTTACCTGCCGCTTTTTCAAACGCTTTAACCATGTCGAGCACCGAATAACCATTACCTGTACCCAGATTAAAAATATGCGTCCCTACCTGAGCAGCAATCTTGTCCAACGCTTTGAGATGACCAATGGCAAGGTCTACAACATGAATGTAATCACGGATCCCCGTGCCATCATGTGTGTCATAGTCATTCCCAAAAACACCCAGCGTGTCTAACTTACCCACCGCAACCTGTGCAATATAAGGCAACAGGTTGTTCGGAATACCATTGGGATCTTCCCCTATCTGACCAGATATATGCGCTCCTACTGGGTTGAAATAACGCAAAATCGCAAATGCCCAGCGAGTATCTGACTTAGCTAAATCTTGTAGGATCATCTCCACCATCAGCTTAGAGGTACCATACGGGTTAGTCGTCCCTCCCACCGGGAAATCTTCACGAATAGGTAAGCTGGCCGGATCGCCATACACTGTCGCAGAAGAACTAAATACCAACTGAAATACGCCAGCATCGCGCATCGCATCCAGCAAGGTTAACGTTCCCTGGACATTATTTTGGTAATATTCAACCGGCTTCTGCACCGACTCACCTACCGCCTTTAATCCCGCAAAGTGGATCACCTGCTTTATCTGGTGCTGTGCAAAAACTCGGTCGAGAAATGCTTTGTCACAAATATCGCCCTGGTAAAACGTCGCGGTACGCCCAGTTAATGCCTCTACACGCTGCAAAGACTGCTGGGAGGAATTACATAAGTTATCGACAACAATCACTTCCTTGCCTTCACTAAGCAACTCCAGCACGGTATGCGAACCAATATACCCGGCACCACCGGTAACTAAGACGGTCATAGTAATTTTCCTAAAAATATATCTGTGTCCATTGTAATTGATCCCAACCAGTGTGTCAGTGTTTTGCACTCGATGGCGACCCTAGCTATGCCTGGTCACACACAAATACCAATCGCGCTCCTTGCTTGCTCAAGCGTGAAATCGTTCCAGGGCAATAGGCTGACAAATTTCGCCAAAGCAAGACCTTATCAGGGTTATCCAGATGTCGGGTATATATACGACCGGCAATGGCATAGGCAATCGTATTGTCATCAAACCAAGTGTAATAATGTACGCTACTTGGTAATGCAAAATGCGGTGTCACCGCCTGAGTTTGTGCATCGAAGCTGGCAAACCATTGCTGACCTTGTGAGGTATAAGTAAAACTATATAGATTCCGCGTAGCATTATAGGCCAGTGTGCGACCGATATCGCTGGCGACCAATTTGGGTAAATGCCCTTTTAAATCGGTGAATTGTAAAGTGTGCGGCTCACCAAGAATAAACATGACCAGTTGCTCATCCCTACCCCAAGCGTGATAACCGACCGGAGCAATGTGCTCAAACACACGCCGTGGTGATTGTGTCTCCGAAAATGGATAAAACCATAGCTTTTGCGAACCATCGGCTTCGACGACCACAGCAGAGAGGCCATCGTCAAAGGGATATATCGTGGGCGAGTATTCCGACACCGGCGTATTGGTCAGGTTTCGAGCCTCATGCGTGGCAAAATCGTAAAAAAACAGGTCGGTCTGGCCCCCGTTCGGGCTCTTTACCTGTTGGGTAAAATACACTCCATTGTCGACAACCAAAGGCTGGTTGTGATAACCATCAGCCGCGCTGATTGGCTTCACCGACAATGAGCCGGATTGCTCTTCAGCCAACCACAACTGCGAGGCCGGCATCGCCTTGAGTGTCCCCATAATGCCCCATAGTAACCCAGTGGCGATGATCTTTTGCAACAGTGTCATTGTGTTATATTCCTTGTTTTTTCAGCTATCATACCGAGCGACAGCAGGAACTCAATCATCACAATGCAACTCACCGCGAAATGCCTTGCGAATTTTCCCTTATCGAGTAACATCGAAAGGTGTTAATCGGAAGTTACGCTCAGTCCGTCTGAGCCAGGTAAGGGGACAAAATGTCTGCAAAGCATCCAATCATCGCGATCACGGGAAGTTCCGGTGCCGGCACCACAACCACCACGGCCGCGATAAAGCACATTTTTCGCAGCCTGGACGCCAAAGCTGAGATCGTCGAAGGTGATAGCTTTCATCGTTATACTCGCCCTGAAATGGACAAGCTCAAACGCGAAGCCCTGCAAGAAGGTAAACACCTGAGCTACTTTGGTCAGGAGGCCAATGACTTTGCCGCGCTAGAAGCGTTATTTGCGACTTATGGTCAGACCGGAACCGGCCAGGTCCGGCGCTATTTGCATACCTTTGATGATGCCGTACCGTATAACCAGCTACCCGGCACCTTTACGCCTTACCAGGAACTCGATAGCAATAGTGATATGCTGTTTTATGAAGGCCTGCATGGCGGCATAGTGACCGAAGAACATGATGTCGCCCATCATGTCGACCTGCTGATTGGCATGGTGCCGATTATTAACCTGGAGTGGATCCAAAAACTGATCCGCGATACGCACGAAAGAGGCCATTCTCGTGAGGCCGTTATGACCTCAATCGTGCGCAGTATGGATGATTACATTAACCATATTACGCCCCAGTTTTCACGTACCCATATTAATTTTCAACGCGTCCCTACCGTTGATACTTCTAACCCCTTTAGTGCCAAAGACATCCCCTCGCTGGATGAGAGCTTCGTAGTGATCCGTTTCAGGGATATCAAAGATGTCGACTTCCCCTATTACCTGCAGATGATCCAGGGCAGCTTTATGTCTCGCGTTAACACCCTGGTCGTGCCTGGCGGTAAAATGGGCCTGGCCATGGAGCTGGTATTAACTCCATTGATCAAAGACTTACTTACAAAAAAACGAGCTCTGGAGCAGATTGTCCCGCTGGACTTACCCGTTTAACGACTGCTTACACTTCACCGCTTGCGGGCTTTTCATGGGGTCGTTACACTAGCGATTTTTCAGGGCATCGCAAATGGCAGTTATTAAGATACTTGTCGGGTCTAAGAACCCGGTTAAAATCAATGCCGCAAGGCAGATATTCACGCAGTATTTTCCACAACACGATATTCAGTGTGAGGGCTTATCCGCGCCAAGCGGGGTTGCCGATCAGCCACTGGGGGAAGCCGATACGCTGCTGGGTGCCCAAAATCGTGTGCAATACCTGATTGACCAGCACGCCGCTGATTACTATTGTGCAATGGAAGGCGGTGCCCATCAGTTTTCCTATGGCCCTGCCACGTTTGCCTTTGTCGTCATATCCAATGGCCAGACTGAGAGCATTGGCCGCAGTGCTAACCTACCACTACCACAACGTATTTATGATGCGCTGCTGGCAGGAGAAGAATTAGGTCATGTCATGGACCGCATGTTCGATACCAACAACATTAAACAAAAAGGTGGCGCAATTGGGTTGCTGACCAATAATCTGGCAACCCGGGAAAGTGCCTACACCCAGGCTCTGTTGCTGGCGATGGCCCCCTTTAACCACGTAGAGCTATATTCATGAAATACTCCCATATTCTATTTGATGCCGATGAAACCCTGTTCAGTTTCAACGCCTTTCTGGGCCTTAAGGCCCTCTTCGCACGTTATGATGTCACGTTTAGCGAAGCCGATAACACCGAATACCAGCGCATCAACAAGCCTTTGTGGGTGCAGTATCAGAACGGCGAAATAGATGCCAAAACCCTGCAAGTAACACGCTTTCAGTTCTGGGCTGAACGTTTGAATGTATCCGCTGAAACCCTCAATTTGGGCTTTCTTGATGCCATGGCAGAATTGTGTAATCCGCTGCCTGGTGCCGCTGATCTGCTGCATGCCCTGCAAGGCAAAGCAACGCTGGCTATCATCACCAACGGGTTTACTGCCTTACAAGAGAAACGTCTGGCCCATACCGGGTTTAAAGACTACTTTCACAGCATCGTAATTTCTGAACAGGTGGGGGTGGCCAAACCCGATCCGAGCGTATTCGAGCATGCTTTATCACTGCTGGGAACGCCTGATAAGTCTCGGGTGCTAATGGTCGGGGATACCCCTGCCAGTGATGTACTGGGAGCCAATCGCTTTGGCATCGACAGTTGCTGGTTACGCCACCCAGGCGCTAAGTGCCCGCCGGAGATCACACCCACTTACGTCGTTGATAGCCTGGCGCAGCTACAGGCGCTATTGCTGGACCCGGAAACAAAAAAGGCAAGCTAAGCTTGCCTTTTTCACTCAATGTATAGCCAGAAGGTTATTGCGCATTGCGCTGACGCAACACCTCAAACAAACAGATCCCGGTGGCCACAGACACGTTGAGACTGGATACAGTACCAACCATCGGAATTTTTACCAGCACATCACAGTGCTCGCGGGTCAGACGGCGCATGCCATCGCCTTCAGCACCCATTACCACAGCAATAGGACCGGTAAGACTGGCATCAAACAATTCAGTGTCTGTCTCACCTGCGGTCCCAACGACCCAGACACCCGCTTCTTTGATATCCCTGAGCGTGCGGGCCAGATTCGTCACCTGGATCAACGGTACGGTTTCCGCTGCGCCACACGCCACTTTGCGGGCCGTGCCATTTAGCTTGGCAGACTTATCTTTGGGTACAATCAGTGCGTGCGCACCAGCGGCATCGGCACTGCGCAAACAGGCACCGAGATTATGTGGATCTGTCACACCATCAAGGACTAAAAAGAACGGCGTCGATTCTCTGGCTAAGATCTCATCCAGGTCGCGCTCATTGAGTACACGGGCAGCTTTTACATTGGCAATGATCCCCTGATGCTGCTCACCATTGGCTTTATTATCCAACGCTTTCCGCTGCATAAATTGCACGGAAATACCAAACTTGCGTGCTTCATTGACGACCGCATTAAGACGTTTGTCGTCTCGTCCCTTAAGAGCATAGATCTCTAAAAAGCGCTCAGGGGTGGTGGATAGAATGGCTTCAATAGAATGGAAACCAAAAATTAATTCATTACTCAAAGTTATGCTCCCGCACTCGATTTGTTTCTTTTACGCGCGTTTTTACCAGGACGCTTTGCCTTAGCTTTGCTGGCACTTTTCTTGGTTTTCTTCTTACCGGTCAAAGTGTCAGCTTGTTTGGCTTTTTTAGCCTTTCCTTTAGGTGTGGTCTTCTTAGCCTTTTTCGGTTTTTTGCCGTCGCTTTTAGCGGGTCTTGCGTCTTTGTCTGCTTTACTGTCTTTTTTATCTTTGCTCGGGATCTTGCCGTCTTTCAACTGCGCACGCACACTTTTTCCGGCATTCTCTGTCGCCGCTTTACGACGCCGTCTGGCATACCGGTCTGGCACCGCCTCTTCGGCCAGCGCCAGATTAATACGTCGTTCATCCAGGCTCACGGAGTTGACGACCACACTCAGCTTATCACCGAGTCTAAAGACACTCCGGCTGTGCTCCCCAATCAGGCAGTGTTTCGCGCCATCAAAATGGAAATATTCGTGACCCAGGTTACTGACATGGATCATGCCATCGATTTGTAACTCATCGAGCCTAACAAACAAACCAAAATTGGTGACCGATGAAATCACGCCAGTGAACTCATCACCCACGTGATCTTGCATAAACTCACACTTGAGCCAGTCCGCTACCTCACGAGTCGCATCATCGGCGCGACGTTCTGTCATTGAACATTGCTCACCGAGCTGATCCGCTTCATCACTTTCATACACATAAGCACCGGACACTTGTTGTCCCTGCTCCGCCAGGATCCCTTTAATCGCGCGATGCACCACCAGATCCGGATAACGTCGAATGGGCGAGGTGAAGTGTGCATACGCCTTCAGCGCAAGACCATAGTGACCAATGTTATCCGGTTGATATACAGCCTGTTTCATCGAGCGTAATAGCATGGTCTGGATCAGCTCCAGTTCCGGGCGCTCGCCCAGGCCAGCCAGGGCTTCAGTGATCTCCAAAGGCGTTGGCTCATGGCCCAGGGTGCTTTCGATCCCTAAGTCTTGCAAGAATAACCTGAACTGGCTGAGCTTTTCCGGATCAGGCTGATCATGGACCCGGAACAGCGCACTGGCTTCGTGTTTTTCCAGCAACCGTGCCGCCGACACATTGGCTAGGATCATACACTCTTCGATCAGTTTATGGGCATCATTACGCACCACAGGTACGATGGACTCAATTTTACGATGTGCGTTGAAGACAAAACGCGTCTCCAGGGTTTCGAACTCGATGGCACCACGCGCCTGACGCTCAGACTTCAGGGCCATATACATCTGGTGTAACTCGCTAATGTGTGGGTACAGCGCGCTATATTGCTCGCGCAAGACTTCATCGCCCTGCAACATCGCATGAACCTTAGTGTACGTCAGACGTGCGTGAGAATTCATTACTGCTTCGTAAAAACGGTAACCTGACAAACGGCCCGCTTCGGACACCGTCATTTCGGCCACCATACAGAGACGGTCCACTTGCGGGTTCAAAGAACATAAGCCATTCGACAGGACTTTGGGCAGCATAGGCACCACTTGCTCAGGGAAGTACACTGAATTCCCCCGAGAGATGGCTTCTTTATCCAGTGCACTGCCTTTAGACACATAGTGCGATACATCGGCAATAGCGACCCATAAACGCCAGCCACCTGACTTTTTGCGTTCACAGTAAACCGCATCATCGAAATCTCGGGCGTCTTCCCCGTCGATGGTGAGCAGTGGCAGATCGCGTAAATCAACCCGGCCAAGTTTATCCGGCTCGGCGACAAATTCCCCGTGCTCTGCGACCTGATCAAGCACCGCCTGCGGCCACTCATAAGGGATTTCGTGGTTTCGTAACGCGACCTCAATCTCCATACCCGGCGCCATATGGTCACCCAGTACTTCGGTCACCTTACCCACCGCATTCATTTGCTTGCTGGGGCTTTGGGTGATCTGAACCTGAACCATCTGGTTATGACGGGCACCATTTTCGCTGCCCGGCAGCACAATAATGTCCTGCGTCAGGCGTGGATCTTCAGGTACGACTACCGCCATGCCATGTTCGACAAAGAAGCGCCCGACTATCGGTGCACGTTCTTTTTCGAGCACCCGCACAATGCGTGCATCCACTTTACCACCTGAGCCTCGGGAACCTGCTTTCGCCAGCACCCAATCACCGTGCAATACTCTGTCCATCTGATACTTAGTGATAAACCAGTCTTTAGCTTCGCCTTCCACCTCCAAAAAGCCAAAGCCATCACGATGTCCAATTACCCGACCTTTGACCAGGCCATCATCCGTTGGGATCACGTAACATTTGAACTTGTTGAAAAACAGCTGACCATCACGCTCCATGGCTCTGAGGCGCCGTTTAAAGGCAATTTGTCGTTCATCTTCGAAGACTTTAAGGTCCTGACAAAGCTGATTGAAATTGGTTTTGTTATTGCTTTTTTGAATATGGTCAAGAATGAACTCACGGCTGGGCACCGGGTTATCGTATTTTTCTTGTTCTCGGCTGAGATAAGGATCCTGTTTAGACATTCACTGAGTATGTAGAGAAGTTATACCTGTATTCTAACGCAAATCCAGCCAATGGCCCACCTAACCTTACGCTTTTTCAAGCACTCTGGCATTCATACGTTGATGACAAGATTGCAGTGCCGAGGCACTTTGCTTGGCAAATTGATGCAATGCAGACCAGTCAATATCCCGCTCCTGTGCGGCACGACGGCGAGTCTGGTGCAATGCCTGGCGCAATGCATATAACCCCAACTGCTCTACTTCGTGCTCCAGTTGTAAGAGCTTTTCTCGCAATGAATCATCGGACTGAATATCAGCCAGTCCACGAAGCTGAGCAAACTCATAATCCAGACGATCGCTCAAATATACGAGCCGTGAGGCAAACTCAGCGCGCACAGAAGATTCACTCAACTGACGCTCGACAAAGGTCAAATCTACGTATGCAGCCTCCGTTGCTGCCAGGCCGCTGCTATTCTGTTTTACAATGCGCTCCAGCGCCTGTCTTAATGCAGTGACACGCAACGGCTTTTCCAGGCAGTCGAAAATTCCGGCTTGCTGATAAGCCTGCCGCGCTTGCTGATCTACATCGCCAGTCAGCGCCATCACAACAGGCGAGTGTGTCAGTGCAAGATCCGTAAAGCGTGTTTGATACCATTCTAAGCCATGGCCGTCCGATAAATGCATGTCTAACAGCACCACATCAAACTGAGCTTGCAATAGTAGCTGCTCCGCATCCGCCAGGGTTTCCGCCAGTTGATAATCCAGCCCTAAATTGTCGAGATAACCACGCACTACTTCCCGGTTCAGGAGATTGTCCTCAATGACGAGTACAGACATATCTCCGAGTGTCGTTGGCTTACTATCGAAAGTGTCTGGTTGCTCCCCGAGTTGCGAGTTAACCTGCATTTCAAAGAAGAATTCACTCCCCTGCCCAGACTCACTTTGCACTTCCAGATCGACCCCCATGTTTTCCAGTAGCTGCTTGCACAAGGCCAGGCCTACTCCGGCGCTATCTGCAATAGCGCGCGGCGCACCAAATGTGACAAAAGGTTCAAAGACCTGTTGTTGCTGAGCGCGACTCAGTCCTATACCTGTATCTTTCACGGCAACCCGCAGTTGATGACGGTTGGCACTCAGGGCGTAACCAAAAACGATCAGCTCAACCGAGCCATGTTCCGTATACTTAATGGCATTAGAAAGCAGGTTTTTAATCACCAAAGTGAAGGGGTCTTTGTCTATCATGACCAGCAGATTGGCATCAACGCCTTGTATTGTCAGGGTTAGTTTCAGGTGTTTTTTCTCCGCCAGAGGCCTAAAAAAGCGGATCTGCTCCTTCAGGTGTGTCGCGAGATTGACTGGCTCCACTATGGTATTGGGCACAGCCCCCCGCGCCTGCAGCAAAATTTGATTTGCCAGATCCGACATCGACATGGCGGTGGCAATAATCACATCACAAAACTGCCCATGCTGCTGCGGTTCCCTGGGTGCCCGTTTAAGTAACTCCGCATGACCAACGATGGCGTTTAAGGGCGTTCTGAGTTCGTGGCTGAGTAACGTCAAAGAGCGCTCTTTGTGCTGCGCAGCAAGTTCTGCGCGATGGCGCAATTCATGTAATTCCTGTTCACGTCGCCCGCTGCACAGTAAGCACAAGGAAAAACACAAAATCAGAGGCATAACGATAACGGACACGGAGAAAAACTGATTTACCCAGTTATTGGTAATCAGGCTGTCATGCTGCGTGTAATGATGGAGCATCAATAAACGCACCGTAAACACGATAAACAGACATACACAGGCCAGTGCAAATGCCCAGTGTGCTGGCGAAAAACTTTGCCACTGACGCCTTTGACCCAACCACAAAGCGCGCAGGCACAGAATCATGCTCAGCGCCCAGCCCATGTAATTTAAAATCACCCTGGCGATAAAATTAGCGTCAAGGTATGTGTAATACACGTAGCCCGGAAAAAAGATCCCTGCCAGTAGCCACCAGGGCCAGCTCAACCGGGGGACTGAGAAAAACTGTTCACTGCCGCGACTCAAACAATATAAGCCAATAAATATCAGACAATTTGAGACAAAAATGGTCCAGGTCACGGACAAAGAAAATGAGGCGATGAAGATGCAACCAAATGCAGTACAGACTGAAAAGCTGGCCCATAAACGGGTTCCCAGCAAACGGCGATGAATAAACCAGTTAACCAGCATAAACAGCGCACACACGCATGACGTCAAAGCCAGGATCTGTAAAAGTTGTTTCGGATCGCCCATACCGCATCAAACATCGTCGTAAAGAACTACTAGTATAGTATTAATTTTATGCTAGCCGGAAGCAAAATCTAATCCATCTGACATTACACGGGATTACACCTCACCCTTTACGCTTAAAAAATCACACTAAAGCAAGCCGATCCAACGTATCGGATCATCTTTTCGGCTGTCATAAGGCTTTAGCGACAACCGCCTAACATGATAAGCTGATGAAAAACTTACCGAGTTCGCTATGCGTCCCGAACAATCCTCCCTCATTAATTTGCATCTGGCAGTGCTGCTGTTTGGTGGTACCGCGTTATTTTCCAAGTTAATCTCTCTTTCTGCACTGGACATCACTGTGTATCGCACCGCCATCGCCTTTATCACTCTGGCGTGCATTCTCAAGTTTAAAGGCAGTGTATTCAAACTCAGGGAAACCAAAGACTACGCCATTGTCGTACTGTTGGGTGTCTGTGTCGGGCTACATTGGGTGACTTACTTTGCTGCGATGCAAATGGCCGGGATAGCTGTCGGGGTCATTGCCTTTTTTACATATCCGGTGATCACTGTGCTGCTTGAGCCCCTTTTTTTCAAAGGTAACATTAAACGCAAAGATATCTTTACAGCGGCGGTGGTAATGTGTGGTATTTATTTACTGGTGCCGGGCAGCGATCCAGGTAATCAAATCACTTTGGGCATAGCAACCGGAGTGTTTTCCGGGGCACTCTTTGCACTTAGAAATTTACTTCAGAAGAAACTTTTTTCCAGTTACGGCGGGCCACACACCATGTTTTATCAGACCCTGGTTGCCAGCCTCATGCTATGTGCCTTTGTTGAAGTGCCCCCCTCCGATTTAAGTACTGAAAACCTGTTCCTGATTGTCCTGGCTGGGTGTATTTTTACTGCAATCCCCCATGCGCTATTTGCGTCCAGTTTGCGTTACTTATCAGCCACTACCGCGGGGCTGATTTCTTGCTTACAGCCCTTGTATGCGACCGTGTTGGCTTATATGCTGTTGGCAGAAACCATAACACTCTCCACGCTGGCAGGAGGCATACTGGTAGTCAGTGCTGCCTGCTATGAGACGTGGTCGATCACAAGGAATAAGCTATGATCCAGGTTTTTGCACACCGAGGTGCCAGTGGAAATTACCCCGAAAACTCTCTCAGCGCCATTCAGGCTGCACTGGAGGTGGGCGTCGACGGCATAGAACTCGATGTGCAAAGTTGTCTGGATGATTACGCCATCATTCATGATACCTGGCTGGATCGCACCACCAACGGCCGGGGCAAGGTTAACGAAACCAGTCGTGAGCAGCTGTCTCTATTAAGACTCAGTAACAACGAGCCCGTACCGACACTACAACAAGTGCTGTATACAATCGGCCAACAAACCACTATTAACCTGGAACTCAAACACACCTTCAGCCTGGATAAGTTTGTTGCCACCATAGAAGACAATGTACAGCGTGGGGTGATAGCTCGCCATCAACTGCTCTTGTCCTCTTTTGATCACCATCAGTTGTTATGGCTCAAGCAAAAGCTGCCCTGGGTCAGGATCGGGGCACTGACCGCTTCTATTCCGCTTACATTTGCTCAGTTTGCCCAGCAACTTCATGCTGAAAGCATCCATATGGACAAAAACTTCATTAACCATGAGTTTGTTCAGGATGCCAAACAACGCGGCCTTAAAGTCCTGGCTTACACTGTCGATAAAGCAAAAGACATTGAATTAATGTTAGATTATGGCGTAGACGGCATATTCAGTAACTACCCCTGTTACGCAAAAATGGTCGTGCAACAACAACTCAACCATACATCTGAGGTCGATTGACAGAGCTGACCATATGCTGGATTATGCCGCTTGCTAAAATAAATTGCTTAACCTGTAAACAGTTGCACCTGCCAGGTTTACTCTATACTGTATGCTAAACGGCACAGTGAAGAGCCTAATATGAGTTTGTACATGCGCATCTATAATTTGATCGAAGAATCTTTGTTCTTCACCCTGACCCGCAAGATTTTTGGCAATCTGGGGTTTTTGTTAGTTTTTCAAATCATCACATTAGTGTGGCTGCACAGTGAACTGGCTGAGCACAGTGGCTCTACCGGGGTTTTCTGGTTACTGGCTTTGATATCGGTTGGCGCCTTTATCTTCACCTTTTTCTATATGCGCTACCTGATTGTCCGCCCAGTACAGGCTATGCGCGACACGCTAGAACAGATCAACCGTCAGGACGGCGATCTCACTGCCAGACTGCCACAATTCACGTATGACGAATTCCGTGACCTCAGCGAGCAATACAATACCTTTACGCAGCATCTGAGCGAGTTGCTGGCTGCGACCTATCAAAGCGCCGAAGCGGCGAACCGCAGCAATCAGCAGGTCACCGACTCCATGAAGCAAACCGCTTTACTGGGTAGTCAACAAATAGATCAGGGCGACACCATTATCGCAGCCAGCGATCAGGTTACGCATAGCCTGCAAAGCATAGTGCACAACACCGATCAGGTTTATCAGGCCAATACAGAAAGTCTGCATTTTGTGCGTGGCTCTTCACAATCGTTGAGTACCCTGGTTAAAGAGGTTCAACAAATTACCCACCTGTTGGGCAGCTTTTCATCCACCGTTGCCGGATTAAAAGAAAACAGTGAGAACATTCGCAGTATTTTGAAAATGGTCGAAGAGTTCTCCGATCAGACCAACTTGTTAGCGCTCAATGCCGCCATTGAAGCAGCTCGGGCTGGAGAAGCGGGTCGTGGTTTTGCCGTGGTGGCCGATGAAGTGCGCAATCTGTCGGTCAAAGTCAACGATGCCACCCGTCAGATCAGTGATTTTATTAACCAAATGGATGTGTTAGTGGGCGAGACTCATCAGGAATCAGAACAACTGATAGATCATTCCAGCTCTGCAGAACAGGCCATCCGCACCACCTCTCAGGGGTTTGCCGATATGTCTGAGGACTTTGAGCGCAACCAGTCCCAGTTAGAAGAAATTGTCAGTGCCGTCCATCAGCTTGAATCAACTCAGCAGCACACCCACGAGTCAGTACACCGCATTGTTGAGCTCGGCCAATCCGCCAAATCACAGATTGATGCAGCATTACAGGATTGTCAGGATGCACAGCAGCGCTCCACGCAAACCCAGCAGGAACTCAAACGCTTCGTCTGAGGGCCTGCTCAGGTCCCGGCTTACGCCCTGTCGACGTCAAATGCTATCACTTCTTTAAGCTGTTTCTTTCCGGTCGCCAGCATCACCAGGCGATCGACCCCTAATGCAACGCCGGCGCAGGCCGGTAATCCTTGTGTCAGCGCAGCCAAAAAGCGCGCATCTTTGGCCACAGGGGCCAGCCCCATCGCTATGCGCTGCGCATTATCTTCATCAAAGCGGGCACTTTGCTCAACGCCGTCGGTTAACTCGTTAAAGCCATTGGCCAACTCCATACCACGATAATAGAGTTCAAACCGACCAGCGACTCTGGGATCCTTATCATTGAGTTGTGCCAGCGCAGCCTGAGAAGCAGGAAAATGGTAGACAAAACAGGGCGCCTGCTGGCCAATCAAAGGTTCAATCTCCATACAAAACAGCAATTGCAACAGCGTATCGCGCTGCTGCTCCTGCTCAGCAACGTGCGCATGGCCGCGCTGGCTGGCCAGTTGCCTCAATTCCTCCATTGAGGCACTCAGCGGGTCCAGGCCCAGATGCGTAATAAAGGCCTGCTGATAGCTCATTGACTCGGCTTCAGGGCAATCCAGGATGGCCTGCATCAAGTCATTGACTTCCGCCATGAGCCTAAACTCATCGAACCCGGGTCGATACCATTCCAGCATCGTAAACTCAGGGTTGTGATGTCGGCCAGATTCTTCATTTCGAAAGGCTTTGCCAACCTGGTAAATTGCGCCACTGCCCGCCGCTAACAGGCGCTTCATGGCAAACTCAGGTGAGGTTTGCAGATATAACGGCGTGCCAGTGGCGTGACCCGGGCCGACAAAGGTGGTTGCGAACGACGCAAGATGTACATCCGTCACCGAAGCTTGTGACAGACTGGGGGTTTCGACTTCCAATACCTCACGCTCAGCGAAGAAAGTGCGAATTTTAGCGAGGATCCCGGCACGCTGACGCAAAGTATCAATACTGGCACTGGGTGCCCAAACAATATCAGAGACCGGATCAGGCGCTGAATGACTCATAATAACTCCAGACAAAAAATCCCGGCAAGGGCCGGGATCTGTAGGTGGCTTATAGGTCCCGGCCTGCTCGATTTAAGAGCAGCCAGGCCACAAAGTATATAAGCTTACTTTACACGACTCACGTATTCGCCGCTGCGTGTATCTACTTTGATCACTTCACCAATCTGTACGAACAGAGGTACACGTACCACAGCACCTGTGCTCAGTGTCGCAGGCTTACCACCGGTACCGGCTGTATCGCCTTTCAGGCCAGGATCTGTTTCTGTGATTTCCAGCTCTACGAAGTTAGGTGGAGTAACGGCAATGGGGTTACCGTTCCAAAGCGTGATAGTACATACATCGTTTTCAACCAACCATTTTACCGCTTCGCCCAATGCTTTTTCATCAGCTGCGATCTGCTCAAAGGTTTCGTTGTTCATAAAGTGCCAGAACTCACCATCTGTATACAGATAAGCCAGATCTGTGTCCATGACGTCCGCACCTTCAACCGATTCACCAGACTTAAAAGTTTTCTCTAAAACTTTACCTGAGATCAGCTTACGGATCTTAACGCGGTTAAACGCCTGGCCCTTACCGGGCTTGACCACTTCATTTTCCAGGATGGAGCAAGGCTCTCCATCGATCATAATTTTTAGGCCGCCCTTGAATTCGTTGGTGCTATAATTCGCCATCGTATCCTCTAATCTTTGTATTTCGAGTAATAAACCCGCTAATGATACAAATAAATGAAGTAAATTTGCAGACTAACTGGCAAAAAGAATTGGCGAATGTCGTCACCAGTGCGGATGAGTTGCTCAGGCTGGTTGGCCTGGAGAACCATTTTAGTGAACAGGACTTAGCCGCTAAACGTTTGTTTCCACTAAGAGTTCCACGCCCCTTCATCGCTAAAATGCGTTATGGAGATGCACAGGATCCCTTACTGCTGCAAGTGCTCCCTCAGCATCAGGAATTCCTGGCCAAAGCCGGTTTTAACAAAGATCCGCTCGACGAACAGCAGGCTGCGCTGCCCGGGCTACTACATAAATACCGTTCCAGAGTGCTGTTAATGCTGAAAACCGGCTGTGCAGTAAACTGCCGTTACTGCTTTCGTCGCCATTTTCCGTATCAGGATAATCAGCTCAACAAGCGCGCTTTGCAGCCAGTTTTCGATTATCTGAATGCACACCCTGAGATAAATGAGGTCATTTTAAGTGGTGGCGATCCGCTGATGGCCAAAGATGACATGCTGGCTTGGCTGCTTGAGCAGCTCTGTGATATTCCCCATCTGACACGCCTGAGAATACACACCCGATTACCTGTGGTGATCCCAGCCAGAGTGACAGATACACTGTGCGAAACCCTGAGTCATAGTCGCCTGAAACCCGTGCTGGTCAACCACATTAATCATGCCAATGAAATAGATGTGCACTTTTCAGCGGCCATGCAAAAGCTGCGACGCGCTGGGGTGATGTTGTTAAACCAGGCAGTCTTATTGAAAGGAATTAACGACACTCTGGATGCACAACAAGCACTGAGTGAAGCGCTATTTAGCGCGGATGTATTACCTTACTACCTGCATGTGCTGGATAAAGTGGAAGGTGCGAGTCACTTTGATGTGACGGAGCAAACCGCTATTTCGCTCATGCATGACTTGCTCGAAGCGCTCCCCGGGTTTTTGGTACCCAAATTGGTAAGAGAAATCGGCGGCGAACCAAGTAAGACGCCGATTGATTTGGGACTGAGCCCAGCCTGATACTGCACATAAGCAAAATGCTTACATATTCAAGTCGGGCGCAATCTATCAGCGCCTACACGTAGACGTTGATATTGTTGCCCATAGTGGCCGTGGTTGATTTTGCTGGTGCTGAATTACCAGCAGACTCAATTAAGGCCAGGGCGGCTTGTCCATCTGCTTTTTGCTGCTTTTTGGCTAGCTGCGCGCTCATTACTTCGCCGCTTTGCCCCGTCCCAGACATAGCAGGTAGGTTACTTCCGGATATATTCATAAGCTTATACCTGACAAGATTGATGGATCCAAGTACAATATCGGCCAATTCCCGTAAGTCTTTAGGAAAAATATGCAAGCCGTTATCGAAAAGCTGAATGAAAATCTAAAACTCGTTTACCGTCAAGCACTTGATGCAGATAAAAAATTAGACGAACTACAGCAGCAAGGTCACGGAAAATTCCAGGCGCTATTTCCTGAAGACGCCGGCTTTGATTTTGCCGCCAAACGTTTCAAGCCTTACGTGCTTGATGTTGCAGCGGACGTCGAAGCATTGGGTCAGGCGCAGCAGCTAGACGAGGCGCAACTGAAAAAGGCAGTCTTCAAGCTACAACAGCTGATCCAATTACTTGCGACTTTCAAGTAAGTGCATGTAAGTTCGGCAATGGCAGCATCATCCTTGCTCTTTTGCCGCAATCTCATTTTTGTACCACGCACTTAGCAGTCGTTTGTCGTAGTAAAACTCACTGTCTCGTCCCGTTCTCACCCGATCCATAAAAGACAGATCTTTCAGCACCTTCTCCTGCGCCTGTGCCACAACCGCGCCGTTATTATCGGTCAGCGTATAGCTTATCTTAAGGAGTGGGAAGAAAATGGGCTTCACGATACGAATATCATGCATGTTGAAGCGCACATCACCCGCCAGATCAATATCATCAAAAGTGATATTTAGCTGGTAGCCATCAGGTGCCTTGGCCATCAACTTACTTAGGTGTTTTTCAAATTGTGAGGCAATCCGTTTGTGATAGCCCGCTTTACTTTCATTGGCCGGTACCACATCACGATAATCATTAAAGTCTCGCCACGTGACATTCGCTTCTCCTGCCAGCGCAGCCAACGGACTCAAGCAAACTAGCGTAATTACATGTAAACATTTCATGGTCTTCTCCTCACGATTGCCAACCCATCTGCGGTCGCATTGATACATTCAACCTCTAAATAGTCTGCATTTTTTGCTGAACGCGCAATGAAAGGTAACATTTGACGACAAATTGATACCAATCCACTGACTTTAGCGGACTGGTATCTATCTCGTGCGTTACGACTTCACCGAAATGCGATACAACAGCGCATATAACACGGGCACAACGCCTAATGTCAGTATAGTTGAAAACAACAAGCCCCCCATAATGGCCAGTGCCATAGGCTCCCACATTTCTCCACCACCCAGGTAAAGCGGCACCAGACCCAATACAGTCGTGGCTGTGGTAAGCAAAATAGGACGCATGCGCTGTTGCGCGGCCTGAATAATCGCCAGGACCGGGTCGTCTCCCTGATCCAACTCGTACTTAATCCGCTCCAGTAATACAATGGCGTTGTTAATCACAATGCCTGCCAATGAGATGATCCCCAGTAAGGTCATAAAGCCAAAAAATGACTGCCCAATCAGCAACCCGGCAACCACCCCAATAAAGCCCAGAGGAACCGTTGTCAGCACAATGGCCGACTTACGCAATGAATTGAACTGACCGACCAACAAAATCACGATAATGAAGACTGCTATTGGCATTTTCTCAGCGATAGACTGATTCGCTTTACCAGAAGATTCGGCTTCACCACCCAGCTCATAGCTGTAACCAAACGGCCAGGATTTTTGTTGCTCCTCCAGCCAGGGTTTAAGTTTAGAAAAGCCTTCATCAGCGGTGATACCGTCCAGCTGAGCGCCCACCGTGACCGACTTCAGGCGGTCGCGCCGCAAGATCTGGGCATTCTCCCACACCACTTCAATATCAGCTACCTGCTTCAGCGGCACCGATTTACCCGAAGCCTGAGAATACACCACCATGGCTTCCAGCTTACCGATATCCTGTCTGTCAGCAGCCACCGAACGCAAAGTGACCGGAATAAGCTCATCCCCTTCGCGATAACGGGTAAGCTCCAGACCACTGAGACCGGTTTGCAGTGAACTTGCTATGTCTTTACTGGAGACACCCGCACGCCGCGCGCGCGTCTGATTGATTTTGATCTGTAATTTCTTGATTGGCAAACCCCAATCGTCACTCACGGCTTTCAATCCCGGTGTGTTGCGCATTTGTGCTTTAAGCTCATTGACCAGTCCCGTCAGCACGTCGATATCACTGCCAGATAAGCGTACTTCAACCGGGTTATCGATGGGTGAGCCGTTTTCTATCTTACGCTGCTTGATGAGCAAATCGGGATGACGCTGTAATGCATATGTCTCGATTTTTGCCATGAGCTCATCAATATGCCGATATGAGGTGGTCGAGACTATCATCAACGCATAGTTTGAGCTGGCCGGTTCCGGCGTATGCGTCAGCAGGAACCTGGGACCACCATTACCCACATACGACACCCAATCGGTGACCCCTTGTTCGCGTGTTTCGTTGACTTTGAGGTCGCGCAGTAAGAAGGCTTCCATATCTTTAACCATAGCTTCAGTCGCACTCAGGCGTGTGCCAATGGGTAGCTCCAATTCGACTTTAAAGTAGTCTCGGTCTGAGGGCGGGAAAAACAACTTAGGCACCAACTGTAATCCCTGCAATGCCAGGAAAAACATCAATACACACCCGGCAAGTGTCATCCAACGATGCTTAATCAGCCCCATCAGGATCTGTTTATAAGTTAAATAGATACCTGCATCGTAATTGGCGGCTTGGGATTTAACCCGAGTAAACAGCACACACAGCATGGGGATCATAGTCATTGCCAGTAACCAGGAGCACAATAAGGTAATAGTCACCACTTTGAACAGGGATGCGGTGTATTCTCCCGTGGCGGATTCTGCCAGAAAAATCGGTAAAAACGCAGCACCTGTGGTCAACGAAGACACCAGCAGCGGCACTTTTAGCTCATCTGCCGAGTCAACCGCAGCATCAACCGCGGACTTGCCTCGTTCCATCTGCACCATGATGCTTTCTGACATCACAATCCCGTTATCAACCAGCATGCCCAGCGCAATGATCAGCGCAGCCAGCGAGATCTGATCGATGCTGATGTCAAAAAAGGACATCGCCAGTATGCCGAATACCATGCTCATTGGGATCAGGCTGGCGACTATCAACCCAGTTCGCAAGCCCAAGCTGAACAGCATCACCACGGTCACCACCAGTACCGCCTGGATCAGGTTCGACACAAAATCATCAACCTTTTGCTCAACCTCTCGCGGTAGAAATGACAGTAGCTTAAAGTCCACCCCTATCGGGTAAACAGATTCAAGATAATGGATCGCATCGAGTACTTGCTCACCCAACAGCAGGTTATTACCGCCGTGGCGCATGGAAATGGCAATCGTCATCCCCTCTTTGTCTGCCACTCGCACTTTAACCTTTGCTGGGTCGACATAATCGCGGTACACCCGGGCGATATCACTGAGCAGGATCACCTGCTCTGACCCTGTGATATTAATGATGGTACCGGCAATGTCTTCCACCGATTCAAAGTTACCACTGGGCTCAAGCGCCAAGGTTTCATCATCAATAAAAATGGAGCCGCCTGGATTAACAATATTGCGCGCTGCCAGTTGATCTTTCAGTTGTCCGGGCGAAATCCCGAGTGATGCTAGTTTGGCATTTTCAAATTCAATGAAGACGCGCTGCTCCTGTGCACCGAAAATGTCGACTTTTGCGGCTTCCGGCAACCTCAGCAGCTCATCTCTGACCTGCTCGGCCACTTCTTCCATCTCACGATAGGAGTAACCCTCCGCAGTCAGCCCGATGACAACGCCAAACACATCGCCAAATTCGTCGTTTACTATGGGTTTTTGCGCATCGCTGGGGAGGTCATTTTCGACGGTTTCAATCTTGCGGCGTAAATTATCCCAGATAGGCCGCATTTCCTTGTAGCTTTCTTTGATATTAACACTGACGATCGAAACACCGGTTTTAGAAGTACTTTTAACAAAGTCCAACTCCGGAATTTGCTGTACCACCTTTTCAATTTTGTCGGTTACCAGTTCTTCAACCCGCTGCGGGCTTGCACCGGGAAAGTAAGTAACAACCTGTGCGGTTCTGATAATAAAGCCAGGATCATAGTCTTTAGGCATCTTATTGAACGCCACGATGCCGAAAAACACCAGGGCAAAAATCAAAACCCAGGTTGTGCGATTATTCTCTAATGCTAATCGGGTGATGTTCACTCACGACCTCCCTGGAATTTCACAACCTGCTGATCGGTCACTTTACTCATACCTGCGGTCACCACGTGTGTGCCTGCTGTCACACCGGAGATCACCGGGAAGCCCAGCGAAGAGACCTCTCCAATCTGCACCGGCGTTTTGGTCACTTTACCTTTGCCGTCACCGAGCGAGGTAACCGTCCACACATAGTGGCCTTTGTCGTCTTTCAGCACCGTAGATAAAGGCAAATAGAGGCGGGATAACGCTTCACTGGGTGCACTGGCCATGACTTTGGCCGTCATTCCCGGCAAAATGTTATATCCGGGAGGAGGTAACATGCCGAGCGTGACCTCATAGGTTTTTGTCACCTCATCGGCCTGGGTACTGACCTCTACAAAAGTCAGTTCAAAGCGCTTGCCTTCTATCGCCGCAAATTCTGCAAATACCTGCTTCGGTGTGTCTTTGCTGACGTGGATCATAATACTTTCCGGTACATTTACCTTCAGATTAATATGCTCTATGTCCTGTAAAGTCGCCACGACTTGCTTGGCCTGCACTTCTTCGAATTGTTCAACATGTGTGCGCGCAACAATCCCCGAGAATGACGCCCTGAGCTGGGTATAGTTCAGGTTGTTTCTGGCATTGGCCAGCTTCGTTTTGGCACTGGCAAATTGCGATTTAAGCAGATCATAATCTGACTGACTGATGGTCCCGGTCACAATCAGTTGCTCACCCCGCTTAAAATCGGCTTCTGCTTTTTCAAAAGCCGCTTGCGCTTCCTCCACCGCTAGTTTGTAGTCGGTATCATCTACCTTTGCTATCACATCTCCTTGCGTCACTTCCTGGCCTTGTTTTACATTCAAGTGCGTCAATTCTCCAGACACTTTGAACGACAGATCAGCGGTGCTGGCTGCATCAACCACAGCCGGAAATTCCTGAAGCGGCCCAAAATTATTAACACTGAGCTCGATCGTTCTCACTGGCCGCAATTGTGGTGCTTTATCAGCCGTGGTCTGTGGCTCAGAGCACGCGGACAGAACAGTCGCCATAACGCCGGCTAAAAGGAAGGTGTGCTTTCTTATCATAGGTGATCACCACTATATCGTTTTTGATTTACTGATTGCTGTAACAAAATTATCTATCCAGACGTCGAGTACGGCTTTTACAGCCTGGGCATTTTCATCGCCATTTTGCTTTACGACTGACTCTACCGCTTTGTGGGCAGACATCATCAGAACAGGTTCCTGACTGTCCCCCAAATAAAACATGCTCTCCAGTGACACAGATGTCACAACCTCTGACTGTTCGGTTGCCATCAGATAGGCACTTTTGCCGGCGCTATATACCAGGCGAACCGGAATAAAGTCGCGTACTTCCATTTCACTCGGTGCAAATTCAATTTGCGTAAACGCACCGCGGATCGTCAGTACATCCGGACCAAGCACCTGTGGCTGCTCAAGCAAAACCTGATAATGCACAGAGAGCTTTTGTTGCAGCTGGGCCTGCATATAGATACTTAATTTGGCCACATCTGCCGGGCTGAGCGAAACTTTGGCTTCGTCATTGAGTTGCAGCCATACTTCAAAATGTGGCAGGTAAATGGTGCGTATCTGTTTCAAAGCACCATTTTTAAGCTGTTCCGATACGTACAACGCGGTATCGGGATACGTATCAGAGGGTTTTAAACGCTGATAATCGGGTAAAAACCCTGAGCGTGTTGTCTGCTGGGTGCTGGCGCAACCGGTAATGAACAGGGCCAGGATAGCCCAGATCGCAATGTGACGCATCGCCAAGTCTCCGTTTGATATTCAGTCTGTACTTAATACATCAGTCCCGCGCAACAGTCTGATCTAAGGTGTTAAATGATGTTTTCACAGCTGGGTCATGAGCCTCTTTTAAAAATAGCAGCCTTTTGCCAGTGTGTGGCAACAATTACCAATAATGGTTCAAATTACCACGCCACTTTTCCTTATCTGGGGACGAATGATATGGCACAGCCTTTAGTCATTTTTGTTGTCCCCAGCTCTTGCAATTCACAAAGCGCGAACCCAAAGTCCGGGACCCTGAGTCTCCTCCCACCTAAGGCTCGCGCATCCATATTATGGATTGGAATGCGAGTTAAACGCCTTCAACAATCAAACGCGTATCTGGTAAACATGCCAGATGCGGGATCGCTAAATCCGGGCGCTCCATGCGATTAAGCGCATTTAGTGCCGCGGCAATAGCCCCCTCCTGCCAACCAGGTAAAGACGAAAGCTGATCACCAACAATGAAGAAGTTGGGTTGTGTTTCACTGCCGTCTGCCGCTTTCACTGCACTGCCCTGCGCCAATACGTTGAAATGGTGTACAGCCTGATCGCCGACCACATGCCACTGGGCCCAGCCACCTTTGATATATGGCATATTTTGCCAGGCAATCGCCAGACCATGCTCCAGACCATCACCAAATGCCTGACCGAATAACTTCGCACCTTCACGCGCTTTGTCCAGACGCGCCTGCACCGGTAACTTACCCCACTCATAAGCAATTTCAGAGAAGTTATAGGCTCCGGTGAGTACGCCTTTTTGATCATGGTAGGCCGTGGAGGGATACCAGATCTGTGTAATATCGTTGTCCGTCCAGGAGATCCCGCCAAAGATAGGCACTACACCAATTTCAGAGTCCGGCACACTCAACACGTCAACGTTCGCACAATCATCATGCACTTCTTTAACCTGACTACCCTGCCATAAATAACGATCTGCCTGCCAACCCACTTTGGTCGTACATGCCAGGAACTTAGCCTTGTAGCCGCCATGATCATCGACAAACTGAGACTGATAGACAGCCTGTAATGCAGATTTAAATTCGCTGTTGAGGCCCACCTGGCTATTTGGATCCTGGAGCGTTTCTGACAAGATCTCTTTCAAGAAAGGCATGGCCATGTTGCTGAAGCAGTAATCCGCATACACAACGTCAAGATCGTCAGTACCTACTTTCGCGATAGAAATCGCAAACTGCTGACGCGATGCATCCCAGTCAATCTGTTTTACCGGACTGTTCAACAAAATGGTGCCACCCAGAGTAGCGACTTGCTGGGCAAAGGCATGCTGCACCTGATCCATCCCGCCGACCGGCTGAAACAGCGTCGACTGCCAGAGGAAATCAACAGGCTGATAAAAACGTGTTTTGTCCCAAAACTCGGAGCCAAGTAAGCTGTCGAAACTCAAAGGCTCCGCAATCGTTCCGGCATCAACGCCTGGCAATTCAGTGTAGCCCGCACGAGAGCGGCCATTTTCCATGCCATCTTCACCCGCCGTCACAACGTATTTCCCCTCATTGGGACCACTGGGTACCAGCTCACCAAAACTGATCATTAACTCCCTCAATTGCTGGGCACGACGCTCAATATCCTGTGTGCCCACGCCACATTCAGTGGTTTTGATCAGCTGCTCAGCATTTTCAAACACCATCTGAGCCAGCCACCCCCGGGTATTGTGATCAAGACGACGATAAACCAGCGGCAAACCCGCAAAGCTGTCTGACATCTGCACTAAGTTCGACTCGCTGTTCATGACATAGACTTCCACATCCACACTGAATTGCTTCAGATAAGACAGCAGACGTTTGTGGCTGGAGGGAATGCGACCAGGACCTGCATTGAGATAAGGTTCTGCATCACCCTGAGGTCGGTCAAAACGCACCACCTGTGGCTGTCCGGGTTTAGAATGAAACAACTGACTGTCAACATCTTCAATTAAGGTATCCCCAGTGCGCAGGCTCAAACAACGCCCCCCGGTGCGGTTTTGTGCTTCCAGTACCGTTACTTCCATACCCGACTGTTGCGCTAACAATTCGTAGGCCGTTGTCAGGCCGGATACACCCGCGCCAATGATCACCGCTTTCTTGCCCTGATATTTGTGTTTGGTCAGGGTCACCGGACCCGGTGTGACTTTAAGCTGCTGATTGGTCGCGTCGTCGAGCGCAGCATGGGCTCTGGCTTTGGGGTGCTGTTGAAAAAAACGTGCGCGTGATTGGTGTTCTGCCATGAGTTGCTCCTTAATAAACACCTGCTCCAGGCCAACTCGATACACACAATGGCAAGGTTACACTGTCGCTCCATTGAGAGCCGACCTGGAGGTCTGGAAAAATAATTTATCCCTACTACCCACAGACTCCAGTAAGGGTGACTAGCCGTGTCGCTCAGGCTGACATATTGCTAAAGACCTAGTAGCGATCACGGCTTAGTAACTCTAGTCCAGTCCGCTCAGTTCTGCTCACTCAACAGGAGAATAACTTGCCACCAGCGACGACCAACAATATGAATGATGCTATTTAAAATTGGCCATTTGTCACTATAGCCCGCCCAAATTGGCCATATCTATATCAGCCAAGATTGAAAAACCTATCAAATTAACCGATTAAAAATGGAATTTGCATTGCGCGTTATCGTGCAGCCCCTTCAGGCAAGGATATTGAGTTTGGCTAATACGCCCTGGTGGTTGTGGTTTTGTTGGGTCTGTTGATGAGAACGCTGGTTGTGTCACTGTATAGAATGGAATTTATCCTGGCCTATTTATGCATGACTCCTGCCTGCTATCAGAGCCTGCCATGCCTTTTTCGGTGTCCTGCAGTTTGTGGCCGTGTTTGTTTTTACTCACTGCGTCATCAAAGCACAGCAGGCAAACCTTTGACGCATCAAACATAGCAACACAACAAATCAGCCCAGACGCGTTTAGGCTAAGTGCCCTGTGCGTCTGTATAGCGGTTGATCAGTAAACTGGCGACCTGCTGCTTAACCGCACGCTTATCGTCCGGGTCAACGCCAAAACGCTGAGCCAATAAAGCAATTTCTTCATCGGTGAGATTAAACGACAGACGTTGCCTGGTTTTTTTCGATTTAACTTCTAAATCCAGAATCTTGCGGATCATATCCGACGGCGTTAACTCTTCATCTATCGCCTGCTTTTTCAAACTTTTCTGAACTTCTGTCGTTAAATCAAAGGCCATTTGGGTGGCCCGCAGCGCCCGTTCCTGACGCTGCCATTTGGCTTGTTTATCTGTCACGAGCTTGCTCCGGGAAACAACTCCACAATATCACTGAGCGGTCGGGTAATCGTCAGGGAAACTTCCGTCTCACCTCCGTCCCAGACCTCAATATTGATACTGTGTTTCTCGTCAGGCGATATCAGTTCTATCACCTCACAGACGGCGCCACTTTCGTCCTGATAACGTGGCAATGTCTGGCCACGATAGTCCTGTTCATAATAATAAGCAACATAAGGGGCTTCACTTTGCTGGTAGCTCTGCCCCAGGAAGCGCTCAAAAGCGGCCGGCTTTGTGTGTGTTTCGAGCTGTGTCAGGGATTCTTCATCGAAGATCCGGGCAAACTCATCGAGGGTAAAAATCGCATCCACATCATCGCGCTGGATCTTCACCGAAAAGTTAGCAAACTCTTCACCATCATCCTGCTCAATCTGCAAAAAAACCGCTCTACCAGATTCTGATTCAAGCACAAATTCATAGTCAGCACTGTGCTGGTATTGATATGTCTGCACTGCGATGACCTTGAGTGTCTGGCCTTTTAGCCAGTCAGGATAAGCAAATGAATCTATCACCGTCAGCATATCACCGACTCGTAAATCGCGGGCATGATCAAGCTGACGCTCAGGAGCCTTTTTAGATTTGAAAAAACCAAACATAACTCACCTTTTAAAAAACTAGAGCAAGCAAAAAAGGAGGCCAGGCCTCCTTTTTTCACTTCGGCCGCATTACTTTGCTTGTTTAGCCTTAATGCGATCCAGAATATCATTGCTCTTTTGGGTTGTACCTATACCAGCTTCCGCCATCTTGGCTTTCAGGTCAGCACCAGTTTCAGCAGCTTCGAGCTCTTTGGCTGCGGCCAACTGATCTTGTCTGTCCAGCTGACGTTGCTTAATACGCTCCAGAGACTGACGTGCATTTACCATAGACGACTCATTGGTGTTGAGTGTGCTGTTTACTGCCATGGTGGCCTTTTGCACGCTTTCTGTGGTTTTCACCATCGTCAGTTGGCGTTGGTTTTCTTTGATCGACTTTTCTGCATCCTTCACCTGCTGCTTAAGCAGAATAACATGCTTAGTAAAGCCATCCAGCACTTGCTGATGCTCTTCTTTCTCTGTTTCAAATTCACCAATTTTCTCGGCAATTTCTACCGCCAGTGCCTCATTGCCCTGTTGCAATGCCTGACCTGCATAATCTTCATGCTCGGCAATGCTCTCGTCCAGTGCCGCCAACTTACGCTTGGTTTGCATTTCTTTCGCCATCACTTCAGTCAGGCTTTTCTTGGCTTTCGCCAGTGCGTTTTTCGCATCAGCAATTTCTTGCTCAAAAATACGGATACCATTAGCATCGACAATCGACTCACCCACTTCACGGGCACCACCACGCACTGCGGTAAATAATTTCTTTAAGATACTCATCTCACTTCTCCACTATTAATCTTTTAAATACACAGTCACAGCATCCAGGGCTTCAATGGCATTGTCTGCCAACGTGACCAGTTCGTGCGTTATCTCATCGATGGAGGAGGAAACTGCCAGTGCACCAAAGATAGCGTACTGTGCATCAATTTTAGCAAACGCACTCAAAGGGATCGGCACATTGAGTTTTAACAATGCTTCATTTAACTCGTTCAATAACTCAGGCTTCACTTCATTTTCATTAAACAGATAGCTGATACACACTAACTGCTCTTCGGTCTGAGTGACAAAGATCGGTAATTCGTCATTTCCCTCAACAATCACTTGTAATACATCCTGTTCACCTTCATTCGCGATCAGGAAGGATTCGAAGTTAGCACCTTCAGTTTCAAATGATGCCAATTTGATTGATAACTCGTTTAATTCCATCTTTCTTTACCTTTTCGTTTTGACATATTATGTCTGAGTTAAGATTTGCATGTGCGACATAATATGTCAACACTGTTGCGTTAATTTTTATACAACTCATCTTCCGTTTGCCATGCCTGACGATAGTAATCATACAGTACGCCAGTTCCTAAGCGATTGACCTCAATCTCTTTATTCCTGTCAAAAAAGTGATTTGGAAAAACAAAAGAGGACAGTAAATATTTTTTGCTGACCCAGTTACTGGCAACCGGTAATGCTTCAACTGCTGCAATTCTTGCACTGGCTGGCTGACCGGTGGGGGTAGCGATGGTCCATCCCCACTGACCAAATGAAGGAATATTCTGCTGATATTGTTCAACATGGCTAAATCCAGCCTGTTTTACCGTTTTTGCAATGCTGATAAAGGCATTTTTAGCGTGATAGGGAGAAGTAGACTGGATAGCCAGCGCCCCATCCGGTGCGAGTAGTTGCCTGACATGATTATAGAAGTAGTCACTATACAGTTTGTTCAAATCCGGGTGATTGGGGTCCGGCAGATCAATGATGATGGTATCGAACTGCAGACCCCGATCCAGCATGCTTTCGATTTCCAAAAAAGCATCTGCCACAATGACTTCTGCCCTGGGATCATTCAGTGCGTTGTGGTTCAGCTGAACAAGCTTGGCCGTGATCTCTGGGCGTGATTCAAATTCCTGCCCCTGCAGGCCAAATAGCGACAGTAACTGACCATCCAGATCGATCAGGGTGGCACTGTGCACTGGCCACTTAAGTACATCACGCAGCGCCAAACCGTCTCCTCCACCAATGATCAACACCTTGTCGTGCCGGTTTGATGCCAGCATAGCCGGATAGACCAACATAGTATGATAGATTTGCTCGTCTATTGATGAGAACTGTAAACGGCCATTTAAAAATAAATCATTGATGGGCGCCGACTGCGTCCGGCTGAGGCGCTCTGTGATCACCACATGCTGATACTTAGTTGACTCTGAATAAATCACTTTGTCTTTGTATAACACATTGCTAAGATCTTTCATCCATCCGCTGCCCTGGTGCAAGATGACCGCAAAGATGCCCAATAATAAGAGATGACAGATCAGTAATAATTTGGCGAAGCGTACAAACGCAAAGTAACGCCATAAAAAAATCAGTCCGGCCACGATATTAAATAACGCCGTCCAGGCAGCAGCTTGCATGATCGGTAATGCCAGCATGATTGTCACCCAGATAGCAGCACCTACCCCAGCTCCGATATAGTCAGCGCCATAAATGGTGCCCGCATTATTTTCTAAAAATCGACCGTATACCTGCTGACGAATACGCGCAATTAATGGAATTTCCATGCCAATCAAAATGCCGAGAATAAGCCCAAATATATAAGGTAAAAAGCGGGCAAAATCCTGTAGCAGCTGGAGGGGCCTGCCATCGAGTATGCTATCAGGCGGCAGATTATAAAGCGTAGAGAGCGTGTGTGGTAAGGTGTAGGTCAGGGCAATAATACTGGCTATGATTAAAATACTGCTCATGCCTAATAACGCAATCACACTCTCCAGCCAGGCAAAGGCAGTGAAAGGATCTTTCAACCAACGAGCTAAAAATGCCCCAATCCCCATGGCCACTATCATAGTGCCAATCATGGCATAGATGGCGCTTTCCACCGAGCCAAGCACCCTGCCTGCGTAATGCGACAGTAAGTATTCATAGATCAGACCACAGCCAGCCAGAATGGCCATAACACCGATCAGTAACACATCGTGACCAAACAGCGACATGCTGCCGGTCACTTTAGATTGATTTGGCGGTACCGATACACTCAAGAATTACGCACCTAACAAGGTGGCCATGGTTACACCCACAGCAAAAGAGACAGCCGCAGAGATGGTTGCCACACCAATGTTCTTTTGACGATTAACTTCATCAGAAATATCTGTGCCCGCCAGGATCACCTTGATCATCACCAGATGCAACAAAGCAAACAACACGATACTGCCCAGTGCAGCAATACTCCAGTAAATCAGGCTACTCGCCATGTTATCGGCAACATAGGGTGCCAGACCAGACGCCGCAGTGAGCGCCAATGCAGCCCCAATGAGAAATCCGGCATAACGGATCCCGACCGCAACATTGTTATCCAGGATAGCTTGTTGCAGACAATCGCCATTACGATTAGTACGCTTGAACAGTTGCACACGATATTGACTCACCAGCAACATACACACATTGCCAATGACAAAGGCGACGACCACGATTGGCAAGCCGTACCAGCCTTCAGTCAGCACCCAGAGTAACGCTGAGCGGATCACGATGGCAACACTGACCACATGACCAAAATCAATCAGGGCTGAGGTGATGTTGCCTTTGATGATTTCGCTGTGCAGATCGACTTTACGCAGTGCCACTTTATCCTGAAAAAAGTGGCCAAGCTTGATCAGTACAATACCAACCAGGCCATAACCCGCCATTTGCATCGCCTCCTGGGTCAGTGTGCTGGCAAAGGCACCACTGGTGATCCCCGTCAATACAATGGCCAGTCCGGTCAGGCCACCGGCAAAGCTTAGACCAAAGGCGAAATTATCCCGCTCGGTAATTTCATCATTGGCATGCAGGTTGGACACCCACCCTTTGATATATTTTAAACTCACGAACAGGGCAATGATCACCGCCATATCGATGAGAAGTGCCTGTAATGTCCAGGCTGTTAATCCGTTAAATTGATACATGTGTTAACTCCGCTATCTGATGCGCTACTTGCCCCGGCTCACGCCGCGAGAGGTCCGGTTTGAACTATTGCGAATTGAGCCCGAGCTCGACTTAGCTCTCGAGTAGCTGCTTCGCGATACTGCTGATGGGGTATGACTGGCACGGCTAAGACCCGAAGCGCCCGCCTTTCTTTTCGCATAAGGACTGGTAAATTGTCGTCCCTGCCGCTGATAAGATTGTCGCGTACGCTGCTCTATTGCGCTTTGACGTTTATAGCCCTGATAACTGGTGTAGCGTTTACGGCCATAGTCGCTGTAATAGCTGTATTTACGGCGCTTGCTCCAGCTGTCATATTCAACATCTCCCACCAAATCACCCAGCATCCGGTACATGCCATACCACATCCAGAAACTGGTGCCATTAGAGTTGGTCTGCCATTCGCCATAGTTGGCATTACCAACCAGTTGGTTCCCTACAGCGGGTTGACCATTACTGGCAGCCTGCTCTGCAGACTGACTAATGGCACCAACCCGAGCCAGCGTCCCATTGGACATATCGGCGAGTACGTTAATGGGATCAGTCAGTGCATCATTAAACAGACTCAAAGAAGCGGCTTCTTTGAGCAAAATTGCCTGTTCGATGATCTCATGACTGCTCATGCCCGGTTGGGGAGATTTCAGCGCCTGATAGCGAGAAAGTAAGCTCTGGTACAAAGGACCACCACTGGTTGCATCCTGTGCAATCAGCTGAGCAATATTGTTCAGTTGCGGATTTTGCTGGCCCAGCACATTGCCATATTCAACCAGGAGGTTAGCATTGCGCACTTGGTTTTTATCCAGCGCATCACCTAAGGTATTGATGGCACGGGACGCGTCCTGAAGTGAGTGGGTAATTGTCTGCTGGATGCGTTCCTCTTTCGACTCACACCCGACCATTAAAAACATGATACAGAGCAGACTTATCAGTTTCCAAACTTTAAAATCGGACATTCATTGTCACCTAATCTACCTTGATACGAATTCAGATTTTCTATTCTACATAATTGCGATGGATAACCAAGCGACAAAATTAGCTCAGGCAATAAACAACATATCCCGGATGCCGATAAAACCTATTCTAGTGGGCCATACTCTTGATTGGTCATATTAAAATGGTGACAAAATGCGAGAGACGAAAATGTAATATATCGACGATAAAACACTTCTCTCGTCTCATATAACGCGAAGCAAATCTCGCAGACATAGCATGTGGGCAGCGTAATCTTGCCCACAGCGATAGTCCGTATAGCAACCTAGAAAGTGACCAACACCTCTACATCATCGCCTGAATATAATGCGGTATAATTGATGATTGCTGGCTTTTCGGCGCCCGGACTCATCATATTGGCACTACACCAAACTTTTTGTAATGCAGTGTCCTCTGAAGACTGAGCAATCTCAGAATATCGCAAATCTTGTTGCTCAACCGCCTCATCGACAGCATCCAGCACCGTTGCCAGCTCGGTTGAACGGCCCTTCACTTCAACCGCACGCTCATATGTGATTTCGCCAGATTTACCAGCTTGTGCCAGCATCACATCAAACAACTGTGATTTGACTTCATCTTTGACGATATCATGGACCAATTCCATCACATCCTCATCGTCACATTGAGGTAATTCTGTCTGTTGTGAGTCGCTGCCACATGCAGCAAGTAGTAATAACGCCGGGATAGTTAGCAAAGAAGTGAGTGCTTTCATTATCGTCCTTATAATTGTCTATAAAATAGTTAAGTGCCTGCGGCATAACTGCCGTGTTGTATGCCGCAGGCCTGGCAATAAAACCTGTCCGTTAGCAATTGTCCTCGAGCAGGTCATAAATCAGATCTTCCAGGTCCTCCAGACTATCTTCGTCGATAACCAGGCGGGCTTTCGATTCATCTAAATCGAGTGCTTCGGCAAAAAAGCCTTTGAAGCCCCGAGCTTTGCGATCAATTTCAACAATGACTTCCAGCTGACTGCCTCGATTGAAAAAGACAATCTCTACTTCATCAAAACGGCCATGAAATTCGCCGGCAAAAGTTTTGAATTCCAGCTCCTGTACGAATGGCAAGCGAGAGAAGGAAGCCTCTTCAATACCTTCACAGTCTGATTCATACAATTTGAAACCCAGTTCTTCCATGCTATCGATAACGGCTTGTTGCAGCTCGGTGGGAACAACGCGGATATAATCTCGGTCGGACTTATCCAGCGCCATGTCGATGTCCAGATTGGTGGCAATCCAGGTTTGAGACTCACCGACGGTGATAGGCGTTTCCAGGTCTAAATCGAATGCAAAGGGAATATGTTTTTCATCACCAGGCTCAATGGTAAAACGCTCATTAATACGAAACTTGGCTAGGGTGTGTTGCTTAGTGACCGTTTCCGACTCACCTTCATTGTTTTCTCTTTCAATGGTGTAAGTACACATCACTTTGAGATCGATTTTGTTGATCTCCTGAGCAACTTTACCTCCATTAATTTTAACTGTGCCGGAAATTTCCTCGCCAGGAGCAACCTGATGGTGATCTAACAACGTGTCTACTTTTGCTGCGCCAATACCCACAGCGCCAAGTGCTTTTTTGAAAAAAGACATATTCATCCTTATTGATCTTATTCCCCTCTATCAGTGAGGGTTTTCAGCTTCGATTATAGAAACGAATATAAAATCGTCAACCTATGTTTTATTTCAGAAATTTTTCAACAAAAATACTCGGACCAACAAATGCTAATTAATCACGTCAATTACACCTAACATTGATAAAATACCAACAAGAATACAGCAACTTATGAAAATTAAGATGGGAATTAAACGACCCAGCTTTACTCCCACACTCCAGTTATTAATTTATTTATATAAATATAATTTTAGAATAAATCGATTTGCACCTATTTAATCAGAGATATCGCACATTGAAGATCAGCATTTTCTTCACCCTCTCATCACCGCATTTATATTCACTAGGGAATCTTACATGCATAACGTGAAAAACCCGGCAAAGCCGGGTTTTTTAAAGCATTACAAACTGAGGGGAATTACGCCATGCCGCCCAACAGCTCTCAACTATATGATTTTTAAGTAAAATAAACCAGCAGATATGACCCCCCTAAAAGTGAATTGTACTTACAATGCCCACCAAGCTTGTTGAGAATTTAAGGTTTCACTAAGCTCTTTAAGCTTTATTCCTTTGCTATATGTCAACGTTACAGATGTTGGAGTTACGTATATACAATTTATTTCGGCGTAGTCTGGAACTGGGCTGTGGTCTTTTCGACGACCTATGACAGCTTTAGCAAAAACACCCCTCTTTTGTTAATGGCAATTCCACTCAAAAATTGTTGCAGTTTTATGGGGGAGTTACAGTTTATTGAACAGATCATATCTTCACACGTCCCAGTCAGTTGCACAGACGCATTCACAGACGATGCAAACATGAGTGCAGATACCAACATGACACCCACCGGGAAACACGCAAGCCTAAAAGCCGCGAATATTTGATGCCTAATCATAGGAATAGCCTCCTATAAAACTGTGGGATCTGAAAAACTGTGAGAAACCATAACGCGATTTGTACGGACAACGTTAGGTCATTCTTCGAAGGATGCGGTCTTTCAACCAGAATTGGTGATATACAACCGCCGTTAAATGCAATGCGATGAGAAAAATCAGTGCATAGCTTGCGTAGATGTGGACGGATGTCATCACGGCGGCAAGGTCTGGATACATACCAAAAACAGCTGGAATCGTTACGATAGAAAAATAGTTGAATGCCACCCCATCTAAAGCCGAGCCAAGCCACCCGCTGATGGGTGTGATAAGCGCCAGTGCATATAAAGAGAAATGCGCAGCAAAAGCAACTTTTTTGAGGTGCACTGTACTATCAGCGCTTGTTGTGGAACTATTTAATGCTCTCCAAATAAGGCGTGGAAGCATTAATATTATGACTGTTAGGCCAAAGTTGGCATGCCACCCAATGAGTTGCTCGAACTGTTCCCATCCAGAGTCGGTATCAAGGTCAACCCATATCCACCAGATGCCAATAGCCATTGCTGGAATAATAAAAAAAGCACTTGCCCAGTGAAACACTTTCGCTAGTTGCCCATACCCCTGATTATCAATTTTCAATGTTGCTCTCCTTGTTAACTAGGTTGATAACCAGTCGGCGGCCACAGTTAGTGTTGTCGACTAAGTAACCACGTTATTCTGTTCATCAACGGTCGTATTAAAAATTCTGCGAGCATCACCGCATACAGCAAGCTTTGCATCGAGAACAATATGTCATTCAGGGACATTGATTGGTTGGAAGCTTGACTGCCGTAATAACCAGCCTCCACGACTTCGGTCAACGTCCAAATCACGCCAGCGGTATAGCAATAAACCAATACACGTCGTAGCACTGGCAAATGCGCCTGAACAAGCAGTTGATCTTGCGGTTGTTTGAATATCCAAACGACCGTGCCAAGCGCATTTACTGTTGCTTGAAAGCCACTGCTCATCATAGATAACCCAAAGACTGTCAAACCAATGAATAATGCATTCATCGGATTGATGAAAATCTCAGGGTTCTTCCATTCCCATGCGACAAGCAAACTGCACAAACCCACAATACTTAACAACCCAACCATCCCACCGTAGTTAAACGTGCCATCACCCACTTTTTCAGGATAATCATGTAATAATTCGGATGGCGTCATGTTTAGGGCGGCCGCTATAGCTAGCTTTGACTCAACAGAACATTTGCCGTCTTTTTCAATGCGCTGAATGGTCCTCAGACTCAAACCTGTTACGGACGCTAGTTTTTCCTGAGACCAACCATTTTCAACACGCATTGATTTGAGCTTGGTTGGCGACACCGTCGATTTAACCGCTTCTTGCATCACAAATACCTCACTGACCTAATTTTTATAGCTAATAAGAGTATGACAGCGTTACGACAAACGTACGTCATTGGCCGCCAAATAGACCATTCGAGACACTAAATAGGAGAAGATATTTGACTGGTAGGGGATTGATAGACGCAAACTGTATTTAAGTAGAGGTCGACAAATTCTCTCGCTCAAAAACATTCTTTTAGGCATAGTTCGAACTTCCACTATACGTACAGGCTGTGTAAAAGCTCATGTTTTCATTGCAGATATAAGTCCGGGCACGTCCATGATATTCACCATTCTTTTGAAGTTGTAAGCCAAGATCGGTGTTGTGATTCAATAAAACCGGACACTCTTTTAGGTGGTGTTATTACCACTCAACGAGAAGTGTCTATAACCAGAAAGCGTCGTACTTTTACACAGGAATTTAAGGTGTAAGCCGCCGCCTTGGTACTCGATAAAGGATAGTCAGTGCCCGAAGCATGCCGGTTTCAGGATATTGATGAAGCGGCTTTGAGGCGCTGGATCCAGCAGCTGAAGCAAGAACGTGGTGGTGAAAGACCTCACCCCGAGGCTCTAACGCATTAAAAGCATAAGATTCAATAGTATGACGCGAAAATTAATCGTTTGGAACGTGAAAAGGCAATACTAAAAAAGACTACAGCTCTCTTGATGTCAGACGAGAAAAACAATACTCGATAGTAGGCCAGTTAAATGAGCTTGAGCCTGTTGAGTTGATCTGCGAAACCTTTGATGTTCCACGTTCAAGTTATTGCGACTATAAACATCGAGTGAAGTCGATCAATACCGATCAACTTATGTTACGAGCCAGGATAAAAGAGCTCTTCACATTAAGCCGGAACTCAGCGGGCAGTCGAACAATCATGGCAATGCTGGCTGACCTAGGAATAAAAGCAGGCCTTTTCAAAATCAGGCGCGTTATGAAGGTTATGCAGCTCATATGCACGTAGCCTGGTTGATATAGCTAAAAAACACCCTAAACTTTTAAAACATAATGTAATTCTTTGAGGTGCAATGAAACATGCAAAAAACAAAAAGCCTCGTAAAACGAGGCTTTCAGCTAAATATTGAGCTTCAATGAATCACATTGAAATATCGATGGGATGATTACATCATGCCGCCCATGCCACCCATTCCGCCCATGCCGCCCATGTCTGGTGCAGCAGCAGCTTCTTCCTTCGGAATTTCAGCAACCATGGCTTCTGTGGTGATCATCAGACCAGCTACAGACGCTGCGAACTGCAGTGCAGAGCGCGTTACTTTAGTTGGATCAAGGATACCCATTTCGATCATGTCGTCGTATTGACCGTTAGCTGCGTTGTAACCATAGTTACCTTCGCCGCCTTTCACTGCGTTAACAACCACAGAGGCTTCATCACCTGCGTTTGATACGATTTGACGAAGTGGTGCTTCCATCGCGCGTAACGCAACTTTGATACCGTGGTTCTGATCTTCGTTGTCGCCAGTCAGAGATTCGATCTTGCTCGCAACGCGAACCAGTGCAACACCACCACCTGGTACCACACCTTCTTCAACCGCTGCGCGAGTTGCGTGTAGTGCATCTTCAACGCGGTCTTTCTTCTCTTTCATTTCTACTTCAGTTGCTGCACCAACTTTGATCACTGCAACACCGCCGGCCAGTTTAGCCATACGCTCTTGTAGTTTCTCTTTGTCGTAATCTGAAGTGGCTTCTTCGATTTGAGCTTTGATTTGTGCAACACGGCCGTCGATGCCTTCCTGCTCGCCCGCACCATCAATGATAGTCGTGTCATCTTTAGTGATAACAACGCGTTTTGCAGTACCCAGGTCTTCAACTGTTGCTTTTTCAAGCTCCAGGCCAATCTCTTCAGAGATAACCGTACCGCCTGTCAGGATAGCAATGTCCTGCAGCATTGCTTTACGACGGTCACCAAAACCTGGCGCCTTAACCGCTGCAACTTTTACGATACCACGCATGTTGTTCACAACCAGAGTCGCCAGCGCTTCACCTTCCAGGTCTTCAGCGATGATCAACAGAGGCTTGCTGGTTTTGGCAACGGCTTCCAAAGTTGGCAGCAATTCACGGATGTTAGATACTTTTTTGTCAACCAACAGAATGTGTGGGTTGTCCAGTTCTACCTGGCCTTTTTCAGCATTGTTGATGAAGTAAGGAGACAGGTAACCGCGGTCAAACTGCATACCTTCAACAACGTCTAATTCGTTCTGTAGTGACTGGCCTTCTTCTACAGTGATAACACCAGACTCACGACCAACTTTTTCCATTGCTTCAGCAATGATGTCACCAATTTCTTTGTCAGAGTTTGCAGAGATAGTACCTACCTGAGCAATCGCTTTAGCGTCTGAACACGGAACAGATAGCGCTTTAAGTTCTTCAACCGCAGCAATCACTGCTTTGTCGATACCGCGCTTCAGATCCATTGGGTTCATACCCGCAGCGACTGATTTAAGGCCTTCGTTCACGATAGCTTGTGCCAGTACCGTTGCAGTGGTAGTACCATCACCCGCCGCATCGTTTGCTTTAGACGCCACTTCTTTTACCATTTGTGCGCCCATGTTCTCGAACTTGTCTTCCAGTTCGATCTCTTTTGCAACAGATACACCATCTTTAGTAATGGTAGGTGCGCCGAATGACTTATCCAGTACCACGTTACGGCCTTTTGGACCCAAAGTTACTTTTACTGCGTCTGCCAGTACGTTTACGCCTTTAAGCATTTTAGTGCGGGCATCGCCTGCAAAACGAACTTCTTTAGCTGCCATGATATTTATTCCTCTAAATTCTTTCGATTAACCGTTAAATGTTGAGTGCGACGACCGGGCTTACTCTACAATGCCCAGGATGTTATCTTCGCGCATGATCAGATACTCCTGACCTTCGATTTTTTCTGTTTTCTCAACGTACGAGCCAAACAATACTGTGTCGCCCGCTTTAACTTGTAATGCTCTCACTTCACCATTGTCCAACACGCGGCCGTTGCCCACAGCAACCACTTCACCACGGGTTGATTTTTCAGCGGCAGAACCAGTTAAAACGATACCGCCAGCAGACTTTGTTTCTTCTTCAAGACGCTTAACAATAACGCGATCATGTAAAGGACGAATGTTCATGTGTTTAGTTCTCCTAACAGTTTCTGAACAATGACAGAATACATAGTGTAAGATGTTTGCCCGCTCAAACAGATTCGTTAAAAAGGGGCTAACTAATTAATTTCTAAGTTGCTTCACGTTATGGGGGTGGGCAAAACAAAATCCAAGCATTTTTTTCAATTTTTTTAGTCTTTACGCTTAAACTCACCCTCTAAGGTGGTGTTCCCTTCATCACGCTGCGATTGCTCATGACCAGAAGTACGGCCAGCAAACGGGTCAAACTGCTGCTCCTGTTGTGCCGAATGTTGATTGAACATGCCACCACTTTGCACCTGAACCGTGGCACGCTGCAACAGAGCCTTTGCCAGCTTCTGACGTATGGCCGGTGTGAGCAACATAAAGCCCAACACATCGGTCATAATACCCGGTGTCATCAGCAGCACACCGGCAATGATCACACAAATCCCGGCAAACAGATCACTGGCAGGAAGCTGACCTTGTGCCATTTGTTGCTGCACATTCGCGTAAGCACCCAGACCTTGTTGTTTCACCAAACGTGCGCCCAATACCGCTGTCAGGATCACCAGTGCCAGTGTGGCAAATCCGCCAATGACGTCACTGACTTGTAGTAACAGGGCTATTTCAGCGATGGGAATAACAATAAAGAGTAGAAAAAGGACTTTAAACATAAGATCTCCAAAATAACTGAAATAGATGTATGGGTCCTCGGGTCTTATTTCAAGCCCGCGCATCAGGTACTGCAAAGCACGCGACCAATGCGCTGAAAGAGCAGGTGAAGCGCTTGGGATACCCGGCATGTTTGGTTACACTAGAGCAAATTTAGCTCAAGTGAAAGGATAACCATGACGACGCCTTACCGATTGGTCATGACCACCTGTGGCACTCAGGCTCAGGCCCAAGACATTGCCAGGCATTTGGTGGCAAATAAACAGGCAGCCTGTGTGAACATTTTGCCAAGCGTTGAGTCCATCTATGTGTGGCAGGGCGAGGTCACTCAGGACAGCGAGTACAAGTTAATGATTAAAACGCATGCTGACTTAGTCGAGGCTGTCATGGAGACCATTCACCGTTTGCACCAATACGATGTCCCTGAAATTCAGGTCATCGAAGTCTGTGCGGGATCGCGGGACTATTTTAACTGGATTGATGAGGTACTGAATTAATGCGAATGCTGACGCGCTTTTTACCCAGCGGCATACTGGCCGTTTTAACCGCCCTGTTGATGCTGATAAGCACCAACAGCCAGGCGGCAGGCAATGCCACTGTGCTCGATAGCTTGCTAGCTCCTAAGCAGCAAACGTTTTTACCCGTCGAAGAAGCGTTTAAGTTCGACTTCGACCAGCAGGGCAAAGTGCTGTTTACCGGCTGGGATATTGCCCCTGGCTACTACTTATATAAGAAGAAACTGGAGATCATTGCCAAAGGCGCTGACATCACGGTACCCGAATACAGCCAGGGAGAAATGATCGAAGATGAATTTTTTGGTAAAACCGAAGTGTACTTTGACCAATTTGCGGTGATCTCCCGGCTCAGCAATATCACCGACGGTGCGGTGGTCAAAATACGTTATCAGGGCTGTGCAGAAGCGGGGCTATGCTACCCACCAGAAGTGATCACTGTGCCTTTAACTGCCTTAGTCAGTGCCGATGATGATGCAACCCCACCCGCCACCAAAGCAATCAGTCAGCCGGATGCCTCTTCTGGTAATGATGACGACCTGAGCTTCACTGAACGCCTGGCACAGCAATCACTACTCACCAACCTGGCAGTCTTTTTTGCGGTTGGCGTGGGTCTGGCATTTACCCCTTGTGTCTTCCCGATGTTTCCAATCCTGTCTAGCCTGATCGCCGGGCAGCAACATCTGTCGACCAAGAAAGCATTTAGCCTGTCTTTTGTTTATGTTCAGGGCATGGCCGTGACCTATGCGGCGCTTGGACTGGTTGTTGCCTATTTTGGTGGCCAGGTACAGGGCTATCTGCAACATCCAGCGGTGCTGATAAGCTTTAGTTTACTGTTTGTATTACTGGCCTTTGCGATGTTCGGCTGGTACGAAATCAAACTACCCAGCTCCATGATGAGCAAGCTGACTGAGATCAGTAATCAGCAAAGTGGCGGCAACTATGTCGGAGTGTTCTCCATGGGCGTGTTGTCAGGCCTGATTGCCTCACCTTGTACCACAGCCCCTTTGTCTGCGGCCCTACTTTATGTTGCTCAAAGTGGCGACTTTATGGTGGGCGGCCTGACACTGTACGCGCTAAGTCTGGGTATGGGTCTGCCACTCCTGTTGCTTGGCACCTCGGGCGGAAAACTGCTGCCTAAAGCCGGGGGCTGGATGGATCAGGTCAAAACCCTGTTCGGTTTTGTCATGCTGTTTGTGCCTTTGATCCTGCTTGAGCGGATCCTTGACTTTAACATTATTTTGGGCATGGCATCAGTGCTGGCAGTGGCAACCGCTCTGTATTTGCATCACTGGCAAAGCGGACAGGCTCAAGGTAAAGGTAAAACTGTACTCTGGGCAATGGCAACCAGCTTGTTTATCGTCGGCTTACTCACCGCAAGAAGCGTGGTTTTTCCGGACACTAACACTGCCCCGGTCAGCATTGCGCAGAATGAAGACAAGCAAGGTTTCCGACTGCTGGACGACCTGGCTGCACTGAACGTTGCAGTCGAGCAAGCCAACAGCAAAGGCAAAATTGCCATGGTGGATCTGTATGCAGAGTGGTGTGTGGCCTGTAAAGAGTTTGAGAAATACACTTTCCCAACCGAGCAGGTGCAGACCCAGTTTGCCTACTTCGATACCTTAAAACTCGACCTGACAGAAAGTAACGACACCACCATAGAGATCATGGAAGCGTTTACTGTGTTCGGTCTGCCCAGTATTTTGTTCTTTGATGCGCAGGGCAATGAGATCCCCGAACTGCGTGTTACCGGGTTCCAGGACGCTGACGAATTCGCCGCGCACCTGGAAAAAGTACGTCAATACGTCCTGTAACCTGCCTTTTTAGCGAGTGATCCGCTCCCCCAGACACAGAGGCCTGAAGATTTGCCTCTGTGTCTCGTCTCTTCTTATGCTGATTAGACCAGTATTTTGCTGCTATTTACCTTGAACTCTCTATAATAGTTCGCGAACGTGAGAAATATTTGCTATTTACTGTGCATACGCTTAAGTTAACAAGGTCTTTGCTAATAAAAGTCGCTTTGTTTTCTAAATAAAGGAATTTCACGCATTATGTCTACAAATTTAAAGATTTTAGTCCTGAATGGCCCAAACCTGAATATGCTGGGCCGACGTGAGCCGGATAAGTACGGCACCCGGACCTTAAAAGACATCATGCAGGACCTCACACAAAGCGCAGTAAATTACGATGTTGAGCTGAGTCACTTTCAAAGCAATAGCGAAGCCGAGCTGATCGATCATATTCACGCACAATATGATCGTGTTGATTGCATCATTTTCAATCCGGCGGCATTTACGCACACCAGTATTGCACTGAGAGATGCCTTATTGAGCGTCAGCATCCCGTTTTATGAAGTGCATTTATCAAATGTCTATGCACGCGAGCCTTTTCGTCACAAATCCTACTTCTCGGATGTGGCGCAGGGGGTGATATGTGGATTAGGTGCGCTGGGCTACGAAGCGGCATTGATGGCCGCCGTAGCCAAGCTGCGCAAACAAGATAACTCAAATTAACTAACAGGCGGGTCAAGTTATGGATATTCGCAAGATCAAGAAACTTATCGAATTAGTAGAAGAATCAGGCATTGCAGAGCTAGAAATCACCGAAGGTGAAGAGTCTGTACGTATCAATCGTCACAGCAGCGCACCGGTTATTGCTCAACCACAGCAGTACTCAGTACCCACTGCGGCACCAGCACCAGTAGCAGCACCAGCTGCGCCAGCTGCCGAGGCACCTGCTGCAACCAATGACACACCAGCTGGCCATCAGGTGAAGTCACCTATGGTTGGTACTTTCTACTCAGCTTCTTCACCAACGGCTGCTCCGTACGTAGAAGTAGGCTCAAAAGTCAACGTAGGCGACACCCTGTGTATCGTTGAAGCGATGAAGATGATGAACCAAATTGAAGCTGACAAAGCCGGTGTTGTGAAGGCGATCCTGCTTGAGAATGGCGACGCGGTTGAGTTCGATCAACCTCTGTTCATCATCGAATAATGCCCCTGGAAGGTTAACACTATGCTAGATAAAGTAGTCATTGCAAACCGAGGCGAAATTGCGCTTCGCGTATTGCGTGCCTGCAAGGAGCTGGGGATTAAAACAGTTGCGGTCCATTCGACCGCCGACCGTGACCTCAAACACGTGCTACTTGCAGACGAAACCATTTGTATTGGTAAACCCGCCGCCAGTGAAAGTTACCTGGATATCCCACGCATCATTGCTGCAGCTGAAGTTACTGATGCCGTTGCCATTCACCCGGGCTACGGCTTCCTGTCTGAGAATGCCGATTTTGCCGATCAGGTTGAACAGAGTGGCTTTATCTTTATCGGTCCAAAAGGCGACACCATTCGTCTGATGGGTGATAAAGTGTCAGCGATTGAAGCAATGCGTAAAGCAGGCGTCCCGTGTGTACCAGGTTCAGATGGTCCGCTAACGGATGACAATGAGCGTAACGTACAGATCGCGAAGCGTATCGGTTACCCGGTGATCATCAAAGCTGCCGGTGGCGGTGGTGGTCGTGGTATGCGTGTTGTACGTTCTGAAGAAGAGCTACTTGACTCAATCGCACTGACGCAAACTGAAGCCCAACAATTCTTTGGTAATGGCATGGTATACATGGAGAAATTCCTTGAAAACCCACGTCACATCGAAGTACAAGTACTGGCTGACGGACAAGGCAATGCTATCCACCTCGGTGAGCGTGACTGTTCAATGCAACGTCGTCACCAGAAGGTTGTGGAAGAAGCGCCTGCACCTGGTATTACTGCAGAAATGCGTAAGTTCATTGGTGACCGTTGTACACGTGCGTGTATTGAGATCGGCTATCGCGGTGCAGGTACGTTCGAATTCTTGTATGAAAATGGTGAATTCTACTTCATCGAGATGAACACGCGTATCCAGGTAGAGCACCCGGTGACTGAAATGGTGACTGGCGTTGACCTAATCAAAGAGCAGCTGAAAATTGCTGCAGGTCAACCCTTGTCTATCACTCAGGATGATGTTGTGATCCGTGGCCATGCAATTGAGTGTCGTATCAATGCTGAAGATCCGGACAATTTCATTCCGTCTCCAGGCAAGATCACACGTTTCCACCCAGCCGGTGGATTGGGCATTCGCTGGGACAGCCATATTTATGCTGATTACACAGTACCGCCGCATTACGACTCAATGATCGGTAAGCTGATCACTTACGGTGAAAACCGTGACGTGGCCATTGCCCGAGCGCGTAACGCTTTGAATGAACTTGTGATTGACGGTATTAAAACCAATACCCCGCTACACAAGAAAATTCTGGCGGACGAAAACTTCCAAAACGGTGGCACAAACATCCACTATCTGGAAAAGAAACTGGGCCTGTAAGCCCGTTTACGCAGGAGCCAATGTGCTCCTGCGTGTTTTACCTTCTCCTAGCCCTCTCCTAGCCATTTTCAGAACTTACTCTTTATTTTTCATTGCATCAGGGCGTCTGTTCAGTCACTTTAAGACTATCATTTCTCTCATCCGCAGACTGGCTCTGTAAAAGGGAACCCTATGCCTTTAACCAGCTTTTTACGTTTGATCTGTTTGGCAGCAATCTGGGGCGGTTCATTTTTGTTTATGCGCATTGCCGCACCGACCTTTGGCCCTGCTTATTTAATTGAATTCAGAGTGAGCTTCGCCGCACTGGCGTTGCTCGTGATAGCTTTGTATCTGAAACAATATCTGCACTTTCGCGCCCACGCCCGTCACTATTTTATTTTGGGTTTGCTCAATACCGCGTTGCCTTTCGTACTCTTTGCCTATGCGGCACAAACCCTGACGGTTTCTATGTTAGCAATTTTGAATGCCACGGCGGCCATTTGGGGTGCCTTAATCGCCTTTTTCTGGCATCGAACACCCCTTTCTATCAAGTCCCTGATCGGCATGGTGCTTGGGATATGCGGCGTTGTCATCTTAGTTGGCTGGGACGAGACATTGGTCTCAGAAAAGCTGATTTGGCCGGTCCTGGCAGGTGTACTTGCTGCGGTCAGTTACGGGGTTGCGAGCAACTATGCTAAAAATGCGCCCCAGATCGCCGCGTTTGATAATGCCCATGGCAGCATGTGGGCCGCCGTCGTCTGGCTACTGCCACTGCTGCCTTTCATACCCATGCGGGCAGTGCCAGATAGTACCGAGGTCTCTGCTGTGATCGCCTTAGGCGTGATCTGTACCGGCATTGCTTACTTGTTATATTTTCGATTAATTTCAGAGGTAGGCGCAGCTTCTGCGCTATCGGTTACTTTCTTAATCCCCCTGTTTGGCATTGTATGGGGCTATCTGATATTAGACGAGCAGGTTGGGCTTAATACATTAGGCGGGATGGTGCTGGTATTAACGGGGACTATGCTGGTGACGGGTTTTTCACCCGCCACCTTGCAAGCAGAGCGCACTGCGCGCTCCCAGTAAAGCATATATGGCTACTGAAAGACCACGTTTTCACTGCCCGGTAAGGGCTTAAAACGACTCAGTAGCTTTTCACAGTCTTCCAGGATCTGTGCTTCAAGACGCTCTTCAGCACGCCAGCGCTGCGCATCCATTTTGTAGATCTCTTTCTTGCTGTACTTTTTACGCGCCTCATGGGTTGGCATTTCTTTAACTTCTTCGTACATCTCATGCACACCCGGGTAACTCTGACTCAGCTCGACTTCTTCATCAAAGCTGTACTGAGACATCAGTACCCACACTCGCAAACAGCCCTCAGAGTACTCACACTGTTTCTGCTGCATCGCTTTGGCGATCAGGTTGATACTATCGGATAGCTTAGCATTTCGTTCCTGACGAGAACGCGCCAGCTTCTCTTTTTGCTCCTGCTGCAATTTTGCTATCGTGTCTTTCTGAACTTTCAGCTGCCACAGCAGCTTGCCGGCATAAAAGGCCAAACCGGCAATGATCAACGCGCCTACCACAATCGCGGCTATCCACATAGTTTAACGCTCCTCGTCTTCGTCTGTTAACCACTCATCAGCCAGATCATTACTCATCCACTGATCCAGCTCATCTTCCTGAGCCATATCGGCTTCTTCAAACTCATCATCAATGCCCAGTAACTCACATAACGCCTGGTGACGAGCCACCGACTTATTGAAGTACTTGGCATCTTTGCCTGTCAGTAGCTCACCACGCTCATGACGCTCTAACAGCGCCATCAGACGCTCATCATTTTCCAGCTGTCGTAGCTCTTCTTCCGGTGTTAATGTCACCTGCGCCACTTTCTTCAGCTCCACCTGAGGCTTCAGGTCACGATTTAACTTAGGCTGACTTGGCTGCTGTACCTGAGGGACCAGAGCGACAGGCTTTTTACTGCCCGCACGCGGATCCTTTTTACTGCCTGTGGTTTGACTCTCCTCCACTTTGGCTTCCTGTGCATTACGCGAGCCAGGCTTTTTACCCTTCTGCTTTTTAGAACGCTGATCTTTCAGTGCTCTGAGCTCCTGCAGCTTTTCTTTGCTGAGTCTGGGAGTACCTATATTACCCACTTTACGGGATTTTTTCTTTCTCGTCATACTAGTCTTTACTCATTCTTCGCTATCGCTTAGTCAAAATGATGACATCATTGCCGATCACTTCAACCTGGGTATTAAATTGCTCTGCAATATAGGCAAACGTCTCCCGACTAAAAAACGCAATATGGGTTTGATCGTTTTTATAATGCCAGGTTGCAAAGCGTGCCGGATCTATTACCAGTTTCGTCATCAATGCTAAAGGCGCACCAGGTTTCAACATGGTTAACAGCCGATGCAGCACTGTGCCTGGCTGAGCCAGATGCTCAATCACTTCACTACACGTGATAAAGTCATACTGGTGGTCCAGCACTTTGGGATCATCGGCATAGTATAAATCATAGACGGCCATCCGGTGTCCCGCCTCGGTCAGCATTTTTGCCAGTAAAGGGCCCGGACCACAGCCGAAGTCCAGCCCGGATTGCGCAGCTGGCAAGCGGGCACACAGCGGCTCAGCCAGTCGGGATAAAAACCGTCTGTAACCAGGATCCATCAGGCTATTTTCATGGCTATCGTAAATGGCTTTTTCCTGCTCAGCGCTCAATCGCTGTTCGGGGGAGACAGATACCAGCTTGCAGCGCTGACACTGCCAGTAGTCTCTGAATTTGTCCTGATGGTAATGCGTCAGTGAGTCGCCTTCACAAAGGCCACAACGCCATGACTGAGGATTTTGCAACTGAGATAAACCGAAATGCCTTAAAGGCTGTATTGTAACAGCAATCAATTAGTGAACAAATATGCACGAAAAAATAAAAAAGCGGCAGAGATTGCTCTCTACCGCTTACTAATCTGAGCGTCACAAACTGGACACTTCTCCCTTCGACTTTTAAGTCATTGTTATTTTTATTGTGGTATCTTCCGTTTTGTTTTTGTTGTCACTTCCGTGAACACTTTCCATATTGTTATTGTTATCAAACTTCCAATGCATTTTTTATTGTCGGTCTTCCTGACGCTTTCTTAATCATCCTGTGTATTCACAACTGAATACTCAACTATGCCACCGACGCTTCCGATACGAATTGTCCCTGTTTTTGTATTATCTGGCGACAACGAATAATCTACGCCGATCTGAAACAGTTACAACTAAACAATAACAAAATTATTACCTGAATATTTTGAAACAACATCAAATCAATTTTATTACAATAGGTTACAACTGAACACAAAATGAAATTAAGTCAAGTCGTACAGATCGCATAGGTACATATCCTACATCATCATTGAGATATATCTCACAATCCAAGATCAAAAAAAGGCAGCTTAGTTGCTGCCTTTTTTACAATACCCAGCGTTTACACTGGGTTAGTTTTTCATCTATACGACTTTAGTGTAAGCCACCCAAGTACTTAGATAATACTTCAATGTCTTTGTCAGTCAGTTTCTTCGCGATATCGCTCATCATACCGTTTGGATCGTTGTTACGGTCGCCGCTACGGAACTTTTCAAGCTGTGCCTTGATGTACTCAGGGTGCTGGAATGAAATTTTCGGGAACTTAGACAGTGACGTGCCATTACCACGTGGACCGTGACATGCGGCACAAGACGGAATACCGCGCTCAGCATCACCGGCAGTGTAAAGCTTCTGGCCAACTTCAACCACATCTTCTGGTGTCGTGCCAGAAGACATTGGCAGAGACGCAAAATATGCCGACAGGTCTTTCATGTCCTGATCAGACAATGGCATTGCCATACCGCTCATCACAGGATCCATACGCCCTTCTTTACCACCAGACGTCATACCCAGCTTGAACTCTTTCAGTTGCTTGTATAGGTAATCGGCATGTTGGCCGGCGATTTTCGGATACATAGTAACAGGAGCATTGCCATCCGGACCGTGACACGCCGCACAGGTTGCAGCTTTTGCTTTACCGGCTTGCGCATCGCCATCAAATGCTGCGACGTTGCTGGCTGACAAGGACCCTAGCAACATAGTTAAAGTTAATGCTATTTTTTTCATGGTAAATTCTCTGTTTCCGACCCTGTAATTTTGACCCCAGCCGAAAAAGCCTCGTTTCTTTTACTGCGTGGGCAAATCTTATTTGAGACCGACTGACCAAGCTTGCTAAATGTGCACTAATTGGCACAGCCAAAGTCAACGGACTCGAGTTTTACGTTGCAATTGCTACATTCTACACGATATTAATTTCTCTGGCACGTTTTCTGCTCACATTAAGCCCATAAATTATAGGGATTTGACCTGGATTAAGTTTCCCATCCAGGGCATAGCGTAAAAACTCACCCAGGGTGAAGATTTTATCGGCTTTTGCTTTAGCAACCAAGTATAATAAAATAGACAATAATGAGATCAATCCCCTTGAGGAGTCGAAGTGCTAAAATCCCGCATGCCGTATAACCGTGCTCAGTTTGTAACGAGTGCCCCAGATATTTCCCGATTACCCGCCGATACCGGTATTGAAGTAGCGTTTGCTGGACGCTCCAATGCGGGAAAATCCAGTGCACTGAACGCTCTGACTGATCAGAAACTGGCACGGACCAGTAAAACGCCGGGCCGTACTCAGCTCATTAATACTTTCTCGCTGGACGAAGACAAACGCCTGATTGACCTACCCGGTTACGGCTTTGCAAAAGTACCGCTTGAAATGAAAAAGAAGTGGCAAAAATCACTGGGAGAATACCTGCAAAAACGCCAGAGCCTGAAAGGCATCGTGGTATTGATGGATATCCGTCACCCACTGAAAGACCTGGATATGGACTTGATTAACTGGGCCGCAGGTAGCGACATTCCGGTACTGGCACTGTTAACTAAAGCCGATAAGCTCAAGCAAGGTAAGCGTAAAGCAGAGGTACTTCAGGTTCGTAAAGCACTAGCAGAGCTCAATGCCGATATCACCGTCCATGCATTTTCGTCGCTCAAAGGTCTGGGGCTCAAAGAACTTGCCTGGCAGCTGGACGACTGGTTCCTGGGACCATACATCAAAGAAGACGCAGAGCAGGATACCCCTTCGGCCTAATCATAAGACTCAAAGGCCGCCCCCCTGGCGCGGCCTAGCCAATCACAAATGACGTATTCGCCGACGTCAACACAAACTCGTCATCCCGAGACTGCGCCAACTCAGCCCACTGATAATAGACCGAACGACTAATTCGTGCCGATAAGCCATAATTGAGCATCAAATACGGAACTGGCTGACCCTGATAGGATTTAAGCACCAGAGGAAACTCACTGCAAACAGGCCATAACCGGCCCAAGTTATCCTCTGCGATTAAAGTCGTCGACAAGCCCAAGGTTGGGGCCAGGTTACAATACTGCCAGCTCACAATCACAAAGGGGCTATCTGCAACTTTTACCGGGCACGTCTCTGCGGGTGATTTGAGCAGGTACTGGCCCTGCTCATAACACAACACACTGGCGAACAGCCTGACCAACCCTGCTCGGCTGATCGGGGCGCCTTCGTGAAACCAGCGACCTTGTGCATCAATTTCAAACGCGCCGACACCACATTCATCCGCATGCCAGCGCCCGGTCGGGGCATGCTGCGTGACATAGTGGTCGATCAGCGCCTCAGTTTTACTCACTGAACACCAAATTAAACGTGACAGGTACAGCGGTGGCAATGGTATTCAGACCAGCAACTTTACGCAACGCTTCGATACCTGCATCCAGACCAAAATCACGGCTGTTAATCAGTACGGCACGCAATGGCGTAACCTGAAGTTGTTGAACGCCTTTGTTGACCACCAAATCAACATTCAATGTCGCAACCTGACCATGCAAAGCAAGCGTGACGGGCACTTTACGAAGGATCTGCACACCCGGCTTTAGTGCTTTCAGGTGCTGGCTAACATTCGCAGTGATCTTAGCTTCAGGAAATTTAGCCACGTTAAACAACATTTTTTGCATGCGCTCATTGCGGATTGGGATGAGGCTTTCAATGCTGCTCAGATCTAATCGCAAATCCAGCTCGCCGGCTTTATTAATTGAGCCTGCTAGTTGTTTAAAGTGGTGGTTTTCGGCAACACTGCCCGCCTTAATTGAGGTAAAGCTCACATCGCTGTGTGTTGCATCCAGTTGCCATGCCTGGGCAAACTGAGCGGACAAGCCAAGAACAGAGAAAAGAAGAGGTTTAAGCATGACGTATTCCTTGAGAATGAAAACGCTCATATTAACTGCTTATCTTGAACAGATGCAATGCCAGTGTCCCTAATAATGGCTTGACTTTCGACGGGGTTATTTGCAGATTTTGGGATGAATTAAAAAGAGAAAAATCGGCTCGCACCATTCACATTGCGAGCCGTTATAGCAATCTGGGGAGAAGCTATCAATACACTGTATCTTCACTAGGAGAGATACATCATCAACAGGATGTCCTACAGGAAGAGGACGCGCGCACTGTAGCAAATCACTTAGGGGAAATAAACCATCAAAAGCAAGTTATGCGCCAATTTGATATTTTTTAAACATCAGGCTGCGCATTTTTACCTCTGAGTTACACCAGATACATTTGCAAGGCCCGTCATTACTGGGATCTGAGCAATAAAAAACACGGCCGGGGCCGTGTTTTTTTACCAAAGATGGAGGTTAGTGGGCTTGTTCCCAGTTGTCGCCATGGTCAGCTTCTACCAGTAACGGAACATCCAGCTCGGCAGCTTCACTCATCAGCTGACAAACATGTTCACTAAACTGCGCCACTTTGTCGGATTTAACTTCAAAGACCAATTCATCGTGCACCTGCATCAGCAGTTTAATGTCACTGTCCTGTTGTGTTGCCAGCCATTGAGCCACTTTGATCATGGCCTTTTTAATGATGTCTGCCGCGGTGCCCTGCATCGGGGCATTGATTGCAGCGCGTTCAGCCGCTTTACGACGTGCACCATTACGGGCTTTAATATCAGGCAGATACAAGCGTCGGCCAAAAAGGGTTTCAACATAACCCTGCTCAGCTGCCTTCTCGCGCGTTGACTCCATATATTCTAATACGCCCGGGAAGCGTTCAAAGTACTTATCCATATAATGCTGTGCTTCGTGACGCGGAATATCCAGCTGTCTGGCCAGGCCAAATGCACTCATGCCGTAGATCAGTCCGAAGTTCACCGCCTTGGCTTTGCGACGCATGTCTGACGTCACGTCTTCGAGCGGCACAGAGAAAACCTCTGAAGCAGTAGCACTGTGAACATCTTTGCCCTCAGCAAACGCCTTCAGTAGGCCTGTATCCTGAGACAGATGTGCCATGATCCGCAGTTCAATCTGACTGTAGTCCGCCGCCATGATCACATGATCCTGATCAGCCACAAAGGCCTGACGAATGCGACGCCCGGCTTCGTTGCGGATTGGAATATTCTGTAAATTTGGATCTGTCGAGCTGAGTCGGCCTGTTGCCGTCACGGCCTGATGATACGAGGTATGCACACGTTGTGTCTGTGCATTGACCATCTTAGGTAGCTTGTCGGTATAGGTCGATTTCAGTTTGGCCAGACCACGGTGCTCGATGATCAATTTCGGCAAAGGATAATCGTGGGCCAGCTCCTGCAAAACTTCTTCAGCCGTAGACGGGGCACCTTTAGGGGTTTTCTTCAATACAGGCAGTTCAAGTTTATCGAACAAGATTGCCTGTAACTGCTTAGTCGAGCTGAGGTTAAACTCTTCTCCGGCCAGCTCGAAAGCTTCCTGTTCCAGCTCTTTGAGTCGCGTTTCAATGGTGTGACTTTGTTGCGCTAGCATGTTGCTGTCGATTTTAACACCGGTGCGTTCAATCTCAGACAACACACTGACCAGAGGCAACTCGATCTCTTCAAAGACGCTTACCAACGTCGGATGTTGCTGTAATTGCGGCCATAAGTGCTGGTGCAATCGCAAGGTAATATCGGCATCTTCAGCGGCATAAGGTGCGGCTTTATCAAGTTCAATCTGGTTAAAGGTCAGCTGGTTTTTACCTTTACCGGCAATCTCTTCAAAACTGATATTTTTATGACCCAGATACTTCAGTGCCAGCGAGTCCATATCATGGCGCGTGCCCACACTATTGAAGACGTAAGACTCCAGCATAGTGTCAAAGGCAATACCATTGAGCTCCAGCCCGGCACGTGCCAATACGCTCTTGTCGTATTTGAGGTTTTGCCCGACCTTTTTATAGTTGGGATCCGCCAGGATCGGACCAATCAGCTCAAACACCAGCGCCTTATCCAGCTGTTCAGGTGCGCCCATATAGTCGTGACCCAGCGGCAGGTACGCAGCTTCACCTGCGGCAACAGCAAAGCTCATACCGACCAGCTCAGCCTGCATATAGTCCAGGCTGGTGGTTTCAGTATCAAAGGCAAACAGTTCAGCGTCACGCAGCTTGTCCAGCCAGCGATCCAATTGTGCTCGCTCCAGGATAGTCTCATACGCAACCTCAACCGGTGGCGTCACCAATGACGCTTGCTCTGTATCAGCGGCCGTTTCTGGTGCACTTTGACCATCCAGTAACTCAGCAAGCCAGCGTTTGAACTCACACTGTCCATACAGCGCGATCAGCTGATCTTTATCCATCTCCTGGATCTTGAACTGTTCCAGGTCCTGCTCAACCTCACAGTCCAGTTTGATGGTCGCCAACTCATAGGATAATTTAAGCTGTGCTTCATTTTCGGTCAGCTTTTTCGACATGGTCTTGGAGCCACGGAAACCCAGATCGGCGATTTTGTCCAGGTTAGCGTAAAGCTCGTCAATCGACCCCAACCCCTGAAGCATCGCCAGCGCCGTTTTTTCACCCACACCAGGCACGCCCGGGATGTTATCTACTTTGTCGCCCATCAGCGCCAGATAGTCGATGATCAATTCCGGTCCAATGCCAAATTTATCCACCACCCCTTGTGGGTCCAAAATGGTGTTAGTCATGGTATTGATCAGAGTCACATGCTCATTGACCAGCTGAGCCATGTCTTTATCACCAGTGCTGATCAGCACATGTCTTTGTTGCTCAGACGCCAAACGGGAAAAAGTGCCAATGACATCATCCGCCTCTACCCCTTCAATACTGACCAGGGGCAGGCCCATGGCACGAATAATATCGTGGATCGGCGCGATCTGGGTGCGCAGATCATCCGGCATGGGTGGACGATGTGCTTTATATTCACTGTACATCTCATTTCTGAAAGTCGGCCCTTTGGCATCAAACACCACCACCATATGGCTGGGCTGATATTGCTTGAGCAAGCTTTTCAGCATGTTGATGACTCCATAGATGGCGCCTGTGGCTTCTCCTTTTGAGTTAGTCAGGTGCGGTGGCGCATGATACGCGCGAAATAAGTACGACGAACCATCGACCAGGATCAGCGGGTTTTCAGGGATCTGAGACATAGTTATTGGGATCCTAAAATTGGAAGTTTTAAATCTGGGTTAGCATGCCATAAGGGCGAGCATAAAACGAGTCTGATACAATCCAAAACGGCTCATGAAAAATGGGGATGGCCTGTGGATAACTTTGTAGATAAACAGGGGGCATCGGCCCAAATCTCAAAAAAAGATCCAGGAAAGATATGTAAAACAATGAATATAAAAGGAAATTTCTTTTTACTCTTTTATATGCTTTAAGCTAAGATTGTGGACAGTGACTTTGGAGTCAGTTTACAGCCAGTGACTGAGTGGCTATAAATTCACCGCTTTTCCTCAGGCGGAGGCGTATACTAACACAAACGATCAAAGATCAAAGCAGATCCTTTATATTTTTTTCTTACTAGCGTAATGACAAAATTGCATATATTGAAATTTAAAGACCTTAAAAGGAGATCCCGATGAAACAAGTAGCGATCATTTTAAGCGGTTGTGGCGTCTTTGACGGTGCTGAGATCCATGAATCCGTACTCACTATGCTGCACCTTGAGCACCAGGGCGCCCGTTATCAGTGCTTTGCACCGGACATTGAGCAGCATCACGTGATCAACCACCTCACCGGCGAAGAGCAGGATGAGCAACGCAATGTTCGAGTAGAAGCAGCACGTATTGCCCGTGGCGACGTGGCATCACTGGATACACTTGATGCCAATGCCTTTGACGCACTGATCTTACCCGGCGGCTTTGGTGTAGCTAAAAACCTCTCTGACTTTGCTTTCAAGGGCGCTCAGTCTAGCGTTCTGGCTGCAGTCAAAGAAAGTTGTCAGGCTTTTAACCAACTCGGAAAACCGATTGCTTATTTATGTATTGCGCCCGCGCTGATTGGTCATATCCATCCTGCAGGCACGCTTGCTACCATTGGTAATGACGAGGCCACCGCACAGGCAGTTGAAGCTTTAGGTGCCAGTCACGTGAATTGTGGTGTCGCTGATATCGTGGTCGATGATACACACAAAGTGATCAGCACACCGGCTTACATGCTTGCAGGCTCTATCAGTGAAGCATCCGCTGGCATTGAAAAGGCCGTGCAAAAGCTACTTGAGTTCGCATAAGTCGAAGCTTAGGCGGTGACACGCCGCCTATTCTCTGCGCTTTATGCTCAAAAAACCAGCAAAACTGCGAAATTTCTCCTCACTGAACCCAACGATTTTTTGCCCTAACGCAATAAATTTTATTTTTTAGTCGCTTATAATCAAGTTTACGTTTTATAAATTAGTTGGTGACGTTATAATCGGCTTAATTCCGTCATCCATCGTGATAGATCACGTTCAATTTGAAGTGAGCAAGGTAAATGAAGAAACTTTCAGCAGCACTGTTATTGCTATCTACTGCGGCAATCGCACAGCCATTCGACAATTCTTTAACTGAAGAAGCGATTAAAAAGCGCCTTGAGCCGGTTGGCTCGGTCTACTTGGCGGGTGCCGAAGATACTGCTGCAGCTGCCCCTACTGGTCCACGTACAGGCGAGCAAGTGTATCAAGCTTCCTGTTTCGCGTGTCATGGCACAGGCGCACTGGGTGCACCTAAAACAGCTGATGACTGGGCACCACGTCTTGCTAAAGGCAACGACGTACTGCTAGACCACGCGATCAATGGCTTCAATGCCATGCCTCCTCGTGGTACGTGTATGGACTGTAGCGATGACGAAATTGCAGCAGCCATCGATTTTATGATTAAGTAAATAATCATCGCTTGGGGATGGGCAATACATCCCCTTCAATAGGCGCCTCTTGTCGCAAAGTTCACGACAAATATCACCATATTGTTATTAAAATTTTGCACTTGACCCCTCATTGTAAAAATGAAAATATAAGAACAATAAATAGACAATAACAACTCTTGGTTTCATCATTGGAAGATCCCAGCGTCTTAGTTCGCAAACTGACTCGGAAAAACCACCGTTTAGAGTCCTTGCTGAAAAAATACAAACAACACTCTCACTTGCAGCATGCCCTGATCCAGTTATCCGAGCAGGCCAGCACAGTTGCGGAGTTGACGCTGCTATATCCCGCGATCCATAGCATTTTAGAGCAATACTTACCGAGCAAAAGCTTTTATGTTGTGCTGCAAAACCAGTTCACTCAGGGGCTGGAGCTGTCTTATTTTGTCGATGAAAAAGATGGCATTTCAGTGCCGCTGCATGAAGCAAACCACTTCAGCCAGGGCATAACGGGCTACGTTTTTAAGAACCGACAGACTTTGTACCTCAAACGCCAACAGATGGAGCAAATGAGTGCACAAGGCTTGTTTAAAGCGCTCGGCACTCAGGCTGAGCACTGGGTCGGTGTGCCTATTTTCCGCGAAAAAACCATTATCGGTGTCATGGTGTCACAAAACTATGCGCCGGATCAGCATTACAGTGAGCAGCAGGTAGAATTACTCGAAGTCATGTCCCTGTACCTGGCAACCGCCATTGAACGGGTTAAAAAACGCGAGTTGTTAGAATCTGAAGTTAAAATTCGTACCCGTGCTCTAATGCAAAGTAACGAGGCACTTAATACTGAAATAGAGCAACGTAAGCGGGCACTGGAACGCCAGCAAATCCTCTTTAAAATCGCGGAGCTGGCGACTCAGTTCAGTGATATCGACGATGTATACCAGCAAGTTCACCAGATCATGCGGTCCATTACCTTTGCTGATAACCTGTTTATCGCATTGCATGACAAGGCCTCAGACTGGCTCAGCTTCCCGTACAGCGTGGATGAGATGACTCAGTACAAACCGCGCCCGTTTGCTAATGGCTACAGCGAGTTAGTGATCACCACTGAACGCAGCCAACTGATAGACACTAAGCGGGCACAGGTATTGATCGACAATGAAATCGTCAAACGCCCGGATAATTATCAGCTACAAAACGCGGCAACCAGCTGGCTGGGCGCACCGCTGAAGACCGCCAAAGGAGTCATCGGCCTCATTGCCTGCCAGGCATATAACCATGAGTACGAATATAATCACGAGGATGTTGAATTAATTTCATTTGTCTCGAATCAAATCGCCTCAGTGTTACAAACGCATCTCGCCAATCAGGCGCTCAAGGCCAGTAATCTGGAACTGGAGCATCGGGTCGCGGAAAAAACCAAAGAATTGCGCCAGACCAATTTACATTTGCAGATGCAAATCGAGGAAAGAAAAAAGATTGAGCAGCAACTCTATCATGATGCCCACCATGACCCGCTGACGACGCTGCCCAACCGGTTGTTATTTTTGACTCAGCTGGAAAAAACCTTACAAAAGTACCAACGTTATCCGGAAAATAATTTTGCCGTGCTGTTTATCGACCTGGATAAATTCAAGGACATCAACGATGAGCTTGGGCATCAGGCAGGTGATCAGTTTTTAATCTGGGTCAGTAAAGCATTTTCAGAATGCATTCGTGAGCATGACTTATTAGCCCGTCTGGCGGGAGATGAGTTTGTGATCCTGCTGGATCATCTGAGCGATCGCCAGCAAGCAGAAGACGTTGCAAAACGCCTGATCAGAGTCATGCAACAACCATTCTGCATGAAAGGCCTGTGCATGCAAAGTGGTGCCAGTATTGGGATTACTTATAGCAACAAAGACTACAAAGATACCGACGAAATTATCCGCGATGCCGACGCCGCCATGTACTACGCTAAAAATGCCGGTCGCGGTCGTTATGAGTTTTATCACCCGCTGCTCAGCGCTGCCAGCACACAAAGCAAACAAACGGAATACCACCACCTGAGTGCCCTGCCGATCCATTTTCGCAGCACTGAAATTGTCAATATGGCCAACCATGGTCAGCACATTGTGATGCTCGAAGCCTTTGGCGAACACCCGGTTCTGGGTAGCACCAGCTTCGATATCCTCAAGAAATTTGCAGCGGCTAAGGATGAGCAGCTAAAAATAGAAATGCAATTGCTCGGCCAGGCACTCGAACAGGCCGGGCGCGTCGCCAAAGCGCACACTGCCGATGTGCTGTTTGCCTGCTCCTGTGCGATCCTCGAAAGCACCACTTTTACAGAGCTTAAACAATTATTGAGTCAACGCACCAGCCACCTGTGCCTGTTGTTTGATGAAAGCGAAATCCGCTACGCCTCCAGTATGCAGCTCGAAAACCTCAAAGAGCTGTGCAGCCTGGGTATCGCCGTGGGCCTCAATGATTTTGCCAAAGATCGCTGCGATCTGGCACTGCTCAGTCAAATTGATTTTAAATATCTGTTGCTCAGCTCAACATTCAGCAAACGGGTGCTACAGCAAAACAGCTATGATGTGCAATTGCAGGGGATCCTTGCAGTCACGGCTCTGAAAGCCATTCAGGTCATCGCCAAGGGCCCTGCAATCCTGAACTTCAGAAGTTTACTGGAACGCCACGGGCTGAGTTTATTTTTTGGTAAACAACAGAGCTTATCAGGCACCAAGCCAAGCGAAGTGCCCTCCTCACACGAATCTCTGCCGCTTTAACGTTTCAGCATCGCACGTAGGTTCGCAACCCTGGCCTGACCTTTCTCCATACGTTCAGACTGGGACTGCACGGGTTTTTTACCCTCATTTTGAATGTCATCCTGTGGCATTTCCTGAACAAACCGGCTGAGCTCAGGTGTGATCTGCTCACCAAACTGACGACGGCTTTTGGCATAGGTCATGGTCAACGTTTGCTGTGCACGCGTTACGCCCACATAGGCCAGACGCCGTTCTTCCTCGACATTATCTTCATCGATGCTGGTCTGGTGCGGCAGTAGCCCTTCTTCCATTCCGACCATAAAGACATGGGGATATTCCAGGCCTTTCGAGGCGTGCAGCGTCAACAGTTGCACCGCATCGCTGTCGTCTTCTTCTTCGTTACGCTCCAGCATGTCTCGCAGTGTCAGTTTGCTGACCACCTCAGGCAAAGTCATGGGCGGATTATCCGCATCGCCGGTCAGCATATCACTGATCCAACGATACAGTTCTGAGACGTTCTTCATGCGCATTTCGGCGGCTTTCGCGCTGGGCGATGACTCATACAAATAAGCTTCGTAATTGATTTCTCGCACCATATCTTTGACCGCTTCGAGTGTGTCTCCCCGGGTTGCTCGGTCACTCAGTTCAACCACCCAACGGGCAAATCCCATCAACGCATTCAGACCGCGACCACTGAGGCGTTGCGGCAACTCAGGCTCAAAACACGCGGCAAATAAGCTGATGTGTTTATCGTTGGCCAGACTGCCGAGTTTCTCCAGTGTGACGGGCCCTATCTCACGTCGTGGCGTATTGACGATCCGCAAAAAAGCATTGTCATCATCCTGATTTACCAGCAGGCGCAAATACGCCATGATGTCTTTGATCTCACTGCGAGCAAAAAACGACATACCGCCGCTAATTTTATAAGGAATGCGGTTCGCCATCAGGGCTTTTTCGAACACCCTTGCCTGGTGGTTACCCCGATACAGAATGGCGTAATCACGATAGCTGGTCCGCTTCATAAACTTGTGCGAAATGATCTCGGCTACGACCCGTTCGGATTCATGTTCTTCATCTCGGGTCGCAATCAAACGCAGTGGATCCCCATAGCCCAGTTCACTGAACAGCTTTTTGTCGAATTCATGGGGGTTATTGGCGATCAGAATATTCGCCGCTTTGAGGATCCGCCCGGCACTGCGATAGTTTTGTTCCAACTTAATGAGGCGTAACCCCGGAAAATCTTTGCTCAGCAATACCAGGTTTTGTGGCTTGGCACCACGCCATGAATAAATGGACTGGTCGTCATCCCCTACCACGGTAAAGCGGGCGCGCTCGCCCACCAACAATTTTACCAGCTGATACTGGCTGGTATTGGTATCCTGATACTCATCCACCAGCAGATAACGAAAACGGGCCTGCCAGCGTTCGCGCACTTCGACGGAACTGTTTAGCAATAAGGTGGGGATCATGATCAGATCGTCAAAATCTAACGCGTTATATGCCCTAAGCTGGGTCTGATAGCGAGCATAAAGCTGTGCAAATAACGCCTTTTGTGCCTCTCTGGCTTCTCGAATAGCGCGCTCAGGCTGGATGAGTTCGTTTTTCCAGTTGCCAATCTGCATTTTCAGCTGATTAAGCAGATCTTTGTCACGATCCAGCTCTTTTTCTGTCAATTCGGCCAGTAACTGATTCGTATCCTGATCGTCAAACAAAGAAAAACCAGGCTTATAACCCAACGTTTTCACTTCTTTTTTTATGATTTCCAGCCCCAGCGTATGAAAGGTCGATACCCACAGGCCTTTGGCTTCTTGTTTACCCAGCGTCTGTGAAACCCGCTCCCGCATCTCTTTAGCAGCCTTATTGGTAAAGGTCACTGCCGCAATGTTACGCGCCTTGTATTCACATTTTTGTACCAGATAAGCAATTTTATTGGTGATCACCCGGGTTTTACCAGAGCCGGCACCGGCCAGTACCAGACAGGGTCCGCTGATATACTTAACAGCTTCGTCTTGTTTCGGGTTCAGTTTCATATTCTGTGATCACCTTTAGTCAATAAGCTGCTAAGTTTACCGTAATGCTCAAGTGGATCCCAAGCGCTTTTAACCGGTGACCGCTTTAGGTAAGATAGAGACAATAATCAAGCTTAGAGGCCAGCCCATGATCAACCCAGCAAAAATTGAAGAAATCGCCAAGCAGATCTCCAGTAACATGCCACAAGGTGTGAAAAACCTTGCAGACACTTTTGAAAGCAAAACCAAACAGGCTATTCAGAATAAACTGGCAGAAATGGATTTTGTCAGTCGTGAAGAGTTTGATATTCAGAGCAAAGTACTGATCAAAACCCGTGAAAAACTCACCGAACTCGAAGCAAAAGTGGCCGAACTAGAGGCTAAGCTGGCAGCACAAGACAGCGACCAGCCAGAACAGTAATCCCTACAACTGGTATCGCCTGGCCAGATCGACCAGGGCCCGTTCATAGTGCGCTGCCAGTTGCTCTTCCTGCTCTATCTGAGTATTCAGCTCTTTGAGCAAGCCATCCGCCAGACCATACACCCAACCGTGAATGGTTAACTTTTGGCCCCGCGCCCAGGCATCCTGCACCACATTGGTTCGACAGACGTTTCTGACCTGCTCTATCACATTCAGCTCACATAATGCATCACAGCGTTGGTCAGGGTGTATTTCACTGAGCATCGCCTGATGCATCTCTTTGACATCGCCGACATGGCGTAGCCAGTTATCAATCAAACCCAAACGGGCATCTTCCAAAGCAGCACGTACCCCACCACAGCCGTAGTGACCCACGACCAGTACATGTTCAACTTTCAGCACCTCAATGGCGTACTGCATCACAGACAAACAGTTATGATCGGTATGCACCACCACGTTGGCCACATTGCGGTGGACAAACAAGTCTCCCGGCATCAAATCAACAATCTGGTTGGCCGGCACCCGGGAGTCCGAGCAGCCAATCCAGAGATAATTGGGATTCTGCTGCATGGATAATTTGGCAAAAAACTCCGGATTATTGGTCTGAGTCTGTTTCGCCCACTGGCGATTATTATTGAGCAGATGTTGCAGCTGGCTGTCAGACTGGCACATGGTTTTTCCTTATTTTGCTGATTGACACCGTGTAGCCTGGATCAAGATATTTCTTGGCGTCAGTGATTTATGACAAAACTCCGAGAGGCTGACATCATACCCGGCCTGTTCAAGATATAACACCCTGTCGAGCACCAGCCACACTTCTATGGCGCGACGAAAGGCATGGCGCACCAGCTCGATGCGCTCAGTGATACGCTGACGTGCACGCCCTTGTGCCAGGTAATAGTCAGCATCAAAGTGTGCCGGTAAGTCTAACTGCTTTTGCTCAGCTGCCCAGTGACAGAAATCAACAAACGGTCCGGAAAAAATCGCCTTGTTCACGGAGGGCACACTGAGGTACTGAGTATCGCCAGTCACATCACGGCGCAGCGCATCAAAGGCTAGCCGCCACTGGACCTCTCGTTTACGTACTTTCGCGACTCTTCCTGGCGCAGTAACCGTCTCCTGCAACGCCAGTTTCATGTCACTGTGTGACAAATCCAAAGCACTGTGCGCTGCAACGTCACTCATCGGCTGGTAGGTGGGCTCAGTAAACAGATGATAACAGCAGGGTGACAGGCTGATCTGCTCGCACTGTGCAGCGCTCGCCTGCTCCATAAAGGTCTGATGCAATCGACCGCAGGCATGCAGTGCAACGGCCTGCTGTCGTGGTCGAAAATACTGTGCAATCGGATCAGTAAGTACATCGGCACAATGAAAGGTCATGGCCAACTTTTGTTGCTCGGCACTGTGCTGACCTTGCTGGCATAAGGCCGCCTGTAGCTCAACACTGTCAACATGCTCTGCGCCCAGATACGCCAGCAACCTGCCCAGGTGTCCTTTACCTGCGCACCACTCCAGCACTGGCAGCTTTGGCTGATATACCTGCGCAACGAAGTCCTGTAACTGAGTCAACTTACGGCCCTTGATACCGTTACTGAGCCAAAACGGAAACTCAGGTCGACTCGCGACCTCCAATGCCAGCGCCGTCAGCGTTGGGAGCGTGTGTAATACTGGAATATAAGGTGTAAGAAACGCTATCAGTGACTCAGGATCCCGATCCAGTGCCGTCACGTCCTCATCACTCAATGACAACAACGCCTCTTCCAGTTCAGGCCAGGGAATGTCGGTATGATCGAATGCCAGTAATTGCCAGTAGCGACGCGTGTCTGTGAGCAACGCATCCAGGGCTAAAAACTGAGAGGAAAAGGAACTGTGCATACTGGCCACCGATACCGAACTAACTAAAGGGCGCTCATTGTATGCGCTTGCGCCCATCTCGCAAAGTACAGGCGGTTATTTTAAAGTAAAACGCCGGTGACGAAAGAAGATCAAATGTATGTACATGGGCACACAGATCACACCCACTATCGCTGCTAGGGTCAACATCCAAGACCAGCTATCTTCTTCCTGATCCGGTTCGGTATAAAGAAACTGATGTTTTTGTTCATGAAAGTCAACAAGATCGAGCCGATAAAGCTGAGCAATCCACAACCAGCGAGCCTGAGACATGGCACCCAGTGCAATGCCTGGCGCTTTGATAAAGGGCATCAGCTTATCGGCCTCGTTTGCCAGCGCAGAAATGCTCTTGGTGGTTGCATACTCAGTTTTAGTGACCGCCAGCGCTTCATCGGGGTTACTCATGGCATAGCGCCAGCCCTGTAAGGAGGCACGGCGAAAGCGGGCAACCGTTTGCGGGCGATAATTCAGGACATCTTCCGAGGTAAATAAAATGTCCGCATAGACGTTCAGACCAAAGTGCTTAGGGCAGATCTGCCGGGTGGCTATGCCCTGCTGTGCCAGCTTAAAAGGCTCATTGGAAATATAGACCTGCAAGGCATCAAAGCGCCCGGCAACAAAGTCTTTAATCGGTTCCAGCCCGGCATACAAGGGTAACTGCGGGACGTCTATCCCCGCCCGCTCCAGCATCACCACCAGTTCAGCCCCCTCAATTCTTCCAAGGTGGCTGATCTTTTTCCCCGCAAAATCTTTGGGAACATAGATATCACTATCTGCACGTACCATCCAGCAATAAGGAGAAGACTGGAAGATGGCGGCCAGGGCCACCAAAGGCTTGCCCTGCAAGCGTTGTTGTAAAATACCTGAGTGGGTCACGCCAAATTGCGCCTGACCTGACAACACTTTAAATTGCTCATCCGGGTTATCCGGATCGGCAGGCACGATTTTAACGTTTAACCCCTGCTGGCGATAAAAACCTTTGTTGAGGGCCATATAGTAACCGGCAAATTGAAACTGATGGGTCCATTTGAGTTGTAGTGTCACCTCTTCCAATGCGCTAAGCGCACTGCTCCACCACAGCGCTATGGCCAATACAAAGTGATGATAACTCATTGTGATACGCGCCCGGAGCCTGCCCTGTTACAACTATAGAAGGCGCCGGACGGAATGCAAAACTAGCTGACGCGGCGATCCGCCTGCATCATGTCATGCTGAAGGTACTGCCTGAAACACGGATTGTCGGTCTCTTCCTGGTACTGATAACCCAGACGCTGCAAATGCTCATCAAACCGGGCGCTGTCTTGTGCGCCCAGTTCAAACGCCGCCAGCACATTCCCCTGCGCGGCACCATGATTACGATAGTGAAACAAGGTAATGTTCCAGTTACTCCCTAAGGTCTCTAAAAAGCGCGCTAAAGCGCCGGGATACTCTGGAAACTCGAAGCGAAATAACCGCTCACTCAGTGCTACCGGCGGCTTGCCACCAACCATATAGCGGATATGTAACTTGGCCAGCTCATTGTCGGACAAGTCAGTAAATTGGTAATTCGCTTCACTCAGGCTGGTTTTAAGCTCCTGCAACTCCTGTTCACCGCCACGTAAACCGACCCCTGCAAAGATCTGTGCGGTATCACCACCGGCGTAACGATAATTAAACTCCGTGATTGCCCGGCCAGACAAAGTGTGACAAAAGCGCTTAAAGCTGCCTTTGGATTCCTCTATGGTCACACCCAGCAGGGCTTCGCTGCGTGCACCCAGTGCCGTGCGCTCAGCAATATACCGTAAGCGGTCAAAATTCAGATTCGCACCGGACAACACAGCAGCCAGTGTTAAGCCCCGCTCGTCGCGCTCCTGACACCACTTTTTAAGCCCGGCCGTGGCCAGTGCCCCGGAAGGCTCAGCGATGGCGCGGGTTTCAACGAAAATATCCTGTACCGCCGCACAAATTTCATCTGCACTGACCGTGACCACGTCATCGCAGAACTGCTCGGCAAGACGAAAAGTCTCACTGCCAATGCGCTTCACCGCCACACCATCTGCAAAGCTGCCGACTCGCTCCAGCTCCACCGGCCGCCCGGCTTCCATCGCAGCCTTCAGGCAGGCGCTTTCTTGCGCTTCCACGCCAATCACACGGATCTCCGGACGCAAAGACTTGATATAAACCGCCATCCCAGCCAGCAAACCGCCCCCGCCCACGGGAATAAAGACCACATCCAAATGATGAAGTTGCTGCATCAGCTCTCGTGCGACGGTGCCTTGACCAATGATCACCTCTTTATCATCGAACGGTGGCACAAACACACCCCCTTGTGACTGACACAAAGACTGCGCATATTCCTGAGCGGCATCAAAATGATGGCCATGCAGCACCACTTCGCCTCCCTGATTACGCACTGCATTGACTTTGATCTCAGGTGTCGTGACTGGCATCACAATGATGGCGCGATGGCCCAGGTGTGCGGCGCTCAATGCCACCCCCTGCGCATGATTACCAGCGGATGCTGTAACGACCAAACTGCCAGTAGGAAGCTTGCTCAGTTTGTTATACGCCCCACGCAGCTTGAATGAATAGACGGGTTGTTGGTCTTCGCGCTTGAGCCAGATCTGATGTCCGAGCCGGGCTGAAAGCCCGCTCAGCTCGCTGACCTCGGTTTCCCGGACCAGCGGCGAGACATTGGCCTGCACTACAGCACGAAAATAATCGAGCTCTTTTGCCACCATGATTAACTCAATGCCTCCAGCTTCTCAAAATCGCGTACTGCACCTTTGTCAGCACTGGTAGCTAATAAGGCGTAAGCTTTCAAAGCCGGGCTGACATAGCGTTGACGATCTAATGGTTTATAAGCCATTTTGCCACGTGCCGCCTGCTGTGCTTTGCGTGTATCGAGTTGCTGTGCATCCAGCAAGACGTCGATGCTGCGTGCTGGAATATCAATGCGAATGATATCGCCATTTTCTACCAGTGCCAGCGCCCCCCCACTGGCCGCTTCAGGAGAGGCATGGCCTATCGACAAACCAGACGTCCCGCCGGAGAAGCGACCATCCGTCAATAAAGCACAGTCTTTATCCAGTCCCATAGATTTGAGATAACTGGTTGGATACAGCATTTCCTGCATCCCTGGCCCACCTTTTGGGCCTTCGTAGCGGATCACCACGACATTGCCCTTTTTCACCTTGCCACCCAGGATCCCTTCAACGGCATCGTCCTGAGATTCAAACACCACAGCCGTGCCTTCAAAGCACAGCATGTCGTCTTCCACCCCCGCACTCTTAACGATACACCCGTCCAGTGCCAGGTTGCCGGTCAACACCGCCAGCCCGCCATCCTGACGAAATGCATGTTCAACACTGCGAATACAGCCACCCTCGCGATCCAGATCCAGCTCGTCCCAGCGACATTCCTGACTCATTGCTTGAGTGGTGCGTATGCCTGCGGGACCAGCACGGTAGAAAGTTTGCGCCCGCTCATTGGCCGGATCGGTCGCATCCCAACGCTTGATAACTTCACCCAGCGTGCCACCTGCAACATGGCCCACCGCCAGATCGAGTTTGTCAGCTTTGGCCAGTTCATTAAGGATAGCCATAATGCCACCGGCCCGGTGAACATCTTCGATATGATATTGCGGCGTTGCCGGTGCCACTTTACATAAGAAAGGGGTTGTGCGAGATAAGCGGTCGATGTCAGCCATATCGAACTCAACTCCCCCTTCTATTGCAGCGGCGAGCAAGTGCAATACTGTGTTAGATGAGCCACCCATTGCAATATCTAAGGTCATCGCATTGGTAAACGCGGCCTGATTCGCAATGTTACGCGGCAATGCCGCCTCATTGTCTTTCCCATAATACTCATCACACAACGCCAGGATACGCTTTGCCGCGCCTTCATATAAGAAACGGCGATCGGCATGCGTGGCCAGCGTGGTGCCATTGCCCGGCAATGCCAGTCCCAGCGCTTCCAATAAACAATTCATTGAGTTAGCCGTGAACATCCCGGAACAAGACCCACAAGTTGGACAGGCTGAACGCTCAACTTTATCTGAGTCTTCATCACTGACGCTGGGATCGGCCCCTTTGACCATCGCATCGACCAGGTCCAGTTTAATGTCGATATCAGCCAGGCGCGTTTTGCCCGCTTCCATTGGTCCGCCAGAGACAAAGATCACCGGGATATTCAACCGCAGCGCCGCCAGCAGCATCCCCGGGGTGATCTTATCGCAGTTTGAAATACACACCATGGCATCTGCACAGTGCGCATTGACCATATATTCTACAGAATCAGCAATCAGATCTCGCGACGGCAAGGAATACAACATGCCACCATGGCCCATCGCAATGCCATCATCAATGGCAATGGTGTTAAATTCGCGCGGCACACCACCGGCTTCGCGGATAGCGTCCGCCATCAATTCGCTGAGTTGGTTGAGGTGCACATGCCCGGGCACAAACTGGGTATACGAGTTCACCACCGCCACAATGGGCTTATGAAAATCACTGTCGGTCATCCCGGTGGCGCGCCATAATGCACGGGCACCTGCTTGTTGTCTGCCTTCAGTGGTTGTTTTGCTGCGTAACTTTGCCATGTTGACCCCTTTTCCAGTTTGCGCTGCCCCATCTGGCAACGGCTTTCCTCATTCCAAATTATGTATGCCGGACCAGTCAGCCCGGCAAGTATGCGTTAATGTGCTGGCCTTAATCGTTTACGTAATCCAGCCAGCCTTGCGGATCCTCACTTTGTCCTTTCACCAGATCAAAGTAAGCCTGCTGCAATTCTGCGGTGATAGGTCCGCGCTGACCATCACCCACCTGGATCTGATCAACACTGCGCACCGGTACCACTTCAGCTGCGGTACCCACCATAAAGAACTCGTCTGCCAGATACAGACCCTCACGCGCGATTGGCTCTTCTCTGACTTCATAACCACGCGCTTTGGCCAGGTGCATAATGGTGTCACGAGTCAGACCCGGCAGAATGCTCGCCGTGGTTGGTGGGGTATAGATGATACCCTTGCGGATCACGAAGAGGTTCTCACCAGCGCCTTCACTCAAATAACCATTGACGTCCAGTGCGATCCCTTCAACATAACCGTGACGCTTGGCTTCTGCGGTGATCAGCTGAGACGACAAGTAGTTACCACCTGCTTTTGCTGCCGTTGGCATCGTATTCGGTGCCAGACGCTGCCAGGAGGAAACACATGCATCAACGCCATTTTCCAGGCTACCTTCGCCCAGATATGCGCCCCACTCCATCGCTGCGACAGTGACCTCGGCCCGGTGTGATTTTGGATGCACACCCAGACCAACGTGGCCTAAAAAGGCAAATGGACGCAGATAGGCATTAGTGAAGCCATTCTTTGCCACCGCGTCTTTACACGCCTGCATTATCTCTTCCTGCGTGTAAGGGATCTCAATACGATAGATTTTGGCCGAGTCAAATAAACGCTGAATGTGATCCTTCAGACGGAAAATAGCCGGACCCTTTGGCGTATCGTACGCGCGGATCCCTTCAAATACGGAGCTACCATAATGAATGGCGTGACTGAGCACATGCGTGGTTGCTTGCTCATATGGGATCAATTCGCCGTTGTGCCAAATGTATTGTGAAGTTTGTGTCATTATTTAAAACCTTATTTATTATATTGCCTGCTGTAGTGTGTGCAGATCGACTGATTGCACTTCAACAAGCTTATTTAATTGTGACGTCAATAGATAGATAGGTTTGTCACTATCTACTGTCATTTTGACGTGAAATAACTCTTCGTGGCCCTGGAGCTCTAGTTGTGTCAGGCGAAACCCGCGATGACGGGCGACGCGCAAAAAACGCTCGACTGCGATGGCTTGATTGTTTACCGCTACGGTGAGTTGATGTTTCATGGTATTCGCTCCGTCAAAGGAAATAAGTTTAGTTTTGCTGCTGCGTTTGCGTCAGCATTTCATGATTAGCCGCGCCTGGCGGTACCAATGGCCAGACGTTTTCTTTGTCATCGATGCAGGCATGCAATATATAAGGTCCTGTGGAAGCCAGTAGTGCATCAACTGCACCATCGACCTCATCAGCACGGGTGATGGTCTGACCCGGGATCCCAAACACAGCCGCCAGTTGCACAAAATCCGGGTTGTCTGACAAATTAGTCTCACTGTAGCGACCATCGAAAAAGAGCTGCTGCCACTGGCGTACCATACCCAGACGTTGGTTATCGAGAATGACAATTTTGACCGGTAAATTATTACGTCGTATGGTTGCCAGCTCCTGAATATTCATCATGATGGAGCCATCACCAGAGACCGTGATCACCATGTCATCAGGCCGGGCAACCTGGGCACCAATGGCAGCCGGTAAACCGAACCCCATAGTCCCGGCTCCCCCACTGCTCAGATGGTTACTGGGGTGACTAAAGCGCATATGTTGTGCCACCCACATCTGGTGCTGACCCACATCGCAACACACCACCCCAGTATCCGGCATCAAACGGCTCAGGCGATTGAGCAAGTAAGGTGCAAACACTTTGTCACCGGGATAGTCATAGCGCCAGGCGTGCTGCTCAGCCAGTGCGCTGATATGAGCACGCCACGGCGCCGGGGCCAATTCGCCCTGCAATAAAGGCAATGAAACTTTCAAATCGGCGATCAGTGAAGCCGCGGCAGGTTTACGCTTACCAACTTCGGCCGGGTCAATATCCAGGTGGATCACTTTGGCCGCGGCGGCAAACTTAGCCAGATTACCAGTTACCCGATCGTCAAAGCGTGCACCGATACAAACCAGCAAATCACATTCTTGCACTGCCAGATTGGCAGCCTGACCACCGTGCATTCCCAACATACCCAGGTCGTAGGCATAATCAGGTTTTACACTGCCCAATGCTTTCAAGGTCGACACCGCAGGCATCTGTGTACGCTGCAAAAAGGCCATCAACTCAGCTTGTGCATCTGCACTGTGAACACCGCCCCCCACATAAGCAACCGGCTTTTTCGCCTGAGCTAACAACTCGTTAGCTTTGTCCAACTCAAAGCTCGACAGCGGAGTTGCTGATGCGCTTCGGCCTGCCAGCCATGAACAGGGACCTGTGCCTGTTGGATGTCTTTAGGGATATCAACCAATACTGGGCCGGGGCGGCCCGACTGCGCAATGTGCATGGCCTGTTGCAACACCTCAGCCAGGTCTTCACCACGCTCGACCATAAAGCTGTGCTTGGTACAAGACAACGACATGCCCAAGACATCGACTTCCTGAAAAGCATCTGAGCCAATCGCTGCGGTAGGCACTTGTCCGGTGATCGCAAGCAAGGGCACTGAGTCCATCATGGCATCAGCCAGCGCCGTTACCAGATTGGTTGCGCCCGGACCTGAGGTCGCAAAACACACACCCAGCTTGCCTGTACTTCTGGCGTAGCCAACCGCCGCAAAACCGGCACCTTGCTCGTGACGCGTCAGGTAATGCTTCAGTGGCGCACCGTATAACGCATCGTAAATCGGCATGATGGCACCACCCGGATACCCGAATACTGAACTCACCCCTTGTTTTACTAACATGTCTATTACCAATTGTGCGCCTGTCATTGTTTTGCCCATTGCCCTTTGTCTTTGAATTTGGCCCTAAAACGAAAAAGCCCCCCGAACTTTTCAGTGCGGGGGGCTTTTTGCTAATACTTTTCGAACAGCACTAACCAGCCCCCGCGGTAATAATAATCACCACGTTGATAATCACGACTAGTAGAGAAACTGTTTTTAACATGTCACTGCTCTTCTGAAAAAACGAATACCTTGCACACGCGCTAAGCGCTCTGTTGTGCTCTTTTTCTATTAGTAACCCGTAGGCCCCCGACAAGTCAACCCTAAAAATTATGCTCATTTCCTTAAGCAAATCACGCAAAAACAAAATAAAATTCAAAATAACACCAAAAAAAGGATAAAAAATACCAAAATCTAACTCCCTATCTGGAATAAACTAAAGTGAACGTTTTTTCCCACACGATTCATTCTTGCTCATCACAACATTAAATTTTTATGATTTACTCCGGGAATTGATTATGATGTGCCCAGTTTTGAACATTTGGAGGGAACCATGCCTCACTTTATTCGCCTGACACAGTTTATCTGTGCACTCTTTTTGTTGCTCCTCAGTCAGGGTGCTATCGCGCAGCCTGCACTATGGAGTGTAGAAAAAAACGGTATCACGTCTTATCTGTTTGGTACTGTGCACGTTGGAGATAGCGCAATGCACGGCCTGGATCCGCGTATAAAAGCCGCCATAAAAAGCAGCCAGACAGTGGTCGTCGAACTCAATACCGAAGCCATTAGCCCCCTGGAGCTACAACGCAAAACCTTGCCTTTTATGCAGCAAAAACCTGGGAGTACACTGAAAACCAGCCTGTCTCCGGTGACCTATAAACAAGTGAAAGATTACCTCTCTAAGCGCAAAATCGATATCGCGCTATTTGAAAGCTATCAGCCCTGGTCTGTTATGCTCACCATTCTGCAACTGGAATATCAACAAGCGGGATTCAGTGAAGATTATGGCATTGATAAGCAAATAATCGAGTATGCCACCCACATCAAAAAGCCCATTATGGAATTGGAAAGCCTGGAGCAACAACTGGGCTTATTCAGTACTTTGGGCGCTCAAAACGACGCCATGATAGCCGATACACTGAAGCAAGTTGAGGACTTTGAGCAATACTTCACCCAAATGATAACAGCCTGGAAACAAGGCAATTATCAGAAACTAAATACCTTTTATAAACTGAGTTTTGATGACTCCGAGTATGGTCAGCATGCCGAGCAAGTCATGCTCATTCAGCGTAATAACAACTGGGTAGCGACATTGACACCTAGGTTGGCCAAATCAGCGCATTTTATCGCCGTGGGTGCGCTACATTTACCCCAGCAGCATGGACTGCTTACTCAGCTAGCTGAACGAGGGTTCACCGTTCAACGGGTCAAGTGATGCACTTATAAAGCGACTTTTTTACGTCGCTTTTAAACCTTTGTGTTTTAGCCCGCGTCATACAGATATCAATACGACAGAATGGAAGAACAACAGGATGAGAAAAAAACTGATAACTGCGGCACTGTTGGTGCTAAGTGCCACCGCTCAGGCTAAAGAGTCACGCACATTAACACACTCCTTTGAACTGGCCGACAGCACAGAGCTCGAGATCCAGTTTCCGATTGGTAAATTAGAAACACACACGCATTCAGGCAAAACCATCGAGGTCACCATTGAATCGAACCCGTCGAGCATGACATAGATAAAGTGACGGATGCACTGGAAGACGTGCAGCTGGCAAGCCACCGGGCAGGCAACGAGCTTAGCCTGCACCTCAACAGTAAATATGTAAAACAACACTGGACAGTAAAAGTCCCTGAGTCGATGGAGCTGGATGTCGAAGTGGATGTCGGCAATGTCAAACTACTCGGATTAAACAATGATGCCGATGTCGAAGTGGGAGTCGGCAATGTCACGATAGAAACAGACGCCAAAGACTTCCGACGTGTGCGATTCGATTCCGGAGTCGGCAAAACCAAGCTATCCGACTTGCCGGGTAACGCAGAAACGGAACGCAACATGGTCGGTGAAACCTTACGCTATCATGGCCAGGGTGAGCATAGCCTGGACATCGAAGTCGGTGTTGGCAACATTAAGTTGCGTCGCTAAGGGTCAGAATTTTGTGCAGGGCGCGCTCCAGCGCCCCTTTTTCAACAGGCTTAAACAAATAATCGGTCGCGCCAAGCTGCACGGCCGATTTAATGGCCTGCTCTGAGGTATTCGCAGTCAGTACCAAAATTGGCGTCGACAACATCAGCGTCTGACGGATCTCTTTAATGGCTTTAAAACCATCCATAATCGGCATATTCAGATCCATCAGGATCACATCAAAAGACTGGTGCGCCAGTACCTCTATGGCCTGTCCACCATGGCTCGCATGAATACTGGTTAGCTCCATGTTATCCAACATTTTTTCAATAATTTTGGCATTCAATTGATTGTCTTCCACCAACAACACTTTATGGCGGGCCAGTCCGCTTACCGGCTCCGGCTCCGGGAGTCGCTTCAGCGGCAAGCTCAGCGATGCTTTTGTGCCATGCGGTTCACAGGGTAAAAAAGTCAACTCACCAGACATAATCGCCAGCAACAAGTTACAACGAGCTAACCCCAGTTGCAGCCCCTGATAATGGTGCCCGTCCGGGCTAGTCCCCGATGCAGACGCTTTGATCTGCGCCACGTTAAATCCGGGGCCACTGTCTTCTACTTCACAGTAAAAACGCCAGTTCAACTCATCTTCTTCCGGATTGACTGGCTCCACGCGGGCGGACAGCCTCACCGTGCCCTGCTCGGTGAATTTAACAGCATTGTCGAGTAGCTGACCAATGACCCAGCTCAGGCGTTCATGATCACAGGCAAATATTTTTTCGGTATGGCTACTAAAGTGATAGCTAAAATCCAGGCCTTTCTCTCTGGCCAACAGACGATAAGTAGCAACAGGCTGACCCAGGGTATCGGTCAGCCTGGCCGGGTGACAATTTAACTCTGGTTGCTGTTCGTCAGACAAGCGATTGTAGTCCTCCACAGACGCGATCAGCGCCTTCAGTTGCTGGGCCGCTTTATTCGCTTGGGCAAGGTAGCTGTCACGCTGTGATTCCTGATACAAATGCAGATACCCCAGCACGGCCTGCAAGGGTGTCCGCAATTCATGACTGGCACGGGCCAGAAACATGGCGCGACTTTGATTAGCATGTTCTGCTTTGAGACGTGTTTGCTGCAAGCGGTCTATCGCGCTGGTGATACTGCGTTCCATGGGGAAGAATATCCACTTAATCTCAGCGAGCAGCAAAGCCAACCCCAGTAACCACATTAGCAGCTGCAGGTTTCTCAGTTTCTCAAGCTTTTCATTGGTGAACTGCTCAAACAACAACACCGCATGATCTAAGTCCTGCAACAACAGTTGAGAGCGGGTATGGATCTCCTGGATCTGATCCAAATTAGGCTGATTGGCAACCCCGGACAACAACGCCACATATTGTCTTAGTTGCTTGTCCAAATCACCCGGCTGCGCAAAATACCATTGATAAAGCTCTGCATTCAGGTGCTTGTATTGCTCGCCATCGCGCAGGAGCAAAAAATCATGGTTCGCTTGCATAAGCTGCAGCGCATTGTTCAGTGCCTGACGATCTGCCGTCACATTGTGTTCGCGCATGATGATGACATACTCCAGATGCAATGCCGCCTTTTGCGACAACATGCGCTGCATACCTGCAACATTGATCACTCTGGCAACCTGCTTTTGCTGCTCCAGCAGATACAAGGTCAGGCCCGTCGTCATCGTCAACACCAGCAACATGATCACCAGCGCGACCAGGTACTTCAGGCGATAGCGTGTAACCAGATTGTCCAAATTATCCCTCCCAAAAACCAACCAGATCATCCAGGCGCCAGACTCTTTCCCAGTTTAGATTAAATTTCAAACTTTTGCTGAGAGTGACTTGACACCCAGACGGCCAAAATGTTTCAATGCACCCGTACCCTATTTTATCCAGACGGCCATGCATCTAAAAAGTGTGGACGTCTTAGGGCTGGAAGAGGTGCGTTATTCAGGTATTTGAGTGGAGGAGAGCAAACTCCCGTGAAACTCAAAGAGGGGAATTAACGCCGAGAAGCACTGCGCTTTGCTTGCGTACTGCTTCGGGCGACTGGGTTGAATCCCAGCGACTGTCACCAACACATTTGGTGGAGAGCTTCTGGTCTTAGAAACAATATGGCCAGCAGCCTATTCTTTTTAAGTCCATTGCTCTTCGAATTTTAAACGGTTCGGAGTAGGACACTTTCCTGACTACCGGACCAGCAAGAAGTTCGGTAGAGATGAAATCACACATTCAGTTATCTGATCAGTTATCTGACTACCCGTTATGGACGGCCCTTGTCACGCCTTTTGACGCGTGCGATCAGGTCGATTATCACAGTTTACAGCAACTCGTTGCTCAGCAAGTTGAGGCTAACAATGGTATTTTACTGCTTGGCAGTACCGGAGAAGGCCTGGCCCTGACTCTGCCCGAGCAGAAAAAAATCGTTGAGTTTGTCTGTGCACTTGCGCCTCAGGTACCTATTATGGTTGCCGTCGGCGGCATCAATCTGGCTGCTCAGCTGGAGTGGGTCGAGTTTTGTAATACCCAAAAGATCGACGCGCTGTTGCTCGGCTCCCCATTATACGCCAAACCCGGTGTTGTTGGTCAGACCCATTGGTTTGATACGCTACTCAGTGCAGCAAACGTCCCCTGCATGATCTACAACGTACCAGGACGTAGCGCCGTTGCCATTGCACCTGAAGTGCTAACGAATCTGGCACATCATGACAACCTGTGGGCGCTCAAAGAAGCCAGTGGTGATATAGCCACGTTTGAAGCGTTTCGTCGCGCCTTACCCAGCCTGGCGATATACAGCGGTGATGATGCATTGCTGCCTTACTTTGCACAGGCAGGCGCAGCCGGATTGGTGTCTGTGGCATCGAATGCCTGGCCCAGCCAAACTGCCGAATTTGTCCGCCGTGCGCTCAGTGGCACCAGCCCTAACCTATTCACCACCTGGGCCGATGCCATCAGCAGCCTGTTTGCCGTTGCCAACCCTATCCCGGTAAAGACACTGATGCATTTACAGGGCACGCTGACGACGCCCCATCTGAGGCCACCACTCACACATCTGGAATTAACCAATCATGCGGCACTGAATGCTGCGAACGAACAGATTTTATCCTGGAATTAAGAGGCTCCCTATGACCTGGTCAACACTATTAGATAATTTAGAAAATGGTTCACAACGTGCTGCAAACCAAGACGAACACGGCAACTGGCACGCCAATGTCGAAGTCAAAGAAGGTATTCTGGCTGCTTTCCGTGCCGGTCAAAATACCGAATACCCGGGTGGTTTTGTAGACAAAGACAATCTGGCTCCCCGTGGTTTTGCCGCCGAAGATGCCGTCCGTATGGTGCCCGGAGGCAGCAGCGTACGTCGTGGTGCTTATGTTGCTTCTGGCACTATCATTATGCCACCAGCCTATGTCAACATTGGCGCATATATCGATACCGGTACTATGGTCGACAGCCATGCACTGGTTGGTTCTTGCGCCCAGATTGGTAAAAATGTGCATCTAAGTGCTGCTGTTCAGATTGGCGGCGTATTAGAGCCAGTCGGTGCCAGCCCGGTCGTTGTTGAAGACGATGCGTTCATTGGTGCAGGCTGTGTGCTGGTTGAAGGCGTAGTCGTAAAACGCGGTGCAGTGCTGGCACCGGGTGTTCGCCTGTCTGCCAGCATTCCAGTGTATGACTGTGTGAATGAGCGGACCCTGGAAAAAGGGGAAGCCATTCCGCCTTTTGCCATTGTGATTCCGGGGTCGCGTCCAGCATCCAGTGACTGGGCCAAAGCACAGGGGCTGAGCATGTCCTGTGCACTGATTGTGAAATACCGTGACGAACAGAGTGATGCGTCGTTAGAACTCGAAGAGGTACTACGCTAATGACCACACTGAGTACGCCACTGCGTGAGCAACTGACTGCACTGTGCCCTGATCTGGACATCCCATTTTTCGTCTACGACCTGGATGCACTGAGCGCACATGTTAATCACCTGACCACCCAAAACGTGGTCAAGCTCTGGTATGCCGTTAAAGCCAATCCGTTATCCCGTGTCCTCAAAACACTGGACACAGCCGGCTTCAACTTTGACGTTGCCAGCCGGGGAGAGCTCACACAGGTATTGGCCCAGGACATTGCGGCCGAACGCGTACTCAACACCGGGCCGGCCAAGTCCCCGGCCCAGATCCAGCATTTTCTCGATGCTGGTGTCACCACCTTTGTTGCTGAAAGCCTGAATCAGGTGCGCTGGCTGAACGACGCAGCACAGCAGCATCAGCTGACGCTAACTGTGCTACTTCGCGTGCAGCTGCGCTGGCCAGCAGGAGACAAAAATCCACTTGGCGGCGACAGCCTGACCCCATTTGGGCTCGGCTGTGACCAATGGCAGCAACTGACTTTACGTGACTACCCTGCACTGGATTTTGCAGGTCTGCATATTTTTCAATGGGGTAACATGCTCGACGCCACCAAGCTGGCCAGCCTGTGGCAACAAATGGTGCCCCCACTGACTGAGCTGAGCCAGCAGCTGGGTATGACCCTGAGGATCTTAGATCTGGGTGGCGGATTAGGGGTGCCTTACGAGTCAGGCCAGCAGGCACTCGATTGGGATCAAGTCATCGCTAGTCTGGCCAAAATTAAAGCCGAAGCAGGCGTGCAGGAATTATGGATGGAGCTGGGTCGCTACGCCGTGGCGCAGTGTGGCTACTACCTTAACCCGGTGGTGGAACAAAAATGCAATTACGACGAACATCAGCTCATCCTTGCAGGTGGCATCAACCACCTATTGCGACCGGCCGTGACCAGTCAGGCTTTTCCGGTGCAGGCACTGCGTGCATCTGATACTGCTCAGCGCCAATATCATTTACATGGCCCATTATGTACAGCCCTAGATCACCTTGGTTCGCATAGCTTGCCTGACGATCTCGACTATGGCGACTGGCTGGTATTTGACCAGTGTGGTGCCTATGGCTTCACAGAAAGTATGCCGTACTTTCTGTGTCATGAGCTGCCCGCAGAGTACGTTTTCACTCAGGGCCAATTGTACTGTATTCGTCACAGCGAAACCGCCGACTATTATCTGAGGTAACTATGAACACTATCACACAGCAACATATTCAGGTTGGTGAAATCGCCAATGGCCTGCCTTTGACTATCCCGGTCTACCGTTTGCAAGGTAATGGCACAGGTCCGAGCGTCTACATTCAGGCCAATATGCACGGCGCGGAGGTACAAGGCAATGCAGTGATTTATGCACTGCTTGAACAATTAAAGCACCTCACTCTGGCGGGTGACATCACTCTGGTGCCCTATGCCAACCCGATCGGCTGTAATCAAAAATCGGGGGAGTTTACGCTGGGACGATTTGATCCCATTACCGGCATGAACTGGAATCGCATGTACCATGACCACAGTGATCAGGTACAGCGCTGCCTTGCTGAGCACGGTGAAGCTTCCGATGCGGCACTTATCGCTGCCTTCCGCGAACAGCTGTGTCAGGCAACCGATGCGTTGCTTGATGCGCCAGCACATACATTAACAACTGGCAAGCGCATTGCACTCACATTGCAGAAGCTGGCACATCAGGCTGATATTGTACTGGACCTGCATACTGGCCCTATCTCGGCGAAACACTTATATTGCCCAGAATACGCTACAGACAGCGCGCGCTATTTTGACATTCCTCATGTGCTGCTGATCCCCAATGAATTTGACGGTGCGATGGATGAAGCCAGTTTCTGCCCTTGGTGGCAACTCAGCACAGCCTTAAAGGCACAAGGCCGAGACTTAGCCGTGCCCGTTGAAGCCTTCACGGTCGAATTAGGTTCACAGGAAAAAATTGATCTGGATGAAGCCGTGCATGATGCCAACAGCATCCTCAGCTACCTGACACACAAAGAAGTGATAACAGATGGCAACCATCAACCAAAGAACATCAAACGCTACGCCTGTGCACTGAAAGATTACCTGACCTTCTATGCGCCCATGGGTGGCATGGTGGAGTATAAAGCACAGCTCGGTGAACACATCAAAGCAGGGGAATGCATTGCGCGAATTTTGCGCATGGAGCAGTATTTATCGGAAACGCCTCTGCATAGCCTCACCTTGACACAGGATGCCATTGCGATCTTGCATTTTGCCTCAGCCAGTGTCAACCAGGGTACTGAATTATATAAATTTTTCACAAATTACTATGAACTATAGTGGATTCATACGAATTGGTCGGGATCCAGGTTGGATGACGACAGAATGAAGTAACGATTGCGTGAGAGTAGGTGAGCAAATCCTCACTTGCTAAGGTGGGGCGGCAACCTAAGTTGCCGCCGGCCTTTTTATCCCAATTTGCTTAATTAACTGTCCCATTTTGAGGCGAGAAAATATAGTCAATAACGCCGCTCCCGCGTCCTGCTATCGCTGAGGCACCTTCGTCCCTATAGGCGAGGCAAAAATTAGCGAACTTATACCTTAGGTAAAGATTCTAAATGAGAAATTTCTAACACAGATAGCGCCATATTTGCTCCGTCAAATTGAAGACGTATTAAATGAAATTGGTATTAATCTGGCATGCAGATCTCAAAGCGGCCAGAATAACAATCTCGACCAGTCGGACACCCAAGGAACACCGCGGTATCACAACCTAGTGATTCACAAGCCGGATGGCCCGATGCACCACCAGCTACATGCGGTGTCTGAGCCAGGCCCAGTTGTTGGTTATTGCTCAGTTGCTTAATACTTTTTTTGTTCAATGATATTTTCATTTCAATCTCCTTTTATGCAGTGTGCCTAATTAACCTAACGCCAAGTTGAACAAAAATCAATCAACCACTCCTTGACTAAATATATTGCTGACAATTTTGCCCTTCTTAGTTTTTTCTTTGCCATGATACTATGATGATAATTTGCTTTTGACTAAGGACTGCACTGCCTATGAAACTCAGGATACTCGCTTTTTTATCTTTACTGGCCCCTTCTGCCCTGCTCGCCAATGAACAAAACGCGAAGGACGATCTGGAGTTGATAAAACAATGTGTGCTGAATGAGATCATTGCGGGTGATCAACAACAAACGATTGAGCAGCTCAAACTCTACTGTCAGAAGCTGCAAGAGACACGCCTCAGCAAACTGGATCGCCGCATGGCACGAGAAATGGTCACAGAAAACAACCGCAATGTGCTGACACCGCACAATCGCAACTACATTCTGCCCGTGACTTATGTAAAAAACCCCAACTCTCGCCCCTTTGATGGCTTAAAGGCCATTCAGGAAGAAGAAGGGGAGCCACTCGACCACATGGAAGTCAAATATCAAATATCGATGAAAGTGCCCCTTTATCGCCATTTTAAAGACAAAGATCAGGCGGTGTATGTCGGGGTCACATTGCAGTCCTATTGGCAGCTATACAACAAAGATATCTCCTCGCCGTTCCGTGAAACCAATTACGAACCGGAGATCTTCTGGATCAACTTCCTGGATGATGACAATGTTTTGTGGGGCGATGAAATGGCCATCATTTTAGGCGCATCACACCAGTCGAATGGCCGCAGCCAGCCTAACTCTCGCTCCTGGAACCGCCTCTATGCAAACTTTATCTGGGAGTACGAAAGCTTCGTGTTTAGTTTTAAACCCTGGTACCGCCTACCTGAGGACGACAAGCCCGAGCCATTGGCTGCAAAAGGAGATGATAACCCGGATATTCACAAGTACATGGGCTATTTTGAGCTCAGTGGTGCTTATCGTCACGGCGACCATGAGTTTGGTTTTATGACCCGTAACAACTTCAACAGTGACAACCATGGTGCAGTGCAACTCGACTGGTCGTTTCCTTTGCTTGGCTCCTCACGAGTGCGAGGCTATGTGCAGTATTTTAATGGCTATGGCGAGAGCTTGATTGACTACAACGCACACATTCAGCGGCTGGGTTTGGGTATTGCGGTAACCGATCTGCTCTAAGCACAACCAAGATGGCCTGCATCGGCAGGCCATCCGCGCATTATTTGATGACCACGAACAGGCCTTCAAACTTCGCAACTAACACGTCACCGTCGTAGATGTTCACCGGCACACGATACTTAGCTTTACCCTCTTCGTTGAGCGCATTCAGTTCACCACTGCAATCAGCCAATGTGACTGTGGCACTGGGAGCTGTGGTTAAAGGTTTAAGGTACTGAATATTAGCATCTGCCAACACAATATTGCCTTCCAGAGCCAGCTCTTTGAGCGCCAGATACGTCGCGCCCCACCCGGTTAAAGTGGCCATGCTGTAAACCGATCCGGCAAACATCGAATTATGTAGGTTCAGATTCGCTTTCAGATCTGCGCGGGTTGAAAACTGCCAGTCGGTGTAACTTTCAACCTTGATCCCCATCGCATCACTAATGGGGATCGACTCTCGCCAGGTATCCTGTAACACCTGGGTCCACTGTGGATGGCGGAACCAGCCAGGCTCTGAGGGCCGTTGCTTAACCATTTTCCAATGTTGTACATCGCCATAAGACAGATGGGCTTTTTCAATCATCTGATAACCGTGACGCTCATAAAAGGCTAACGCACGTTCTCGGGCAAACAGCACCAGCTCTTCCGCCTTCTGCGTCCAGGCAATTTTCTCCAGCTCATGCAGTAATCGACTACCAAGATGATGACCACGGTGCGCTTCATCAACGGCCATATAACGGACCTGCGCTTGTTGCTGATTGTTAAAATGCAGGCGTGCCACACCCAGCACCTGACCTTCGTTATTTTTGATATAACGATGCTCCGCTTCCTGCTCCAGATCATCCTGCTCGCTGCCTCTGGGCTGATCCCAGGGTGCCCGCAAAACCTGCCATCGTAGTTGATAATACGCTTGCCAATCTTCACTGCTCTGTGGCGCTGTTATTTGAAACATGGTGACTCCTGTGCTTTTCCTGTCGCTGCGGGATGATGTGCCCGGCTCGTGCAAACTGGTCCCCCATTTTAGCGGGGAACTTTTGTCTAATTTATGGACCTTACCTTACAAGAAAAGTGTGCAACAGGGAATGATCGGCCAGATTTGGTCAATTTGTCATGTAAATTCAACGAAACGCGGTGGCAGAACTGTGAAGCCAAGCTATGCTGATGTAACTATGCAAGATTTTATAACTGAACCCGGCACCATCAGTAACGAGTTTGTGCACCAGAGTCATCAACTCGGGCACCTGCTGTATTGGCATAAGCATGGCAAAGTCAGCATACAGGTACGCCAGGAAAAAACCTTACGCTGGTTACTGATAAACGACACACTGCAATCCGTGATTGAGCTCAATCATCCGGAGCGGCTGCTTTTTCCGCATTTGCAGATATTAGCAGCGCTGTGGCAAAAATGCCCTGCCCCGGGCAAGGTGCTAGAATTAGGGCTGGGTGCAGGTGCTATCCGGGATTATCTGCACATCAGCTATCCGGATTGTCAGATTACCTCTATCGACAATAACCCTGACATTATTCATTGTTATAAGCGCTATTTTGGTGGCGATCCCATCTCCAATGTCAGTTGCAGCGATGCCTATCAGGCACTAGAAAACAACGGCCATTATGACTGGATCATCCTGGATTTGTTCAGTCAGCTTGACGCCCCCCGGTTTTTGTACGAACACAAGTTTTACACACAAATTCGTGCCACTCTCAACGAGGGGGGACGCTTGTATATCAATTTTCTTGCAGAGCACGATTCACAGCTAAAACAGCTCGAACATCTTCTTATTACTAACTTTGGTAAAAAACCCTTCGTACACAAAGTGCCCGACTACGCCAATCACATTATTTCTCTGACGCGCTAAGCACAGACCAGCTTATACCAATTTCACTTAATACTTGGTCTATTTGAAGAAGCAAATTGGTATTACACCGATAAATTAAAAGTCACAGGACCATCATTGCAAAGACTGACCTGCATATCTGCGGCAAAGCGGCCGGTCGCAACACGCAACCCAGATGCCTTTGCTTGAGCCACAAAATATTCGTAAAGCGCCTCAGCCTGGGTCGGCGTCGCTGCAGAGGAAAAGCTCGGGCGCATGCCTTTTTTGGTATCCGCTGCCAACGTAAATTGAGATACCACCAGCAACTCTCCTTCTATGTCTCTCAGACTCAGATTCATTTTGCCCTGTGCATCGGTAAAAATACGATAGTTACTGATTTTATGTAGCAAGCTATCAGCGCTTTTTTGATCGTCGGCCTTTTCCACGCCGAGTAACACCAGGATCCCCTGACCAATTTGACCAACACACTCACCTTCGACCACCACACTGGCCTGACTGACTCTTTGAATTAATCCCTGCACTGTTACCTCAATGGTTTGCGGAAATGATTGATAATGCGCCTAATGTGCCAGCTTGCACAGCAGCAGATCAGCGGCGCGACGTATGGCTTCGGAATATACTGCATTTGTGGCGCAGTGCCCAACTTCTTCGAGGATCAATAACCGTGCATTCAGTTGTTCCGCGAGTGCCTGCGCCATCGCAAAACGACAGACGTAGTCGTGACGACTATGGATCATCCAGACAGGCAGACGCTTGAGTTTGTCAGCATATGCAAAGATCTGCTGCTCCTCGATAAAACAGCGTGAGTGGAAATAGTGCACCATGATCCGAGCCTGCTGGACAACCGCCTGTTCATGGTCCAGCTGATAACGCAATGCCTGGCTGCCAATGCTCAACTGACGGTCCCAGTCATGCCATTGCTGCGCAGCCCGCCTGACGGCGACTTCATCGTTACAGTGCAACAACTGGCTATAACGCGCCAGCACCGCCTTATAATCCCCTTCCCCTTGGCTAAAAATTTGATAACGCTCCGGGTAAAACTGCGCGCCTACACCGCTCACACCATACAGCCACTGTAAATCGCTCTGACACCCCAGAAAGGTCGCCCAGAGAACCAAGCCCTGCACGCGCTCCGGGAAGCGCTGCGCGAACAACAGCGCTAATGTGGCACCCCAGGAGCCACCCGCCAGCACACACTGACCGATCCCTAAATAAGTCAACAAACAATCTATGTCCTGCAGTAAGTGCTCTGTGGTGTTGTGGGTGAGTTGCTGAGGCGAAGACTGGCCGCATCCGCGCTGGCTAAATAAAATGATCCGATAGCGTTGGGGGTTAAAATAACTGGCCGAGCTACGGCACAAGCCGCTACCCGGGCCGCCATGGCAGATCACCACAGGCAACCCGCTCTCCAGCCCAAATTCTTCAACATGTAGCTGGTGCCCATCGGACACCGCCAGATGAAAACTACGTCGCGGAGACTCCAGCCGATATAATTGAGTCATTGCACACCTCTTTATTCTGGTGTGTCTTGTTCCTCACATTCCTTTTCGGACAAACAGGCAGTAAATTCAGCCCCTAACAGCACCACCATCCAGGACAAGTACACCCACACAAACAGGATGGGCACTGTCGCCAGGGCACCGTAGATCACCTCATACGAGGGGAAATGGCTAATATACAGGGCAAAGCCTTTTTTAGTCAGTTCAAACAATAAAGCCGCAAAAAATGCCCCGGGTATCGCTGCCTGATAAGACACGCGTGTATTTGGTACTAAAGTATAGAGCATAAAAAAGCCTGCCATGGAAATAACATAGGGCAAAAGCTTCAATAAGAAGCCACTAAAGCCCGGGATCCCCTGATCGGCAAACGATACCAATGACACAATATAAGAGGTCACCCCTATGCTGGCTCCCAATAATACCGGCCCCAGTGTTAGTACCATCCAGTATATCGCGAAGGAAATCATCATCGGCCGGGACTTTTCCACTCGCCAGATACGATTGAGGGCTGCGTCCACGTTGCGGATCAGTAACAGGGCAACGGCCGTCAAAAAGCCAATCCCCACCGCAGTCATCTGATTGGCATTGCCGGTAAAGGCACTGATATGGGCTTTAATGGTATCGGTCGAAGTCGGAACAAAATTCGTAAAAATGAAATGCTCTATGGCGTCGCGTGTATCCTGAAAGCCCGGGAACGCCGTAAATATCGCCACCCCCACCGCCACCAGAGGGATCAAAGACAGCAAGGTGACATAAGCCAGATAGCCAGCATTGATCATGAGCTGATCTTGCTGGCAGCGCTGATAAAAGCGCAGCCACCAGAGCGGCTGAGCGTTTAAAAACAGTTTGCTCTGCTGCCTCAAATGCAACAGGCGCTGTAACCATAATTCATTCATCATTACACAGGTTTACAGAGTGAGTTTTGCACATCTTACCAATCCCAGTCATAATTCATAGAGTCTCAATTAAGTATAAGCCGTTCTGTTTCAACCGCATTAGGAAAGCCGATGAACAATTCTGTGATAAAAAAGAGCCTCGTCATCTTCACCCTGTGTTTGCTCAGTGCCTGTCAAAGCGCCTACTATGCCGCCTGGGAAAAAGTGGGTGTGCACAAACGTGAAATCTTAGTCGATCGGGTGGAAAATACCAAAGCAGCACAACAAGCCACGCAGCAGGAGTTCCAGTCTGCACTGGAGCGCCTGACGACCCTAATCAACTTTGACGGTGGCGAGTTACAAAGCGTCTATGAACAACTCAATGATGACTATCTCGCCAGTGAAGCCGCCGCGCAAGATGTCCGTACCAACATAGACAAAGTCGAGGATGTTGCCGAGGCCTTGTTTGCGGAATGGCAGGACGAGCTGACCCAGTATTCAAGTGCCAAACTGAAACGACAGAGTGAACAAAAGCTCCGTCAGACCCAACGTCAATTTGATAAGCTACTGAGATCAATGCGTGCCAGTGAAGCAAAAATGCAGCCCGTACTGGATTCTCTAAAAGACAACGTGCTGTACTTAAAGCACAACCTCAATGCGCAGGCGATTGCTGCCATCAAAGGCGAGTTTAGTGGGTTAAAACGAGATATTCAGTCGCTGATCACCGATATGAATCGCTCTATTGAGGATTCAAATGCCTTTATTGCCAGCATGAACAATGCCAACCAGCCATAAACGAAACGCCTGTTTTGCAACGGTTAACGCTGTCATTTAACCGTTGCTACCGAGCTACTCGGCATAGATCACCTGCAAATCACAGTTAAAGATGGGGATGGCGGTATAACTGCGATGGCCCATTACCTGGTACGTGAGGGCAGGTTTCTCACCAAACATGGTTTTTACGGTATGCGAGGTCATCTGATAGGCCTGCTGCATCGCGCCACGGCCATCATTCCAAATCAGCGTTAAATAGGGGGCATTGTATTGCCACTTACCTTGTGTCTCAGTCCCGGTGAGGATCCAGTCTCCGCTCGTCTTCAGCTCAATCTGAAAGGCGTCCATCGCGCAGTCGTGGGAATGGACCACTTCCGGTAAGCTCACCGACGTCATTTCCCCCGGAAAGTACAGACCGTAATTGCCCTCGCTGAACCGATGAAACTCGCCGTTAAAATCCTGCACATCGAGCCCAGCGTATCCTAACGCATGTACCACCTCAGACAATTGAGAGATCAGAACCGCATTTTGGTCCGCCGGAAAACGATTCAGGCGGACAGTATCACCATCACTGTTGTATTCTGGGGGCACCGGCAGATCATTCAGGACATAATGTATATTGGCCTGCTCTAACTGGCTGACCAATCTCTGCTGCTGTGTGTCGTCCAAAGATGCGTGGAATACGTGTACCACAGGCACAGTGCTGCAGGCGCTCAATAACACACACCCAGCCACAGACCATACTTTCATGAAATGTCCTTGTTCTTATTATTATGGTCTGAGTAAACCACAGCAGCGTGACATCTGTCCATTGTGTCGTCGCCATACTCGGTATCAGTGGCTGCGCGTCAGCCAGTTTTGTACCGCCGATTTGGGATAGACAATTTCTTTAAATAAGCGATGACGCTCAAATGTCAGGTCACTTTCCTGACTGGGTAAGCCGGCCTGTACCTGGCTGTGGTGTTCATTGAATCGTGAGATCAGTGTCAATTTGTCCCGGCCCTGATTGAGCTGAGTATTGAGATAGCCACGCACATCATCTGCTGTCATTAATCCGGATGCCTCTAAGTTCATCAGATCTTTTTTTAATGCAGAACGGATCCCCATGGTGTGTCTCCTGTTGTCATAATTTACAAAAGCCGCAGCGAATGACTGCTAAAAGCGACGGCTCAAAACCGCCCGACTCCGATCGGCGTGCAAGATACACACCAAATGCTGCAATTACATTAAAGACACGGTGATCAGCGAAAAAGTTTCGTGGTTCACCGCAGCGTCGCGCTATACTGTCGCAAAACATCCAGTGAGGTTGTGATATGAATCAAGAATATATCGAAATAGAGCTTGAAGAAGAGCCAATTGAACTTTGTAACCTGTTAAAAGTATTAGACTTTGCAGAAAGTGGTGGACAAGCAAAGCAGCTGATTGCAGCAGGATATGTGGGCGTCAATGGTGAGCTTTGTACGGTTAAACGCAAAAAACTGTACGCCGGAGACACCCTCTATTTTAACGAAGAAGCCTTTATGCTGACCCTGGCAGAGGACGCCGTCCCCGCCGAGCGCAGCCAGCCTAAACCACCCGCTGCGCACCAAAGCAGTGCACCTTCAGCCTCTGACAAAGGTAAAAAGCCAAGCCAATCTGGCAAAAAGAAACGCAATAAGCAAAAAAACAATGTCGACAGCGTGACGGGCCGCAAGCCCATTTCGTTCGGATAACCCGGGAGCATATTAAGTGAGTATCTGGTACCGTCCAATTACGTTAGCACAGTGTCAAACGCTGGATGAAGGGCTTCATCAAAAAGGCACGTTGATGCAGACGCTCGGGATCGCCATCAGTGAAATTGGCGATGATTACCTGGTGGCAACCATGCCAGCGACCCCAGCACACCATAATCCGCTGGGTATGGTACACGGTGGGGCCAACGTCGCACTGGCCGAGACCGTTGCCAGTTATGCAGCCAACTTTGTGGTCGACTTCGAGCGCTTTTATTGTGTCGGACAGGAAATCAATGCGAATCACCTTAAAGCATCGCGCAATGGCATCCTCACCGCAACGGCACGGCCTTTACATTTGGGCCGCCGCACCTCCGTCTGGGAAGTGAAAATCGTCAATGCCCGTGGCGAACTTTGTTGCGTCGCCCGTATGACCGCCGCTGTTGTTGAACGGCGATAACAATAACGTCTGTTTGATGTAGCGCAACACTTTTTATTGTTTAAAACCGCACAATAAACTTAGCCCAAACCCGGAGGCTAAGATCATGATCGCACAAAAACGTCTGATTGTTATTCTTCACTGTGTCATTGTGTGTGGGCTGTTGCTCATTTTTACCGGCCACACACTGCTGAGCGCGCAGTGGCTGGCTGAGCTGGGACCCACAGGTTACGTATTAGGCGCAGCCTGTATTGCCATTGGCCTGATCTGCTCATTACCAACCAAAATTTACCTGACAATTTTGCTGATGCGCAGAGAAAAGCCAGACTGATCCAGGTTGCACGGTATCTTCCAGCCACACCCAGGCTTTTGCCTATGCGCAGGCATTTCGTTACACTTTTGCCTTTCAGTCGCTCACTCACACAGTATCATGGACCATGTAGAAACAGTCATCATTGGCGCAGGCGTTATTGGCCTGGCCATTGCCGCACGCCTCAGTCAGACCCGCTCCGTCCTCGTCATCGACCAAATGGGACAATTTGGCGAACACACCAGTAGCCGTAACAGCGAAGTGATCCACGCCGGGCTCTATTACGACGAACACAGCCTCAAAGCACGCTTGTGTGTCCGCGGTAAAGCCTTGTTATACGCCCATTGCGCGCGTTTCCATGTGCCAGTAAAACAACTTGGTAAAATCCTGTTTGCCCGCACAGAGGCAGAACACGATAAACTGGCTGCTATCGAGGCGCAGGCAAAGCGCAATGGGGTATACGATCTGACGCCGCTCAGTCAGACCCAGGTTGGGGATATGGCACCCGGATTATCTGCCAGCACCGCGCTGTTTTCTCCGTCCACAGGCATTATCGACAGTCATCAGTTTATGCTGTCACTGGTTCACCAACTAGAGCAAGCGGGTGGCAACCTGGTCTGTCACACACGCTTTGAGTCTGCCGAACACACAGCCGGTGGGTTTCACGTTACGCTGGATTGTGACGGGGAAGCCTTTGCGCTTAGCTGCGATACGCTGATCAACGCTGGAGGCCTGTTTGCACAGGATAATGCTAGACGCATCCATGGTCTGGATGAGCACCACATTCCACAAAGCCACCTGTGTCGCGGTCAGTATTTCTCCTATCAGGGCCATCACCCATTCAGTAATCTCATCTACCCGATGCCTGAACAACATGGTTTAGGGATCCACGCAACGTTAGACATGGCCGGCCAGCTGCGATTTGGACCCGACACGCACTTTATTGATCACCTCGATTACCAGCTTGACCCTGATGCCAAGGCCCGCTTTGTTGAGGCCATACAAAGCTACTGGCCCGCATTGGACCCTGAGCGACTAAAGCCGGACTATGCCGGGATCAGGCCTAAGCTATCTCGGGACAAAGGACAGGATTTTGTGATTGAGGGACATCAGCACCATCAGATCAATGGACTCATCAATCTGTTTGGTATCGAATCACCCGGACTGACCGCCAGCCTGGCGATCGCCGAGTATGTCGAAGCGCAGCTCTGAGGCTATAGTTCCTCCAGCTTTTTACTGCGCTCCTGCATCAGTTTTTCGATGTTCTGCGCGTCCTGCACCAACTTTTTGATGTCGGCCGGGCTCATGTTCGCTGGCAGATCTTTGGGAATGCGGCCGGCATCTTGCTGCACCTTAAGCTGTTTAAGAATGTCGGTGTTTTCAGCTGCCATAATGGTTATTTTGCTGGGGTCTAAAGTCATTTCTTCACTTTGTCCACGGGCATTCGGTCGATCTGAATAGTGCCAGTTGCCTTGTGCGTCCTGCCATTTATAGATTTTGCCAGGCTGCTTCTGTGGTGCCTGCGCATCTGAGCTGCTCACCATATCTACGGCTTTGTCTAATTGTTGCTTTGACTCATCGAGCATGTGCTGAGCCTGGGTTTGTGCTTTGCCCAGAATATCATCCAGGCTCAACCAGGTACGTCCATCAGGACGTTTGAGGACAAACAGTGACGCCACGCCGACCAGCATCACCATAATTAACAGATAACTTGCGTACTTCATTGCGGCACTCCTTTTATATCGAGGCCATACTTTAACAGTATAGAGTGATATTCGGTAGAGTGACGAAAACGCACAAAGAAATCACGAAATTGTGCACAGCCACGTAGCCCCTGTTTGGAGTGATTAAATTGCAATTGCAAAGGCGCGGTATCCACCACTTTATGTATCTTGAGCGCGCTGATAAATTTTGGATTACTCAATTGCAACCAGCGAATAGCAGGTAAGCTCATCAAAGCAAAGCGACGATCTTCTTTCACTGGCGACGCCAGCGCAGCCAGCATCTCTCGCTCTGAATAAAATAACTTTTGTTGCAACAGTCCCCGTGTCAGAGCCTGCTCAACGGTCGGGTAGGTGTAACCAAACCGGCCAAGCATAATGAACCCCTGATAATCCTGCTCGGGCACAGTGGCCCCCTGATGTGTGACTAATACATCCTCTACCCAATATAGGCCCTGACTCCAACACATGGGCGTATTCCCCCGGTACCAGGATTCAGACTCCATCCGTACTTGAATTTGATCATGACTGATCAGCTTTTTCGACCGCTCTTCCGGGATATACGCTACCTGAACCGGCTGCCCATCTGGAGTAAAGTGTGCCAGCAGCTCAGGTAACACACCTGGACGGGCTGGGTCACCGGTGACAAACGGTGGAAACGCGTTATAGGGCAAAGCGACACGCAATACCGGCAAGTCAGCCCCATTCAGTGACTGAGCACTGACGCTTCCCGAAGCCAGCCACCACAACAGACCAACCAGACAGTATATTGGGCGCATCTCATTTACCTGCTCATTTCCTTCATGAATCACAGTGTAGCTTTTGTGATTCAATAGTGACAAAAAAGCGGACTGAGCTAAGTGGCAAAGTCCGCTGTTTGTCTATGCTATCTGGCAATGCGTTATCAAATGCCGTCGCCATCAATGTGCAAGCCACACTCCCGGTTCAGACCAAAGAAACGCGTATCTTCTTCACTCATACCCGGCTCAAGTTTACGGGTGGTATGGACATCGCCCATAGACACATAGCCCTCATCCCATAAAGGGTGGTAAGACAAACCGTGTTTAGTTAGGTACTGATACACATCACGGTTGTGCCAGTCGATGATAGGGTACACTTTCACCGTGCCACGGCTGATCTCTAAGATCTGCTTGTCCGCGCGGGTTGAAGATTGCTGTCGACGTAAACCACTAAACCAGGTCCCGGCCTGTAACTCATTCAGAGCACGAGTCATCGGTTCTACCTTGTTCAGTGTGTTATAGCGCTTGATGCCCTCTTCACCCTGCTCCCACAGTTTGCCATATTTGGCTTCCTGCCAGGCCGGCCCCTGCGCAGCCCGGTACACTTTCAGATTCAGCTGGAGCTGTTCCGTGAGTTCATCAATAAAGCGATACGTTTCCGGGAACAAATAGCCGGTATCCGTCAGGACCACCGGAATATCCGGACGCTGACGGGTTACTAAATGCAGCATCACCGCTGCCTGGATCCCAAAACTGGACGATAAAATGGGGTTATCTGGCAAATTTTCCAGTGCCCAGATCACGCGGTCTTCAACACTTTTTTGCGCCAGCATGCCATTAGCATCATTCAATAAAGCCTGTTGCGAGGCCTTATCCAACGTCAGGATTTGTTTAAAGTCACTCATTACTCATTCCCAGTATTCCACCACAGCTAAAAGCCGTGGTCAGGGGCGCTGAGCGCCCACTTCATTATGCATGGAAGTCGGTTTTAGATACCTTCACTTCCGCCACAATTTCCTTACGGATCACAAAGTCACCAAAACACTCATCCGGCTGACGCTCTTTGGCCCATTGACCAATCAGCTCATCCAGCGCCGGCAGGTATACGTCTTCACCGACGTTTTCTAAATACAATTTCGGGATCCGTGTACCAGCACGGTTACCACCCAGATACACGTTGTACTTACCCGGTCCTTTACCCACAAAGCCAATTTCTGCCAGCATGGCGCGGCCACAGCCGTTTGGACAACCGACAACACGTAAAATGATGTCATCATCAGCAATTTCATGCTTCGCCAGGATCGCTTCGGTTTTTTCAATCAGGTCAGGCAGGTAACGCTCTGCTTCCGCCATCGCTAGCGGACAAGTCGGCAATGAGACACAGGCCATTGAGTTCTTGCGCTGCTCCGTATGCGCCTCATCGATCAGGCCATGTTCGCGTGCCAGTTGTTCAATTTCCGCTTTTTGCTCTGCCGGTACACCTGCAATGATCAGGTTTTGGTTTGCTGTCATGCGGAAATCCCCCTGGTGGATCTCGGCAATCTTGCGACAACCAGTCTTCAGAGGCTTATCTGGATAGTCCAGGATCCGGCCGCTTTGAATAAAGACCGTCAGGTGGTGCTTACCATCAATCCCTTCTACCCAGCCAATGCGGTCGCCACGGTGGGTGAATTCATACGGACGACTCAGTGCAAAGGTCACACCGGCACGTTTTTCTACTTCCGCTTTGAACGTATCTGTACCAAAGGTATCCAGCGTATATTTGGTTTTCGCATTCTTGCGATTCGCACGGTTACCCCAGTCACGCTGTACACCAACCACGTGTTCGGCTACCGCCAGCGTGTCTTCCAGGCTGATAAAGCCAAAGTCATCCGCCTTACGTGGATAGGTATTTACGTCACCATGGGTCATGGCCAATCCGCCGCCCACCAGGACGTTGAAGCCGACCAGCTTACCGTCTTCGGCAATGGCCACAAAGTTCAGGTCATTGGCGTGCACATCCACTTCGTTATTCGGTGGAATAGTCACTGTGGTTTTGAACTTACGCGGTAAGTAAGTGCTACCCAATACAGGCTCTTCTTCGGTCGTTTCCTGCTTTTCACCGTTGAGCCAGATCTCGGCGTAGGCACGGGTCTTTGGCAGCAAATGCTCAGAAATACGTGCCGCCCATTCATAGGCTTCCTGGTGCAGTTCAGACTCAACCGGGTTGGTGGTACACAGTACGTTACGGTTTACGTCACCCGCAGTGGCGATGGAGTCGATGCCCACATCGTTCAGCGTCAGGTGCATTTCTTTAATGTGTGGCTTAAGTACACCGTGGAACTGGAAGGTCTGACGCGTGGTCAAACGAATGCTGCCATACTCAGTTTTTTCTTCCGCAAATTTGTCTATCGCCAGCCACTGACGCGGCTTGATGATCCCGCCCGGCATCCGCGCACGCAGCATCACGTTGTGCATTGGCTCAAGCTTCTGTTTGATACGTTCAGCACGGATATCGCGGTCATCCTGCTGATACATGCCGTGGAAACGGATCAACTGGAAGTTGTCGGCAGTAAATCCACCAGTCAGCTGATCGCCCAGATCGGTTTTAATAGTGCCACGCAGCAGGTTGCTCTGGGTTTTCAAACGCTCGTTATCAGACAGTTTGGCGTTTGGGTCGAGCTTACTGTTGGGTTTGTAATCGCTATTGCTCATCTTTATTCCTAAATTCTTACACTGTGACGGTGTGTACTGACTAATCCCGCAGGATTAGTACACGTCTTTTTGATAGCGACCCGCGCTGCGTAGCTCTTTGAGATACTCTTCAGCTTCCTCGTCGCTCTTACCTGCATACTGCTTAACGATGTCCACTAATGCCTGATGAACGTCCTTGGCCATACGGCTGGCGTCTCCACATACATAAAAATGCGCACCATTTTGCAACCATGTGTATACGTCCTGACCCTTCTCACGTAAACGGTCCTGAACGTAGATTTTGTCCGCCTGATCACGACTAAAGGCCAGATCAATGCGATTTAGCACGCCGGATTTCACGTACTTTTGTAATTCAACCTGATACAGGAAGTCCTGGGTAAAGTGCGGGTTACCGAAGAACAACCAGTTCTCGCCCTCAGCGTCACGCGCTTCACGCTCTTGCAGGAAAGCACGGAATGGTGCGATACCCGTACCTGGGCCTACCATGATCACTGGTGTATTGTCTTCTGCTGGTAAACGGAAGTTGTCGTTATGCTCGCTGAACACTTTAATTTGCGTGCCTTCCTCAACGCGATGCGCCAGGTAACCAGAGCAACCGCCCTGATGAGTTTCACCAAAAGCGTCAAATTCCACCAACCCTACGGTCAGGTGCACTTCTTCCTCGACTTCAGCCTGGCTCGATGCAATGGAGTACAAGCGTGGCTGGATCTTACGACAGCTGTCCACGAGTGCCTGTGCACTCAGCGTACCTGGCTGTTGTTTGATGATATCGAAAATCTGGCGCGCTTCGATGTACTCGCGCAGCGCCGCTTTATCGCTCACCAGTGCACCCAATTCTTCATTACTTGTTGCAGCCGCATATTTTTCGACAAAGCCAGGGTAAGACTGCGTCAGTTCCAGTTTTTCAATCAACGCAGTGCGCAGTGTTAGCGTCTCAGTACCCAGTGTGACTTCACTGTCCCCTTCCAGCGCAAGCAAGGCAATAACTTCGTCGACACGTTGCTCATCGTTAAGGAAGAAAACGCCCAGTGAATCACCTGGCTGATACGCAATGTCAGACCCTTCCAGTGAAATTTCTACATGGCGTACATCTTTGGTTGAATCACGACCAGTGATCTTTTGTACCACCGAGATTTCTGCGCTGAACGGATTCTGCTTAGTGTATTGGCTGGCATGGGCACCGGCCGTTGCCAGTGGCATAGCGACCACATTAGCACCCGCATCCGCCTGTTGTGCTTTCAGCGCAGGCTCAAACGCATCCAGGGCACTGTCAATCCAGGCTGTTGCCTGATCTTCGTAATCGACATCTAAATCAGCACGTGCAACGACAGGCTCGGCACCCAGTTTTTGCAGGCGCTCTTCAAAATCAATGGCAGTCTGACAGAAGAACTCATAGCTTGAATCGCCCAGACCCAGTACTGCGACTTTAACACCATCCAGTTTCGGGGCTTTTTTACCTGCCAAAAAGGCATGCAACGTCTCAGCATCTTCGGGTGGTTCACCCTCACCATAAGTGGATACCGCAACGGCAATAAACTGTTCTTTCTTCAGGGCTGAAGGTTTGTAGTCAGCCATATTAACCAGCTTGGTTTGCAGGCCACGTGCCTTTGCTGCACTCTCTAACTGCGCCGCAACGCCTTTGGCATTGCCCGTCTGAGAGCCATATAAAATGGTCAAAGGCGCCGCTTCAGAAACCGCCGCAGGCGTCTGTCCTAAACTCCCCGCAAGCGCGGCGGTGTTGGCATTGGCAGCCAGATACCCACTGACCCAGGCTTGCTGGATCGGATTAAGCTCCGCCACTAACCCCTGTAATTTTTGCAGTTGTTCTTGTGTCAGCGGACTGGCCGCGGCACTGAGTTGACTTAACAACATGATGATTGTTTCCCCATAACCCTTATATAGCTTGCCCCGCCGAATTGCCCCGGCGGTTCCACCCGCGCACATAGATGCAATTCGGTCATTTTCTTAGCATGCAGGATACGCAACTCACCGCGCGACAAAAAGAACAGTATCTGCTTTGTTATTCCATTTGGTTATGGATATTCAAAAACTCCAAATAAAACAGATTAAAAATAATTGTACCGATTTACACAATACATAAGTTAACGACAATGTAACAAAAATCCTTTAAACTCCCACTCGGTTTTTTACAACCAAACAACAATGATAAGTACAAAATAGAACACGGGAATAATAAAATGATTACAAAAAAACAGGCTTCGTGCCTGACAAAGCGTCTGGTGGGCAGTGCCTTAGGCTTGCTCAGTACCATGACATGGGGACAGGTAAACAATGGAGATTTCGAACAATGGCAGCTGGGTAAGCCCAGCAACTGGACCACCATTGACTCGGGTATCTCTTTGACTACCGAACAAAATCGCGTTCAAAGCGGACAGACAGCAGCCGCCGTCAGTGTGCTCACCACAACGCAGGGGAATACGGATCTGACACAATCTGTATCCGTAGAGGCCGGTAAGACTTACACCTTCAGTACCTGGGTGTATCATACTGAAGGCGGTGTCAGAGCTCGCCTGGTAGCCGACGGTTATCACAATTATTCAGACCCACAGCAATTAAACCAATGGCAACAACTGCGCCACGATTATACGGCCACCAGCAATGGCCAAATCACCGTGGGCCTGCGTTTTTACGATGTCAGTGGGTTTGACGGCAACGAAACCGTCTATGTCGATAACTTTCAGCCCAGCGGTGCTGCAACCACACCACCGCCAGCCGGAGGAAGCTGCCAGGATCACGCGCTCACTTTCAGCCTGACCACAGACAGGTATGGCGAAGAAACCAGCTGGGTCATTAAGAACGCGTCGAACGCGACTGTGGCCAGTGGTCAAAATTACGGGGCCAGCCAGAACTACAGTGAAGCGGTATGTTTAACAGATGGTTCATACACTTTTACGATATCTGACAGCTATGGTGACGGCATTTGTTGCAGTTATGGAAACGGTTCATATAGCCTGACAGGCCCATCCGGGACGCTGGCGTCGGGTAGCCAGTTTACTTCTTCGGCTTCGCACAGCTTCACGCTGGGCACGGACAATGGAGGTGGCGACGGCGGTGGTGATACCCCGACTGGTTACTATAGTGCCGCAGCAGGGTTAAGCGGTTATGCGCTTAAAACAGCACTTCATAATATCATTGCCAGCCATAACAATCAGGGCTATAGCGCTATCTGGTCGTTCATCGATCAATACGAGCGTGACCGCTACTTCGAGAACAATGGTACTGTACTGGACCGTTACTCAGAAAAACCAACCGGCACCGACAGCCACGAGTTTACAGCGGTGAGCGATCAATGTGGTACCGCCCGCACGGAAGGCGACTGCTACAACCGTGAACATTCGTTCCCGAAAAGCTGGTTTGGTGGCAAGATTGAGCCAATGAACTCGGACATTCATCATATCTTTGCGTCTGATGGCTACGTGAACAATCGTCGCAGCAGCTTTCCATTCGGCGAGGTCGGCAGCAGTACGTATATCTCCAGTAATGGCAGTAAAGTAGGGAATGGTTCTGGCATCGGTTACAGTGGCACCGTGTTTGAACCAATCGACGCGTTTAAGGGAGACTTTGCCCGCGCCTACTTCTATATGGCGACCCGCTACCAGGACCGCATTGCCAGCTGGCAAAGCTACTCCACGAATGGAGATGCCGTGCTCAATGGCAGCAGTGACCAGGTATTTGAAAGCTGGGTTGTCACTATGCTCAAACGCTGGCACCTGGCAGATCCAGTTGATGCACTGGAACGTGCCCGCAATGACGGTGCCTATCAATTCCAGGGCAACCGCAATCCGTTTGTGGACCACCCTGAATTTGTAGAGAAGATTTGGTAATTTATACCAATTTATTGATATGAATGGGGTTCAGCGCACAAGGCAGTGGCTGAACCCAGCTAATAAAGGCAGACACCTGTCTGCCTTTATTCCACTTTTAGCCCGCCACCGCGTAAAATCAGCCGGACGGTCTGAGTCACTGTCTGGGACAGTATTCCCTGACGGGTTGTCAACCAATGAAACAACGCCCCGACTAAAGCATTGAGCAATGCCTGACTCACCGCTTCTATATGCTGCGCGTCGCCTCTCGGGCCAAGCCAGTGCGCCTCATCCATATCGCCAATAAAAGCCGCGAAAGTATCTCGTGCTTTCTCTAAATCATCCTTGTCCCGTTTAAGCAATGCACTGAACTCATCAGTATATTCACACTTAAACAAAATGACTTCCTGAAAGGCAATCAGTGCTTCTGATTGTTCCAGTGTCTCAAAATAAAAGGCGATTGCATCAATCAGGTTCGCCGGGCTGGGTGTCAGGGTTTCCAGCTTTTGCTGGGCCGCCTCATCCAGCGGCAAGGCATATTCCTGAGTAATCGCCTCCAACACTTCCAGCTTGTTTTTGAAATGCCAGTAAAACGCCCCTTTGGTAACGCCTGCGGCCTTGGAAATGTCCATCAGGGTGGTATGCGCGACCCCTTTTTCACTAAATAATTGTAGCGCCGATTTGATCAGCGCCAACCGCGTCTGTTCGGCTTCTTCTTTGGTTCTTCTGGGCATCAGTTTGTTCCAACATAGTGTTGAGCAGGCTTTTCGGTTACTGGTCGCGAGACTAGCATGTACATTGCCGGTATGACAATCATTGCCACCAGCGTCGATGCCAGTAAGCCAAAGATAATCGCGAAGCACAACGGGAACCAGGTTGGGTCGCTTAATCCCAGTGGCACTAACCCGACTATGGTGGTGATGCTAGTACCAATGATAGGCCTCAGACGTTCCGCTGCACCACGTGCACAGGCCTCGCGCAGTACCACACCCGCTTTGATATGGCCATTGATGGTGTCGAGCATCACTATCGCGTTGTTGACCACAATACCCACCAAAGCTATCAACCCTATCATCGCCGGGAAAGAAAAGGGAATTTGAAACACCCAGAATCCGGTAAAGGTACCTATCAACGCCAATGGAATGGTAAATAGCACCACCAGAGGCTGTTTAAATGAACCCAACGCCAGGGTCAGGACTGCAAACACCATCATGATCGCCAGTACAAACACAATCCCGGCAGAGCCATAGGTTTCCTCTGCATTTTCAGCTTCTCCTGCGTAATTATAGTGATACCCCTCTGGCCAGTTTTGCTGCCAGGCACTTAGCTGTGGTTCAAGCTGTGAGATCACTTCCCCCACAGTGATGCCGTCCACCTTAGCTTTGATGGTGATGGCACGTTGGGTCTGTGCATGAGTATACAGTGGCGGCACCGCATCAATCTCATACTCTACCAGGTTGCCGCCTGGTACCAGCTCTCCACTGGGTGTGAACAGGCTGATCAGGTTGATCTCAGCATGTGATTTTGGTCCGCCTATATCTTCATCGCGACTTTCCCAATAGGTGCTAAGCCGGATTTTCAGGTCATCTTCGGTCCCTGCCAGTTTAAACTTACCGTACTCATCGGCCTCCGTCGCGAGGCGCAGTTGACTGGCAAAGTCTTGCTCTGTAATACCATGAAAATTAAGCGCTTCCCTATCAGCCGTCAACCTAACCTGACTTTGCCAGGCCCCTAGGTTGTTACGCACATCTGTCACCCCATTAATGGTTGCCAGTTGCAGCTGAAGCTCACTGGCATAGGCTGACAATTGCGCCATATCCGGGCCACTGAGTACAATTTGCAATGGATCATCATTGCTCGAACCACCCACCTCCGGCGTAAACAAGACAGTGACCCCCGCCACATCTGCCAGTGCCTCGTTGAGGCCAGCTCTGAGTTCAGGCACATACTCATAGGCTAACTGCTCGCGCGCATGCTTTGGTACAAACAAGGCTGAAAAGCCGACCAGATTAGGGTTTTCATTGAGCAACAGTTGATCACTGATAGAACTGATTGCCCGGGGGCTCTTTTTACCTACGTACATAGTCACGTTTTCGAAGTATGGCCTGGTAGCGAGGTATTCTCCTGCACGTTCGGCCACCGCGCGACTTTGGGCAAGCGTTGCATTCGGCCCCAGCTCAATTGTGATCGCCAAATTTCGGCCATCCCCTTTGGGGTAAAGCAATGAAGGCAAGGTGCTCATCAAGCCAATCGATATTACCCAGACGAGCATGCTCCCTGCGACCCAGGCACCAGCCTGACGACGGCTGCGCAGGGCAAACCGACCTAGCCAGCGCTGTAATGCCTGTCCGGCAACCTGAGTCAATGTGTCAACGGTACTCATCTGCGTCTCTTTGGCATTACGTAACAGATACTGCGATAGAGGAATACAGATCAAAAAGGCTATCAGGTAACTCAGCACCAGGCACAGTACAGCGGTAATGGGAATGAGCCGGATAAATTTACCATCCACGCCGCCAATCGCCATCATCGGGGCCATTGCCAGAATGGTGGTCAGCTGACCTGAAAACGCCGGCATGGCATAGGTTTTAACAGTTGCCAGCGCCGCGTCCTGAAAACGCAATCGTTTACTATACAAATTGTCATGCATGCCTTCCATCACCAGAATAAACACATCGACCAGCATGCCCAGTGCCAAAACCATACCAATGATCATCATGGTATTGAGGGTATAACCGAATAGACCCAGGATCATCAGCGCACCAAGAAACGTAAGTGGGATGGCTGCGCCCGCGATCAATGCTTCCCGCCAGGTGAGTAACACCATCAGAATAATGAACACAGCCAGCATAGCCTGCCAGATATTACCGAAGACATTGGCAAACGACTCATCAATCAGCGCGCTTTCATCACTGATGATCTGCACCTTCAGACCATCCGGCCAGAACCCCTGTGTCTGATAGTCAGCCATGGCTGTTTTCACTTCATTGATCAGAGTGATGGTGTCGACGCCCGGGCGCTTCTTCACTCCCAGTGACACCCCCTGCGTGAACGGTTCACCCAATTCGGAAAAGTAGGTTTCACTTTTGACTTTATCCAGCCCTTTGTAGACCAGTGCAACCTCTTCCAGACGCACTAAACGGTTATCACTAAGTCTTGCTACGGGCAGCTGTTGCAACGTTTTGATGTCATCAAAAGACCCGCAAGATAAAGACGGTGAATACGATTACCATCGTCATATTCACCCCAGCTAGTATCCAGGTTAGCCTCTTCAATGCGCTGACGAACCAGGTTAGGCGATATTTTCAACGACCTTAACCTGTCAGGTAGCATGCGCACATGCACCACAGTTTCACGGTAGCCGCCCTTATCAACCTTTTTCACCCCGGACATGGCCTCCAGGCGCTTCTCAATGGTTTTAACCACCTGACTAAAGCCCGTATCGTCCAGCGAGCCATACAGCATAAATTCTATAACCGGCGTATCATTCACCGATACCTGTTCGATCAACGGGGTTTTCACCGCACCGGGAAACTCCGCCTTCCCTTCATCCACTTTGGCTCTGAGGCGCTGCATCGCCTCGCTCATCGGTTCGTCAGACTTAAATTCCACCGCAATCACAGCGTAAGAAAACTGCGAACCACTTTGCAGCTTCTTCAGCCCCTGCAAACCATTGAGCGCATCTTCCAGCGGCTTGGTTACTTCCTTCTCAACCTGCTCGGCGGCAGCCCCTGGCCATTCCACTGTGATAATAGCCTGAGGTATTTCCAGGTCCGGGTAATTTTCTTTCAGCATACCGGAATAAGCCAGTATCCCGCCCACCAGTAAAATCGCTAGCAACAGCGTCGAGATAACTTTGTCGACAAACAGCTTATACGCCAGTCTTCCCTTAATCATGAGCCGCTCCGACAATGCGTACCTGACTGCCATGCACTAACAAATGCTCACCATTCACCACCACACGCTGACCCGCAGTCAGGCCGGCCACAACTTCAACCCGATAAAGGTCTTCAATACCCGTTTCAATTGCAGTCAATTGCGCTTTATTTTCTTGATTGACTACATACACAAAGGGCTGGTTATTACGCATCATCACTGCCTGATGAGGCACACTCAATGCCATCGGCTTTTCTGCAACGTTTATCCAGGCACTCACGTGCATACCATCTTTAAGCGTATCAGCGCCCTGGAAAGTATGCACTTTAACCTCAACGGCGCGCTTATTCAGGCTGATACTCGGACTAACCGAAAAGATTTTGCCAAGACCAATATCTCGTGTGGTAAACCCACTACGTGCGGCATTTAGCAGCTTCTCATTGCTCCAGCTCAGGTACACAGTTTGTCCCTCAGCCAGTTTATCCGCCGCGTAATAAGGAACGTTGAGCGTCACTTCGTATTGACTGGTGTCTATCACCACCATGGCCGCATGCATTTCACGCTCTTTGTCTGACATAGCGGCCGCCGGACCGGCCCAATAATCTCCCTGGCGAATGTTGACTGCTCTGAGCTGGCCATCAAACGGCGCAAAAATACCGGTTTTCTCCAGATTTACCTTACCCTGATTCAGCTGGGCCTGTGCAGCCAATTTCTGACTCCGGGCAGCAGCCAGTGCCGCTGACGCATTATTCATCGACTGCTGAGTGTTAAGCAGATCGGTTTTTGCCGCCTCATAGCGCTCTTTAGAAATGAGCTGACGCGTCCACATAGATTCGGCACGCTGAAAATTCGTCTGTGCCAGGTGATGATTATTTTGTGCCTGATGCAACTGTGCCTGAGCCTGTTCAATGCCCAATATGGCACTACGTAATGACGCCTCATACCCTTTTACCGCCTCCGCACCAGTGCGCTCGTCAACCCGGGCAAGCAGCTGACCAAAGCGTTCGCCTGCCTTGGGGCCGCTAACAAAACTGCCGGGACGCAAACGGTTACCACTGTGATCATCCGCCAGAAACACCACTTTACCGCCACTTTCAAAGTTCAGGTATTCACGGCGGATCCCCTGCGCAATCCCCTCGGCAAATGCCCAGTCTCTCACCATTTGCTTGTTCACCGGACTGACTTCAACGGCATAGGCATCCGATAGGGCCTCTGCATAAACAGGTTGAACGAACCACAGACTCATGACTGTGGTTGCAATAACTAGATAGGATTTCACATTCACTCTCACTTTACATACCCTAAGGAAGGTTTAAATTATATACATACCAGAATGTATGTAAAATGGTTTTGTGTGTTTTATACACGGATTATGCGATTGAATGTGCTCTGGTGTGGGAATTTAAACAAACAGGGAGATCTAACCACCTATGTCCTGATCAACCGCAGCGCTACTCAAAGCCATTGGCAACAACGGCACACCAGTAAGCAGGTCGATGGCTTCTTCAGCTATAGCCAACCTCAGCCGCAGACAGTGCGGTTGACAGCGGTCGCAGCAATGGCACAACAAACGAAAGCCGACCTGGCGTTCAAACCACGCTTCAAGCGCTGGTGAAAAAAGAAAAAATCAGCAAGTCCTGCGCACACTGATGCAGCCATCTATTCTCACTCATACCAATTTGCTTAATTAAATGTTCTATTTTAAGGCGAGAAAATAGTGTCGATAACATCGCTCCCGCGTCCTGCTATCGCTGAGGCACCTACATCTAAATAGGCGAGGCAAAAATTTGCGAACTTATACCTTAGGTAAAGGTTATACATGAGAAATTTGTAACGCCGTTGGCGTGATATTTGCTCCTTCAAATAGAACAGGTATTAAGTGAAATTGGGTTAATCACCAAACGACAGAAACAAGCGAGCCTGCACTATGGCAGGCTCGCGGGAGAATAAAAAAACCGGTCTAGTCCATTAGACCGTAACCTACTCAACGGGTTGTGAGCTTAATAAGCGAGGCAATAGACAAGCTACTGACGCTTATCTTGGCTCGATAGTTAAGGGAGATAAGGTGATTTTTGCGTTGTTGCTGGCACCCATATAACCGCTGTAATTCTGACCTTCAAATAAGGTATAGAACACATCGACGTAGTCATCGTCATTACTGAACCAGTGATCCGGCATGGCTTTAATCAACTGATTGGTCAACTGCGGAATGATCGCATAACCCTGTACATTTGGATCCGGGATAGTGCGCATTACCTGCGTCACGATATCTAAAAAGGTCGTCGCTAAATCTTTGTAATTGGTGTTGTCATCCTGCTCCATCAGCAGCACGTCAGCAGCCTGCCAACGATAACGCTCCCAGTGGATAAGGATTTGGTTAGGTGTGTAGTCTGTACCATCATGGTCCAGGTAGGGCATATCAACGATATCCAGTACGGGTTCGTCACGTGATGGGCTCACCCCGGTGACAATCCCATAGACTTCCGCTTTACCCAGCACCCAAGGTTCCTGATCATTATTAAGGCGAATACGCTTTAAAACGCTGGTTGAAATCGCGTCAGACTGAATCCGCACCTCATTGGTTTGCAACATGTCCTGTGCAAAACGCTCAACGGTCTGGGTCTGTCTGGCATGGCTGAAAATGTCCTGCATCACCGCTAATCCTTCACGGCGCACCTGCTGTTGATCTAACTCCAGAACCAACACCGGACGCTGTGGCATTTGCTGCGCATCCAGCAAGTGTAGCTGGCCCTCACTGTCATAAGCCTCAACATGGATCCAGGTTTTATCATCGCCTTTAGGGGCAAAGGCGATCAGTGGCATTTCACCTTCCTGCCATTGGTTCAGCATAGTGTCAGATGCCAGGCGCAATTGATATAAATTGCTGTCGCTTTGTGGCAACCCTTTCAATACCCGTGTCTGTGTACTTGCCTGACCAATCAGTGACTGTGCCTGAGCTGATACACCCATTTCCTGCACAGTGAGGCGAGATTGGCTCGCCAGCGTTGATTGCCAGCGCGGACCTTGCTGTGCCAGTTCCTGAGCCAGTGATTTCGCCATCACTTTTTTGATGTCACTGACCTGAAAAGCCTGCGGGTTAAAACGGTCAATCTGCGCCAGTGGTGCTGCCAGATTATTCACAGCGTCAATCGGGGCTGCGGTTGCATTTGCCGCTGCACTCAGGCTCAAAGCCAGTGCAGATAAGGTCATCTGAGATATGCGTTTCATTGTTATAATTCTCCAGAAATAATCCTGTTCTGGCCTCACCTGAACCACGGGAAGCCACCTCTCGTGTGCCAAATCAAGATAAAACACGAAAATCAAATTATCAACATATTAATATAAACTTTACACAAAAAAAATTAACATAAAGACATCAAGTTAATGTTTTAAAAGGATTTTAAATGTTAAAATTAAAATAGATTTTAGATCTAGATTTAAACAAGAGCGAAGACTCTATTTTGTTTGATTCATTATTTTTGGTTGGGAAACAGTGACAGGCAGGCGGTACAAAGGCGACCAAGGCCTGTGCAACTGAACAGGCCCGGCTCTCTAAACGAGTGAAGGTAATTAATAGAAGTTGTTATTTTTCAACAGGGTAAAGCGTAATTTCCATACCCGCACCGATGGCGGAGATACGTAACAAGGTGTCTGCATGCAGCGCCTGAGAATAGCACTTTGGCTGCTCCCCACTGCTGAAGCCGATATCAAAGGTGCGCTTAGAACACCCCAGCCACTGCTTGAGCGCTGCTTTAGAGCATGATTCGATCAATTCACACAAGTGATTGATGGCTTTATCCGGACTCGTCACTTCGGCACTGGCCTCAATTCTGGCCAACTGGCGATACTCATCCTTATCGTAATGCAGTATCACTGCGTTCTTTTTAAGATCCGCAACCAGGGCAGAAATATCCTGCTTGGATTCTAACTCTAAATCGACATTTAAAAACTGGATTTCTGACATGACGGGACATTTACCTTGTATCTTTATGAGTGGTTCGCTGCCATACCTGCGCCATGTTCAAGCGCCAGAACACATTCGATTGGCAGGTGCGACAATATGTCACTATTGATTTTACGCGAATTCTCATAAGCTATCAGCAATTTTGACGAAAAAACAGCACTATGAATAAATCCCGCTTCAAACCCATCCGAAAATTCCATAAGCTGACAGGCTACCTGCTGGCATTACAGATCTTTGCCTGGCTGCTCGGTGGTCTGGTCATGAGTGCCATACCACTGGACATGGTACATGGTAAGCACCTGGCCAAACGTGCGCTGGATAACCCGTTTAGTCAGGCTGATTACCGCGCCGACCTTAATCACCTGGCACACTCTGTTAATGGGTTTAACACACTGACATTTAGTCACTTTCTGGATCAGCCCATGATCATTGCCAGTGGTGAAGAACGCGCCTATTTCACCGCCACAGGAGCGCCGTTTCCTGCCCCCACCGAAGCGCAGATCCGTGCTAATGCACAGGCCCACTTTCTCGGCGACAGCCCCGTCGGCTCTGCACAGTTGCTCACTACAGGTCCCCGGGAAGTGCAATATCGCCCTCACATATGGCAGGTCACCTTTGCCGACACACTCAGCACAACCCTGTACCTGGATGCTCTTAGCGGTCAGGTGATCACGATCAGAAGCACCTTGTGGCGCATTTTCGACTTTTTTTGGATGTTACACATCATGGATTATGACGAGCGGGATGATTTCAACAACCCTTTGCTGATCACCTTTGCAGCCTGTAGTGTCGCGTTTTGCCTCAGTGGTATGGTGCTGTTGTTGCAATCCCCTCCCTGGCGCAGGCGCCGCCAACACGCCCGTTAAGCGTCCTGTATAACATCTGACCGGGGCCGGACAAAGAGTATGCGAAAGCGCGCTCGCCTCTGACTCCTGCCTGCCGGTCGTGTCATGTTGTCGCTTTATTCTTGCCTTAGCTGGCTCTGTTAAGCTTTAATGACAACTTACAGTAAACGCACTAATTTATTGGGTTTCATTTTGGCTGAATTGTATGGATACACACCAATTGACACCTGCGCTTACTTTAACTTGCACCTTTGTTATAAAGGAAATAACACCCAGAGGTGATGTAGCAATTTAATAAAAGTAAAACGGAATTCGAAGATGTGCAGTTATGTATCGGATAACCAAGCGAAGCTCAGTATCTGGCTTCAGTCTTTTTATCATATTGCGCTCAGTGGTAGCTTTTCCAAAGCTGCAAAAAAGTTAGGCCAATCGCGCAGTACCCTAACAAATCATGTGTTTGAACTTGAGTCCTTGTATTCCGTTCGGCTTATCAACAGAACCACAAGAAGCTTTTCCCTGAGCCGTGAAGGCGATGCCCTATTTGAGCAATGCAAACGGCTCAATCTGGCCATTTCAGAGAGTCACGAAATGCTCCGTGATTTTTCACAAAACAGCGAAGGGCTACTCAGAGTTAAAATCCCCAGCGTCCTCGATAACAAAGTCTTTCATGCCCTCCTCAGTCAATATAAAAAAAGCCACCCCAACGTCATTTTAGATATTATGGTCGACAACAACCTGGGAGACCTGGTCGCAGAAAAAGTGGATGTTGCTTTACACCTGGGAGAGTTACCCGACAGCAACTATATTTGCAAACGCCTTACGACATTTAATACTTATGTTGTTGCCAGTAAAGAGTACTGGCGCAGCCACCCAAAACCCAGTCATCCAAGTGAGTTAATTAATCACCCGTGTATTCGCTATCGCCACTGTAAAACCGGTAATAAGTGGAGTTTCAGTGATATTGGAAAGCAGTTTTTAGTTGATATAGGGACGTCCCATATCTGTGACAGTGATGAAATGCTGATCTCTTTCGCACTAGACGGCTCAGGTATTGCCACCGCGTTAGACTTTACATCGAAGCAATACATTGAAGACGGGACGTTAGAGACATGTCTTGAGGAGTGGACACACGAAGTGCAGCTCAATGCCTTGTTGCAGCACAGAGACAATATGTCGAGCCGCGTAAGAAACTTCATCGATGCACTTATCACACTGATCCCGAGTCTAAATACTTAACCGGCCAGGAGTGATAATTATATCACTCCGCAACATGATTATTTTTTTCTCTTTATAACACAAAAATCTAACACAAGATGATATACTATATCAGCGGTATATCATGCCTCCTCGCCTTTTCTTGTCTGTACATATATTCCACTGATTGTTCCACTTAGTAACATCTGATGTATGAGATTCTGAACATTACTTCAAGTACCCTTAACCTCAACATACAAGCTCATAATTGAGAATTAACATCATTGGAGGTTAAGGCAATGAGTATCAGCGCAGTTCCAAAAGGACGAGGATTGGAACTTAACTTCAGCAAAGGGCTGACCAGTTCAAATGCCGTGCACAGTTATTTGCAAAGCAACTTGAGCAATTATGATCAGGAAATAGAGCCTTACGTTATTAGTGAAATTGCAAAGCACGTAATACGGCAAAAACTATTTGAAAATCAGTCTATCTTACAAAAAGTAGAAAACTTTGCTGAAGACAATGAATATGACTGGATAATCTTTAACAACTGTTTTGATACATCAGGTATACCATCGACGCCTTGCAATGATAATCCACCTGAACATAAAACATGGAAAATGCCGGCGGCAACATTAATGGGATTAATTTCTCTTACTGGACACAAAGTTGCCAGTTATAAAGGTGAAATGAATGGGCGTTTAGCCCACATGGTGATGCCAGCAAAAAATAACCCGTTATATCAAAGCCGCTCAACAAAACAGCTCAAACCACACACCGAAGTGGTGAATGGGCTTTGGCCTGAAGAAATAAAAACCAATACAGACAAACACTGTATTGCACCCGACATATTTGGTCTGGCCAGCATCAGGAACCCAACCAATTGCGCTACACGGGTTTGGTATTTGCAAGATCTGTTGGATAGCCTGCCCTACTCAACCATTCGCAATTTAATGCGGACCGAATTTAGAACCACCAGCCAGTCTAGCTTCGACATTAACTATGTAAACGAAGGGGTGAGCGTCATCGCGGAAATCAATGGCAAGCTCAACATTCGCTTTAGCTATAGCAAGCTGGAAGGGTTAACGCCACGTGCCAAATCCGCACTGACGGAACTCAAGGCATACCTTGATGATGAGCGTACCGTCACACGTCTCGTGCTCAAACCAGGACAAGTCCTCATTCTCAATAACAGAACACTCCTGCATGGCAGAGACAACCTCACCAACCACGCCCTGTACGATGGCAATGACAGGTGGCTAATCCGAATGTATGGGTTTAGTTATGATGGCTGGAGAAAACTGCCGAAAAATGAACGCCTTCAACATGTAGCAACCGTATAAAAAGAGAAGAAAAGGGAAAAAAATGATTTCACCGTTAGTAGGAAGTGATAGGTACTTTGCCAAAAATGATGCACCTATTTTATTTAAAAAGGCAAAGAACTACACAGTGACAGACCAGAATGGCAACCAGTATATCGACTTCATTCTGGGCCTAGGACCCGTCATATTAGGCCATTCTGATGAAGAGTTTGTGCGCAGAGTATCAGAACAACTGAGCAATGGCCTGTCATTTCCTGGTTTTGCCGATGTGCATGGCGAGCTTGCCAAAGTGTATGAAGCCCAGTATCAGGATATGCGAGTTGTTACCCTATTCAAAACCAGTTCAGAAGCCGTAACCGCAGCAATGCGCTGCGCTATGCTGGAAACAGGTCGCAGTAAATTCATCCGTTGTGGTTTCTTAGGATGGCACGACAGCCAGATTGCCAACACACCAAGCTGGCACGAATGGCCAGGCAGTGAAAAGCGCGAAGCACTGAGATTCTCACAAGGTATGCGCGGGATTGATGGTGAGCAGGGCGTATTTAACTGGACGGATGGTGATATCGCGAGCCTGACAGCACTGTTGAGCGAACACGGCGACACCACAGCCGCCTTTGCCATTGATGTCTATCAGCTGGCATTCATGACCACTGAAACATTACAACAGGCAACCGCGCTGTGTCGCCAATATGGCATAAAAATCATCATCGACGAAACCAAAACCGCCGGCAGAACAAACCCGGCAGGCATGCTTGATACGCAAGCGATCCCGGCAGATTACATCATCCTTGGTAAAGCCGTGGGCAATGGATTACCACTGGCGGTGCTGCTCGGCAAGCCAGAGCACATCAAAATTTATCAAAGCGCGAGGATTGGCGGTACCCACACTAAAGAAGTCCTGTCAGCGCACGCCGGGATCATAGTCGCAGACATAATGCAGCAACGAGAAGGCTATGCGCGCCTGCCGCTCATCTGCCAAAAGATTGTTGCAACCATCAATGCCGCCATCACCCACTCGGCCACAACCGAGTTACTCAGCGCAACCAGCTTATTAAACGACACCCTGTTTGATCTGCGCTTTTCAGACCCTATGCTGAACAACTTTGCGGCCAGAGAGCAGCTGAAACAGACCATGATCGCTGAGGGTATTTTCATGCTGCAGGGACACAACTCATTCGTGTGTTTAGCCCATGAGCAAATCGATTTTAGCCAACTGGAAGACAAGTTAACCACCTCGCTGCGTAACTGGTCAACACAACTGTAAGCATACCAAGGACGACTCATGAACAAAGAAAATACAATCAATGAATTACAAGGTTTGTTGGAAAACTACGCGACAACATACGAGATAGAGGCACAGTATCGGGAGCATATGTTGTCATTCCTGAAAAGCAGTGACGACCCCATTTACAGTAGCAATCAGGCAGGGCACTTTACCGCTTCTGCCTGGGTCTTGTCGCATGATCGCCAGCACGTGTTGCTCACTCAGCATGCCAAAATTGGCAAGTGGTTTCAGCTTGGTGGCCACATTGAGCCAGAAGACAGCTCTTTTATTGATGCCTGCTTGCGAGAAGCAACCGAAGAAAGCGGCATCACCTCATTGTCATCAGCAAACACCTTTGTGCTCGACATCGATATTCACGATATCCCGGAATACAAAGGAATACCGCAGCATCCGCACTATGATGTGACCTGCTACTTTGTTGCCCCGGCGCAGGCAAAAGCGATTAAAAATGCGGAATCAACACAGTTGCAATGGATACCGCTAGAGCAAGTAAAAGCACTCACCGACGACCCGGCGATCCACAGAATGGTCGAGAAAACACTCGAATTAGAGACCTATAAAGACCATGCTTAAATACCATTTAAAAGGTATATCCGCAAACGTCATTTGGGGTTCTCTGCCTTTATATTTTTATTTCTCTGGCGAGTATCCCCCGCTTTTCTTCTTGCTGGCACAAATTATCAGCACCTTTATATTGCTGGGTCTGTACCTAAAGTTAATGAGAGCAGAGGAAACGCAGCGCTTTAGCTTAAAGCTAAACCTAATCCCCGCATTATTATTAATGCTGAATTGGGGTGGGTATGCCGTAGCAATAAAATCAGGTTATGTAATTGAGGCAAGTTACGCCTATCTTTTACTGCCGATTTTATTGCTGTCAGTGAGTATTTTTAGCGGCGAGAGTAATCAGAAAAAGGATTGGTTCTTTTTCTCGCTCTCCCTCTTTATCGTTTTTCTTGAGTTCTATATTAGCGGCAACTTTCCATTTATAGGTCTGCTGATCTCCGTGCCATTTGTGTTGTATTTACTGTGGCATAAGAAGCACAACCTTGATCCATTAACAGGGCTATTTAATGAAACTAAAGCGATGCTGCCGCTGTGTTGTTTATTGTGGTTCTTCATTGATTTTGGGTTTATAGAAAGTGTGAAATTAAATGACTGGGCAATGCTATTAATGCTGGGCTTCATTACCCTTTTACCACTCACACTGTTTGTGAGTGCAAGTAAAAAAGTGAGCTTTAATGTGTTGTCTTTATATCAGATTATGTCTCCTATTTTAGGCATGATCATCGGGTTTCATTTATACCACCAGGACATAAGCACTTATAAATTTATCCTGTACTCATCACTGGCTTTGACCTTGATCGTGTACAACATGACAAATCAAATTGGGACAAAAAATGAATCTTACTGATTTACTTGATGAAGTGGTGAAAATTGCAAAGGAAGCAGCACAAATAATAGAGAAATCTAAGCTCAATGCTGAGTTCTCTATGAAAAGTGATAATACGTTTGTCAGTAAAGTGGACATTAACGTTGAGGAGTTCATTAGCCTGGCGCTTAAATCCCTTGATTACAATATCCCCGTGTTTGGCGAAGAGCTGGGTGTATCAGGGATGGAGACACAAGACACTTACTGGCTAATCGACCCCATTGACGGCACAGCCTGGTACCGATTGGGAGTGCCTATTTATGGTTCACTGATCAGCCTGATTGATAAGGGCGAACCCATATTAGGATGTGTGGCGTTACCCGGGATCAATGAAGTGTGCTACGCAGCTAAGGGACACGGCTGTTTTATTGAAACACCTTATCAAGCGGCCACCAGAGTCACCATTAAGGATCCAGTCTCCTCAGTCAAAGAGGCGGTGATCACTGCATCGGGTATTCATGGCACCAACCTGTGGCTTGAAAATGGCAAGTATCCGTGGCGGATCGATAACGTATTTCACGAAGCGCGACTCTTTAAACTGTCAGGTGATTGCATTCAGCATGTCCAGGTCGCCTGCGGCCGAGTCGATGCAGCCATCGATACCATCATGAAGCCGTGGGACAGCGCCGCACTGATTGTGTGTTTGCAAGAAGCCGGTGCTGTGGTCATGGACTTACACGGCAATCAGGATCAGTTATTAAAACGCGACTCTCTGTTGTCAGCGGCTTCCCTGCCCCTGGCACAAGAACTATTAGAAAAACTTTCATATCAATAAGCGAAAAGCAGCGCGGACAGTGTGTCCAGCGCTGCCACCCCAGATCATAAAACATAACAAAAAACTCTTAGAGACGAGGTTGGAATGAACAAGGAAATTTTAGAACTAGCGCAACAGCAACAATGGACTCAGCTAACCACACTTTTGCAAGCAGACAACGTAGCGGTCAATGTGCAAGACGAAAAAGGCTACTCCCCCTTACATTATGCGGCGATTCAGGGGCAGTGTGAGGTCATCGATGTCCTGGTCGCCAAGGGCTGCGCGCTTGAGACGGCGACAGGCAACGGCAGTACCGCACTGCATAAAGCTGCTACCTTTGGTCAGCTTGATGCCATCCATACCTTACTCACGCTGGGCGCCGATTTAGAAGCCAGAACCAACAACCCAGATGTGCCTTCTTTTAGTGCACGTACCCCTTTGCATGAAGCCGCAGTCGAAGGCCATGCCGACGCAGTCACGCTGTTACTTTCACTTGGCGCTGATCAAAACGCCCTGACAGACGCACAGGAAACCGCGCTTGACCTGGCCGTATATTATAAACATACCGACGCCACAGCGGCCTTGTCGCGTTCTTAATTTAAAGTGAACGCATTATGCTTACAGAAATAAAAGCCAGACATTGGCTGTTTGACATTGACGGCACAATCGCCTTTAACAACCAACCCGTCAGTACGGCGTTGACCGACGCCCTGGTCGAATTAAGTGATGACAGCGACGTGATCTTCGCCACAGCCAGGCCGTTTCGGGATGTGTTACAGGTGCTGCCAACCGAGCTACGCAACAATACTATCTCTTGTACCAATGGGGCTTTGCTATTTAAGCAGCACAAAGTTTACGCTGAACAACATTTCACTAAGAACACCAGCATCCGATTGATACATTTGCTCGAGGATCTGGATGCGCCCTATATTCTGGATTGTGCGCAGGGGTTTTACCTGAGTCGCACCAGCCACCCCTTTTTTGAGTACACCCAGGGGAGTTACAAAGCACCCAAAATCTCCCAGCAAGCGGCGTTGGCCCAGGGTATCAATAAAATTCAGGTGTTTGATACCCAGCTCATTGAACTGTTGAACAGAGATGCTGAGCAACTTGGGATCACGGTCTACCCTTATGCTGACGTCGACTTTTTTGATATCTCTCCAACCGGGTGTTGTAAATCCAACCTGTTTCAGCAACTCGATATCGATCCCCTTAATAGTATCGCCTTTGGCAATGATTCAAACGACCTGCACCTGATCAAACAAGCACAAGTGGGCGTCTGCATCGGGTCGCACCCGCAACTCAACCAGGCTGCTGACCTGACGCTTAACCAGACCTGCCCGGAGCAAGCATTAATTAACATCATCAGGGAGAGAGCTTTTGAAAACCTATAAGCTAGTCACGTTTGATTTTGATGGTACCTTGTGTGACACCGCACCTGCCATTATCAGCACACTTCAGCAGCTGTTTCCGGGTACTGAACAGACACAGATAGACGCGCAGTTATCCGTGGGTACCCCGCTTAAATCTGTGATTGCCCAGTTACATCAGCACCCACTGTCTGCCACTGAGCTGGATGTACTGTGCCACCAATATCGGGCACTATACAATCAGGAACACCATCAGTTACAAGTACCATTTCCTCATGCCAGAGACACCATCATGGCGTTCAGACAAGCCGGTGCGCAGTGCCTGATCGTCAGTAATAAAGGCGAAGCCGCACTGAATGCCTTCGTACAGCAGTACGCATTCACGTCGCTCTTTGACGATGTGATAGGAGAGCGCGTCGGCATAGCAGGCAAGCCACACCCGGATGTCTATGAGCAAGTGATCCGCCCGGCTTACCCGGGCATTAAACCCGAGCACATATTGCATATTGGCGACACCACAGCTGATCTGGCATTTGCTCATGCCATCGGTGCCGACAGCGCCTATCTGACCCATGGCTTTGGCGATGATGAGGCAGCCCTGGCGATGCAGCCGACCTGGTATTGCAGTCACTTCGAAGCACTTTCACAACAGTTAGCATTAGGAGGGCAGCATGTTTGATTATAGCCCTGCTAAGCTGCCGTTTGTAAATCAAGCTGACAGAGTGCTCAAGCATAACCATTTCGTCAAATCGTTATTCTGGCAAAGCTGGCATGATTGCTTCGAGCAGCATGCATTGCCCAAGCTGCCTGAGCCGATTGCAAAATTATGGACACACTCCAGGGAAATATTCCAGCTGGCCTTTATCGCCCACCGTTATGGCATGATCTTTTTTGCTTCCCGACGTGAAGTCTCCGCACGGTTGGCAACAATCACGGCAAAGAGCCAACAAATCGATGAGGTTTACCGAGTTTTGTCACAGCGACAACTGCTCAATACCATTTACAACCTGACCATCAATCAGTTTGTCTTTAGCTGGCCCAGTAAAGCAGCGTGTGCGCAGATGATTGCACCAAACCAGTTTCAGCTCAGCAAAGAACAGGTGCTGTACTATCGCGATGACGCATTTTACAGACACAGTGAACAGGTCAAGCGGCTCGGTGATGAGGCGGTGTATGATCTGCATGATTTTGCACACCTGGTCAGCACCCTGTGTAAGCCCACACTATACGGTTGCTATTATCACGACTTGAGTGCCAAGATCACCAACAAGCAATTTCGCAGTATGATTTCTCTGCCAGGTAAACGCGACCTGGACAGTCAAATTGTCGCAGACGGGTTTGTCTACACCTGCCTGACCCGACATCTATACGACACCCTAGTGACTGAGCCATTTTCAACCCCGGATGATCTGGTCGAAGCCATCGCAGAACAACTCAGCCGCTACTATCTGGCAGAGCAACCCCTCACCAGCGCGCAAGATGGTAAAACCTACCGATTAAATGCCCCCATTGAAACCGGTCAGCTTGTGATATTGGCCCTGAATAAGCTCTATGAACACTCAGCATCAGAAGTCGAGCACTCCGTATTTATCCGGGCAGAACAAGACAGCGGGGTACTTGAGCTCTCCCCGTCAAACCGCTTGCAGGCACTGGCCGCACCGTTAAAGTGGCTGTACCCCGAAGCGCGCAATACCATTCGCCATCGTGCCCATGCACTGTCTTACATTAAAACAGCCAAAGCGCTGATCCCCATGCGCCCGGCGGAAGCCTCAATTTTAGACCAGGTTGTGCAGTTGCTTGGTGCTGACCCCGCGGCACTGCGCACAATTTTAGAGTTGCTATCACTTAACTCCACGCTCAATAAGGAAGAATTACTATGATCTCACAACACATCGCCATCGTGCAGGACCACCCAAAACCAGGCATTAAATTTCATGACATTACGTCTTTGTTGAGTAACGCCCATGAACGAGACCGGGCTATCACGCAGCTCACTGAGCACTACCGGGGCAAAGTGAACTGTGTGGCAGCCATTGACGCACTGGGCTTTATCATTGGAGCCATGGTGGCAGATCGATTGAATTTAAAATTTGTGCCAATCCGAAAGCCCGGCAAACTACCGCGTGAAACCATCAGCACCGATTACAGCAGTGAATATGCACACAACAGCCTGCACATTCACAAAGATGATATTGATCAGGATGATCACATCCTGCTGATTGATGATGTATTGGGTACGGGCGGGACCTGCCTGGCTGCCATCAAGCTGTGTGAACAACTGGGTGCACATGTCGTGGGTACCGGCTTCTTGCTTGAACTGCCCAGTCTTGGCGGACGCAACACCCTGGAAGGCTATCATCCTGTTTGCTGCGCCCAGCTGTAATTTAGTGACACCATGACTATGTATGATCATTACACTTTGCCAGAGCACCACCAGCATTTAATCCTCGCCGCGATGGCACAGCGCATCGACCAGGCAAGCCCGGCGACGATTGGCGAGCTCATCGCACAGATGCAATCACTAAACTGGTCGGTGTTTATCTCAGGCGGAGCACCAAGAGATTGGGTTGAAGGCCAGCAAGCACAAGACATTGATCTGTCTGTGAACACCAGCTTTGCCGACCTGTACGCATTTTGCCTTAGTATATTTCAGCCCCATCAACTGCTCACTGACCCAGATTTTGGGTTAGTGACCGTGCTCGGCTCTGAATATAAATTAGACATCAATATACTACGCGAAGCCGCTTTCTCCATGCCCGTGCCGCCCAGAGTCGGCCTGTCTCAGTCGCACCAGCATGACGAAGTGAAGCAGTCAGCAACCACCGCTCTCGCACGCCTGCAAGCCGATATCCTGTCACGGGACTTCGCCGTCAATGCGCTCTACTATTGCTGTGACAGCGGGCATATTCTCGACCCTTCACAGCAGGGCTTGTCTGATCTCAAACATCGCCGTTTGTCATTTGTCATGTGCACGCAGCGACTGGCCCACGACAATGTGGTCTGTATCAGGATTTTACAGTTCATCGCACGCGGCTTTGAACCCAATGAGGAAGTAAAAACCTTGCTTTGTGCGCGGCTGGAAACCGCCGTCATGCAACAGCAAGAGTTTCAGGCATGGCTGGCAGTCTATATCGGGACGGATAAAGCATACTACCCACAGTTTAAGGCCTGCGCCTATCACTATGCTGCCAGCAAAACCGTCAAAAACCGACTTCAACACTATTTTAGCAATATGGAATCCAAGTCGTGAGTAGTCTCTCTAAACGCAATAAAGCCATTGCGGTGTTTATTTTTATCCTGATCACCACAACCACAGTCTGGGCAGTTGCATACAGCCGACTGTACCTGACCATAGACAATGCCCGGGTCAGTGCGGATCTGATCACTATCCGCAGTGAAAGCGATGGTCGCATTGTGATGGCGGATGCAGCACTACGCTCAGAGCGGGTGCCCAAAGGTCAGCAGATCATCGCTCTGGACGCGCGGGAAATTCGCTTGCAACTACAAGTTTCTGACGCTGAAATCGCTCAGATTGAAGCCGAAAAACAACTCAACCAGCAACGCTATGAGGTCGCCATTGCCAACAACAAAGAGCAGGCAACACAGTTTATCTGGCAGCAGGAGCTACTCAACCGGGAACTGGCGCTCAAGCAAGAAAGCACCCGCTTACAAATGGAGAAAACAGACAATATTCAGAACCTCGCAACCACGGCAGCTGTCTCCAGGCAAGATAAACTCACCGCCCAGTCAGCACTTCAGCAGGCGCTACTAGACATAGATATTCATCAAGCCAGAATTGCGGAACACGCCGTCAATCAGGCCTTGCTGAGTAATGAAAAGCGCCAGGCCGACTTAATTTTGCATGAGATTTCCAGGTTAGAGAGTCAAAAGCAAGCCGCTCAGGCACAACGCGCGCTGCTGGAATATCAATTGGAAAAATTGACCTCTTCGGCACCCTTTGATGGCGTGATTGATGAAGTCTTTGTCCGTCATGGTGAATATGTCGAAGAAGGCCAGCGTCTGTATATGATGCATGATCTCAACAGCCTCAAAGTCGAGGCCAACATACTGGAAAGTGACCTTGGCAAAGTGCATCTGGGGCAACAAGTTGAAGTGCAGTTAAGCTATCAGCCCGGACAGACGATTTCGGGAGTGATCACCCGAATTGCGTCAGTCAGCAATGACAAACTGGCGCTGATCCCCACCAGTCAAATGAGCAGCGATTTTGTCAGAGTAAAACAAAGGTTCACGCTGGATATCAAATTAGATAACACCACCTCATCCATGGTCGCACCGGGCATGATGAGTACCGTGATTATTCCACTGTAAAGGATCCCTATGTTTAACAGGCAAACCGTTGCATGTATTTTTACGGTTGGACTCGGCAGCTTTTCCACCTTACTCAGCAGTACCACCATTGAGGTCGCTTTTGTGCAGGTGATGGGAGAACTGGCCATGGACCTGAGTGAAGCGCACTGGACCGTATCGCTATACATGGTGGTGATGACCATTGCCATGTTATTAACCGCGGACTTGGTGAATCGCATTGGTTGCAGATACACGTTTATAGTCAGTTTCATCATCATGATCTCAGGCTCACTGATCGGCGCTTTGGCAGATGGCCTGTTCAGCTTGTTGTGCGGCCGTGCCTTGCAAGGGTTTGCGGCCGGATTGCAGGCCCCACTGGCTACCATTATTTTGGGGCGCATTTTTGCCAGAGAAAAAATGGGCATTGCGATGGGCTTTTTTGGCGCGATTATGCTGTTAGCCCCTGCGCTTGGTCCGGTGATCGGCGGCTATTTAATCGATTTTATGTCATGGCGCGGCCTGTTTGCGTTTCAAATTCCGATGGCAGCCCTGTCACTGCTATGTGCATTGATCTTTTTAAATCCAGATAAACCGCACCAGGCCGCGTACGCTTACGACTGGGCGGGTTTGTGTATTTTGACTGGCGTATTGTCTGGCTTTTTCATCAGTTTACAGCTGGTTGAAGAGGTCGGCGTGTATGCCACCGAGTTTGCAATAAGCTGCGGCGTCAGTGCCCTGCTGGCGCTGATGTTCTATTTTTTTGAAAAACAGACCGCTCAGCCTCTGGTCAACTTCGCACTGTTTAAAGACACCGTGTTTAGCGTCAACATCGTGGTGATCTGCGTACTGGGGATCTTTTTGTTCAGCTCCATTTTAATCGTGCCCCTTTACTTACTTGAGATCAGAGGGCTCAGTGCCCGCCAGGCTGGCGAAGCCCTGCTCATTCCGGGTCTTATCATGGCCTTTATGGCGCCTTTTTCGGGCTGGCTATCCGATCGCTTCCCACCCAGAGAAATTATCTTATGTGGTTTGCTGATCAATGCATACGCCATCTGGCTCACCGCACAACAAGATGTTTCAAGTGCGATTATTGCCATTGTGGTGGCCACATCCCTGTCACGCATTGGCATGTCAGTTATGCTTCCCAGCTTATATGTGAGTTCGCTCAGGCACCTTGAAGGACCGATGCTGGCTTATGGTTCAAGCATGATCAATTTTGCCCGACAAATAGGGGGAGCGCTGGGTGTGATGCTCTTTAGCCTGTTATATGAACGCAGCAAGCTCATTGCATCAGACCAGCTGTGGCAATCCGCAGGCAATGCCATGGAATCAACAGGCTACTTAAGCTTAGATGCCACGAGCAGAGAATATAGCAGGATAGAACAAGGGATCCATGCGTTGTCGGGAACTAGCGCATTTCAATCCGTTTTCTATTTGAACCTGCTGATGAATATCATCTGCCTGGGACTGCTGCTGTTAACTTACTTACCCGCCTGGCGGGCGACGTTGCGCAAGTCTCAGATCTCCGGCGGCCCCGCTTCGCCCTAGCTGGCATGGGCAACATATTGCGCAACCAGGCACCTACTCTATACTCAAAATAAGGGATAAATTGATTATTTTTGCTGCTGTTGACATTAATTAACAGTCAACCCGGTCTATCTATTGTATTGTAGGAACAGTGTTGATAGTTTTTAGCGCAATGAATATATAGGATAAAACCATGATGCAATTCAGCAACTTATACCTTGCCATCGGATTGGCTTTAACCCTCACAGCGCTCTCAGGATGCGGTGGCGGCGGTACCGAGAGCAGCAACGGCGGTGATTCAGGTACTGTGACTACGCCGGATAACAACAATAATAACGGTTCAGACTCAGGGGGCAGCAGCACCGAGCCCAGCTGGCAGGCCGGTGTGTTTCCACCTGCCACTAACTTCATTAACTACTGCGCTAATCCGCGTACCGGGCAGGATGAATTTAACAATAACCAGCCTTTTCCGGACAGAGCTGGAACGGCCATGCACGAAAAAATGTGGCTTCGCTCATTCAGCCATGAAACCTATTTATGGTACGACGAGCTTGCTGACAACGATCCGCAGGGCTTCAGCTCAGTGGCTGATTATTTTGCCCAGCTAAAAACCACCCAACGTAATCCGGATGGATCGCTGAAAGATCAGTTTCACTTTTCTAATACCTACGAAGAATATCAAAAAGAGCAACAGTCCGGTGTGACCACCAGCTATGGTATTCACTGGTCTGCTATCAAAACAGCCTCACCGGATCGTAACTTTACCATTGCTTATATCGAGCCAAACTCGCCGGCCGCAGCCACAGGGCTGAGCAGGGGTGATCGCCTGATCAGCATCGACGGTGAGGATTTCGTGGACGGCGACAACGTCACGCTATTCAATGAGGCCTTGTTCCCCGATGATCCAAAAGCTTATACCTTTGCTTTTCGATCTGTCGAAGGCGAAGAAAAGTCGGCCACGATGACCGCTGCCGATTTTGAACAAACGCCGGTACAACACACTAAAGTCATAGCTCATGGAGACAAAACCGTAGGTTATGTGCAATTTAATCAGTTTATTCCTACAGCACAGGAACCTCTGATCGCCGCATTTGAGACCTTCATTGACAGAGGCGTCAATGAGCTGGTGCTGGATATGCGCTATAACGGTGGTGGGCTTATCCACAGCGCGGCACAGCTTGGTTATATGATCGCCGGCGATGGTTCACTCAGCCGCAATTTCGGCGTCACGACCTACAATGATAAGCGCCAGGGTGAGAACCGAATATATACCTTCGAGCCTCGCCGGATAGACTGGACACGGGATGTATTTCTCAACGACACCACATTACCCAGCCTGAATCTTTCTAAGGTATACGTACTGACCACCGATGACACGGCCTCTGCCAGTGAAATGGTGATCAACGGCTTGCGTGGTATTGATATTGAGGTGATCCAGATAGGCACCACCACACGTGGTAAACCCTACGGTTTCTTGCCAGCCCCTAACTGTGGCATGGTGTATTACACCATTCAGTCAAAGTCAGCCAATGAAAAAGGGTTTGGTGACTATGCCAGTGGTTTTATGCCAACGCCAGCCAGCCAGATAAACGGCGAAACCGGATTAGATGGAAAAGTACCGGGTTGCCAGGTGAGTGATGATTTGAGTCGTGCTTTAGGTGACGAAAACGAACAGCTGCTGGCCACGGCACTGCATCATAGCGCAACCGGTACCTGTCTGGTCAACGAAGCGGCGGGGGTCTCTGCCAGACCAGGCGACAATGAACAGGCGGATGAGCATAACACTGTGACGCTGCCGTTCAGACCACTGCGTGATGGCGCAATCCACTCTACACTGAAAGGACAATAATGATGAAATGTTCGGGCTGGTTTGCCACTTTACTAACCTTGCTGCTCAGTGGTTGCCAATACAGCAAGGCAGCGCCTGTGCGTCCGGCTTTAATTGAGCAAACCACACCGGACATGATCCGTGAAATACAACACGCCATCGTCGCCCTCAAGGGCGGCAAGGCGCCCAAACTAGCCAATAATGTGTTTATGCAGCGCTCCACTTTGTTCCTTGAAAAAGGCAATATACTCGATGCCTATGGGCAACCCATCCTCGGCAGCAGAGAAGGTGGCGTAACGGGCTTCGAATTGCAAATACGTGGCGAGCAATGTGTCTTATTTTACCCTAAGACAGGCGAATATCGGGTCTTGCCTGGCATACCTTGTGTGCCCAACCCACAGCAACCGTAGTCCCCTTAATTTTATTCCAGGCTTTGCCCCTGAGTGTGCTTGCAACCCTTCCTTATATCGGTAAACTGGCTGGCACTAATAGAGGGAGCCGTATGTCGTTAACACCAGTCGAACTATTTACACCCCAGCTGCCATTCGTCAGTCACAGCAGTGCTTTTCGCGTTGCCGCGTATCAGGACAGCGACTTTGCCCGTTACACCCAGCCACTGCCGGATAAACTCAGCCGTGCTGTCGCCAAGCGCAAAGCGGAGTACCTGGCCGGACGTCACTGCGCCAGTCAGGCACTCAAAGCGCTGGGACGACCCCATACCATAGTTGCCAGTGCAGACAGTCGTGCCCCCATATGGCCAGAGGGCATTCAGGGCACCATTACCCATACTCAGGAGCTGGCTATGGCCATGGTCAGTGATGATCCATTAGTGCTGGGATTAGGCATCGATCTGGAAAGAAAAATGTCGGATAAGCAAGAGCAGGAGCTACAAAAACAGATCCTGGCAAAGGAAGAGCAAACTGCGTTTGAGCAACTGAGTCAGGTACAGGCTTCCCCGCTTACCCTGATCTTCTCCGCCAAAGAAAGTATTTTTAAAGCGCTGTACCCGGTCGTACAACGCTTTTTTGGCTTTGAGGCCGCCTGTCTAAACGACTTCAGTCACAACCAATTGCATTTTACGCTCACAGAGACACTCCATGAAACCCTGCCACAGGGCACTCAAATCAGTGTCTATTACCAGCTCAACGATGAGTTGGTCCTGACCGAGTGCTGCCTGCGCGCTGGCCGTTAAGCCAGCGCTGAGTGTTGTTTCGGCGTCTTAGCACTCGCAGTGATGAGCGGTTCACTGAGACAGCCGTTATCCATTTTCAGTAGCCTGTCGGCCAGATCAAAATACTTATCATCATGGGTGATCACCAGCACGGTTTTACCCTGAGCGCTAAGCTCTGGCAGCAGCTCGCGATAAAAGACATCTTTAAAGACCGGATCCTGATCTGCCGCCCATTCATCAAAGATATAAAACGGTCTGTCTTCCATGTACGCCACCACCAGCGCCAGACGTTTGCGCTGTCCTTGCGACAGCTTCTGGGTGGTAAACGCGCCGTCTTTAATGGCCACTTTATGATGCAGGTTGAGCTTGCGGATCAAGGCATTGCCTTTGTCTTCCAGCGCCTGCCCCTCACAGCCCAAGACTCGATCAAAGAGATAAAAATCACTGAAAACCGTACTGAATAACTGACGATAATCATCAAACTGCGCTGCTTGTACTGCTTTTCCATCCACTGAGACTTGCCCCTGCTGCGCCTCAAACAGACCGCACAACAGCTTGGCAAAAGTGGTTTTACCACTGCCGTTACCACCAACCAGATAGATCAGCTCACCTTTGCGCAAGGTCAGGTTGATGGGTGTCAGGGCAAACACCTCATCACTTTGTTCATGGTAATAACCGTGGCTGATGTCCGACAGGGCAAGTTCATTAAAGTCATTCATGGCCTCATTGCTGCGTGGCATCAACGCCATTTCTTCCGTTAACGTGGCAATGGTATTGGCCGAGGCCTTCGCAGCGGCGGCCTTTGGAATGGCGGCCAGCATCACTTCCAGCGGTGTCAGCATGTACAGGAATAACAGCGCAAAGCCCGACATAACTTTTCCGCTATCCGCACCTGGCGAAGAGAGATAAAACAGGGCACCGCCGATAAAGGCAAACACACTGAAGCCCCCCCAGGATGCCGCATAGTGATACATGCTGGCACCCTGCACACGGCGCTTTTGCAGCAAAGTAATGGTGCTGCCAATTACATCCTGAAAGAAAGTCTCACGTTTTTTGCGGTGCAGCTTAAGCTCTTTTGCACCGGCATAAATGGCATCGAACTGATCGTACAGAGAGTCCTGAATTTTTGCCGCCTCCGTCACTTTACGAAAGGCATTGGCATTGGCCAGGCTGTAACCCACAGAACCCAGCACCAGAGTCAGCAGTGCGAACAAAAACACCTGCCAGTCGAGCCAGGCCATATATACAAAGCTGCCCAGCACCACCATAGCGTTACTAAGAATGTTTGGCAGGCTTTGAAAAAATTCCGCGACTTTGAGGCTGTGTTCGGTCAGACACGATTTTATCTTACCGGCCCCCTGCGCTTCTACATGACTGAATTGCGCGCCAATAACATGCTCTGCTACCTCGCGGCGCACTGTCGCCTGACTTTGCTGACTGAGTTGCTCTGCGAGTAATTTAGAAGCCAGTTGCAAGCTCACCCCCAGGCAGGCCAGTACGGCAAACCAGACAAACTGCTCAGAGCGGCCATCCTGATTACTGTTAATGATTTCGTTGATCAGCGCGACCAGCGACACGCTGATCAGACCAAACAAAACACTGCTGAGTGCGGTCGCGATAAATCGCCACCAGGTATTACGGATCAATTTTGCAAGCACGGGGTCTCTCTTCTATGCTGACGTGGATTTGCTTTAGGTGGTGACGAACAGAGAGTAAAAAAATTCACCCACAAAACGTCTATGACTAGGTATTTGTAGCAAATCAACCACGAGGTACGCTTGCTTCCAACATTACAGCCGTTTTTTCAGGGGCCCTTCAGGGAATATGGCGAAGCCGTCACTTTGTCACACACCCCGGACTTACCGACTCTGGCACACCAATTTGCCGAGGTGAATGCGTTAAAAAACGCCATCACCCACTGGGCGCTGCACGAAGGGATTGACTCACCCCGGGCACATGCTTCCGTGTGGCATATGCGCTACTGCGTCAGAGTACTCCCAACGATGTTACTGAGCCACAGTGTGCTCAACCGGGGTCTGCCCATTGCAGCGCAGGACGTGCAACTGTGTTTAATCACTCAGCGCCTGATGCTGCGTACCTGTGGCCAGCCATTTACCCCAGGCAGCAGCACAGGGACCAAATATCACCCGGTGATCTTTGCCCACTTTGCCCCACTTCATATCTTTCTCTCAACCCAGTTTGGCATCGCTGAGCGTGTGCTGTGGAGCAATCTGGTGTTTCGCCTGCGCCAGATCAGCACGACTGTTGCCAATGTGCTACCGGATGCCTCTGGGCTGCAACAGGATGTCCGTACCCTGCTGCACCGTGATTGCTGGCAAGACCAGCCTAACCCGCTGTTCAGAGCACAGCGCAATGAATACATGGCAGGTGGAAAACGTGTGCGAGGTGCCTGTTGCTTACTTCACGCTCACCCGCACAAAGACTATTGCGGTGACTGCCCTAAGCGCCCGGAATTCATGGCGGCACGAAAAACAGCCCGCAAGCAAATGGCCTGCAGCACTAAATCTTTTTCACAATGAGTCGTCTTGGTCACATCTCGCTGAACGCAGTTTGCATCAGCGTCGCTACAGACAGAGTTAACAGAGGAAAGTAAATCCATGCATGCTGGTCAATTATCCGAACCTACCCAAACGCACCAACTTGGCGAGTTCCGGCCCGAGCAGGACTGTTTATTTGTTTCCGGACAGTCATGCCTGGTAAGTCGTGGTATGGCCAAACGTTTTACTTTGGCCATTAATGATAACGAGGCGCTGGCAAGTCAGCTGCAACAACAATTAGATGCGCACGCAGCCAGCCACCAGGATCATGCTATCGCCTTTGGAGTGATACCGTTTTGTAAGCAGCAGCAGGCTCAGTTTATCATCCCGGAGCAGGTCAGCACGCTGGATAAACAACTCTTCGCACAATGTCTGAGTGCACAGCATACGAGTGCTCAGACACCGAATCGCTTGCTGTCCGTGCACTACAAACAAGACCGGGCACACTTTGAGCAAACCGTGCGCGATGCCAAAGCCTTATTTGCTGACGGTGAGCTGGATAAAATCGTACTCAGTAAACAGGTTGAATTACAGTTTGAGCAACCACTGGATCAGGTTGGCGTACTCGCTCAATTACTGGCACAAAGCCCCAGTGGTTATCACTTTTCGATCCCCAGTCAGTTGCATGATGCTGATACTGAGCAAGCAGCTGGGGTATTAATGGGCGTCAGCCCTGAGCTATTACTACGCAAATCTGACGGACAAATTTTTAGCAACCCGCTGGCCGGTTCAATCCCCCGGGATCCTTGCCCCAGCGTCGAAGCACAGCGCCGTTCAACCCTGTTCGCATCGAAAAAAGACCGCTATGAACATGCTGTGGTTTTACAGGACATGGCACAGATCCTCGGCCCGTTGTGTACCCAATTGCATATACCCGAGCAACCCGATCTGCTTAGCACAGCCACCATGTGGCATCTATCAACGGTTATCGAAGGCACACTCACAACCCCACAACAGCCCGCAATCGCGCTGGCCAACCGCCTCCATCCAACGCCGGCACTGTGTGGTAAACCCACAGCACTGGCGTACCAGCACATCGACACGCTGGAAGGTCACGGCCGCGGCTTATTCTCAGGGATCGTTGGCTGGTGTGACAACCAGGGCAATGGCGAATGGGTGGTGGTGATCCGCTGTGGTTACCTGCAAACCAATCTGGCGACCTTGTTTGCCGGTGCCGGTATTGTGGCTGCCTCCGACCCCAGTTCAGAGTGGCTGGAAACCGAGGCCAAATTAAACACTATGCTGAACGCGCTGGACGTACGGCATGCCTATCACTTAGCAACGAAACACACACTATGAGTATTGAATATACCCCGTGGCCCGAAGAGCTGGCCGCCCACTACCGCGCCCAGGGCTACTGGCAGGATAAACCGCTTACCAGTATTCTAGACGACCAACTGGTGCACAATGGACAAGGCATTGCCGTGGCGGATGCCAACCGGCAACTAAGCTATCAGCAACTCGATGAATATAGCACCAACCTCGCAGCCCACCTGGCCAGTCAGGGGTTGCAACAAGGCGATACCGCGCTGGTTCAGCTGCCCAACTGTGTGGAGTTCTATATCAGCTACTTTGCGCTGCTTAAGCTTGGCGTAGCACCGGTTTGCGCGCTGTTTAATCATCAGCGCACTGAATTACAAAGTTATTGTGAGATCCTGCAACCTAAGCTGCTGCTGGTTTCTTCTGCTCAGCCTTTGTTTGCAGACGAATCATTCTCTCAGGAATTGTACAATCGCTTTGCCTGTATCAACCACATCATGGTTGACCACAGCAAAGGCAACAGTGAGCTGAAGCAAGCGTATTTACAACCACGCAGCTTCTGCGCACCGAAACTCAACCCCGAAGATGTGGCCTTTTTCCAGCTCTCTGGCGGCAGCACCGGCACTCCGAAACTGATCCCGCGCACCCACAACGACTACCTATACTCTGTTGTTGCCAGCCGGGATATTTGTCAGCTGCATGGCGATACCCGTTATTTGTGTGCCCTACCGGCACCCCATAACTTCCCCCTCAGCTCACCTGGCGCATTGGGCGTCTTCGCAGCTGGTGGCGCCGTGATCCTGGCTTCAGACCCCAGTCCGAGTAACTGCTTTGCCTTGATTGAACGCTTTGCCATAACCCACACCGCGCTGGTACCGCCAGCACTCCAGCTGTGGTTGCAACATGCACCACACAGCGACCATGACCTGAGCAGCCTGGCGCTGATCCAGGTTGGGGGTGCTAAGCTCAGCCGCACCGTGGCCGAGCAGGTCAGGCCGGTGCTGGGTGCCCAACTACAGCAAGTGTTTGGCATGGCAGAAGGTCTGGTGAACTACACCCGCCATGACGATGATGACGAGCTGGTACTGACGACCCAAGGACGTCCCATTAGCCCGGATGATGAGATCAAAGTCGTTGATGAACACGGCCAGCCGGTCGCCCCGGGTGAAGCCGGCAGACTCATTACCCGCGGCCCGTATACCTTCCGGGGCTATTACAAATCACCTCAGCATAACGCCAGTGCATTTGATGCAGAGGGGTTTTATGCCTCCGGTGATCTGGTCAGGCAACTGCCCTCTGGCCACCTGATTGTGGTCGGGCGAGATAAAGATCAGATCAACCGTGGCGGCGAGAAAATAGCGGCCGAAGAAGTGGAAAACCACTTGCTGGGCCATCAGCACATCGAGCAGGTTGCCATCGTCTCTATGCCCGATGCCACGCTGGGTGAGAAAAGTTGCGCTTTTGTGGTAGCCGCTGAAAAGCTTACCCCTTTGCAACTGCGCAAATACCTGCGTCAACTGGGGATCGCCGATTTCAAAGTCCCCGATAAGTTCCAGTTTGTAACCGACCTGCCCCTGACTGCGGTCGGTAAAGTCGATAAAAAAGCCCTGCGTGCCACGTTCGACGGCCAGGCCTGATTAATAAAAGAAGCAAAAACACGATGAGTATTCCTAAGCTATCCCATTATCCGTTACCCCGCGCTGCGGAGTTACCCGAAAACCGCGTTGACTGGCAGCTCGATGCAAACCGTGCCGCCCTGTTGATCCACGATGTTCAGCACTATTTTGTCGGTTACTACGGTGATAATAACCCGCTGATTGAAACCATGATCAGTCACATTCAGCGCCTCAAGCAGTTCTGTTACGACCAGGGTATTCCGGTCTATTACACCGCCCAGCCAATCAAGCAGGGTCAGCATGAACGCGGACTACTGAGCGATATGTGGGGCCCGGGCCTGCAAGACCCGGCGCAACAGCCGATTGTCGATGCATTGGCACCAGGCGAGCATGATGTGGTCCTGACCAAGTGGCGCTACAGTGCCTTTCAAAAGTGCGACTTTGAAACGCAACTGCGTGAGCGCAACCGTGATCAGCTGATGATAGTCGGTATCTACGGCCATATCGGGGTGATGACCACCGCGGTAGATGCCTTTATGCGTGACATTCAGCCGTTTGTGATTGCCGATGCGATTGCCGACTTCAGCCGCGATGAGCACCTGATGGCACTGAACTTTGTGGCTGGACGCTGCGGCAAAGTGGCGACGGTTGCCGAGATCCTGGGAGAAGAAACGCAGGACATCACCACACTGGAAGGCCTCAAAGCGCATATCCTGCCGCTGATTGATTGTGAGGAGGATGAGTTTGATGAACATGAAAGTCTCATCGACTATGGTCTGGATTCCGTGCAGGTGATGAACCTCATTGCCCTGTGGCAGCAACAAGGCATTGAAACCAACTTTATCGAACTGGCTCAGATCCCGACACTGGCGGCCTGGGTTGAGCTGCTCGAAGAGCGTAAGGAGGACTGATGTCCAGCGCGTTGCCATTAACCGATTCGCAACAGGCGATGTGGCTGCTGCACACCATCAGCGGCCGGGGGACACTGTTTAACGTCGCCGAATGTATCGAGTTTCAGGGTCAGATCTCCGCAACCATGTTACAACAGGCGCTTGCCCACGTGTGGCAAAGCAGCGATTGTCTGGCGGGCCGGTTTGTCCATGACGCCAGTTTTGTGCCTCAGCTTAGCCCGAATAAGGAGGTGCCACAGATCCACATTCAAACCCAGGACACCCAGCCAGAAGACATTCAGGCTTTTGCCAATGACTTTGTTGCACCGTATATGGCACAGAGTTTTTCATTGCCCGATGAGGCCTTGCTCAAACTGACTTTGGTACGTACCCCAGAGCAAGACCTGCTGTTTATTGTGGGTCACCATTTACTGCTCGACGGCTATGGATTTGGCTTGTTTACTCAGGCACTGAACCGTAGTTATAACGCATTACAAAAAGGCCGGGCACTGCCCAATCTGCGCTTTGGTACACAAAGCCAGTTGCTCGAATGGCAACGCAGCGAAACCTACTTGGCACGTCAGCAAGTGGCGAAAGCCACCTTAATCTCCTGGCTTGAGAATACCCCGCCCGCAAAAAGTTTTAGCAGCAGTGAGGCGGATGTGACTGAAGCTAACCGCCGCCAAAGTGCGACTTTGAGCCGTGCAGACTGGCATACCATTCAGTCGGCAGCCTCCTTATGTCAGGCCGGTCATGCCGAGTTGCTGATCGCCGCCGTGTGCGCCGCGCTGGTCGCCAAATCGGGGCAGTACCATGTCACCCTGGGCATGATCATGATGAACCGCCAGCATCAGGTGGAGCTCAGCACCCCCTGCGTGCAAAGCAACGTGATGCCGCTGCCATTGGTACTGGATGCTGAGATGACCCTCAGTCAGTGCTGCCGGGTGATCAACCAGGGGATCAAATCTCTCAAAGCACTGCAGACCTTTCGGGTTGAAGAGCTCAAACGCGAGCGCAACAAGCAAGGCCTGAGCCCGCACGTATATGGCCCGACCGTCAACCTGTTACCGTTTTCCAGTAATCCTAAATACGGCGCAGTTGCGTGTCAGTCGCATATTCTCAGCGCCGGCGCCACCGACGACATCATGTTGCAATGGCACTTGTTGCAGGACCAACCGGCTAAGCTGGATACCGACGCCAACGTCGCTCGTTATACAGACTCTGAGCAACAGCAAGTGCAGACACAGATCTTCGCCGCAGCCCGCTGCTGGTCAGCACAGCCGAATCGCACACTCGACTCAGTCATCAATGAACTCACCGCAGGAGCTGGATATGTCGTTTGATGCCAGACTGCAACAGGAATATCACGATCAGGTTGTGTGGATCAGTGGCGTCGGCCAGGGCATCGGCCTGGCCGCCGCACAGCGTTTTCATGCGCTGGGTGCCAAAGTGATTGGCTTTGATCGCCAGTTTAGCGATCTCAGTGTGCTGCATCGTGCCATAGAATGTGATTTAGGCGCACCAGAGCAGCTCGCTCAACAGCTGGACAAACTGGTCGCGGAGGGACTTGCCCCGTACAACCTGATTAATGTCGCCGGGGTGCTGGAGCTGGGCGACCTGGAGCAATTGACGCTGGCTCAATGGCAGCACTGCCAAACCGTCAACAGCACCGCTGTGTTCACTTTTTTACGCGCCTGCACACCGCATTTTAAACAGCAAGGTAAAGGCGCAGTGGTCACAGTAGGTTCCAACGCCGCTGATACGCCACGCCAACAAATGGCAGCCTATTGCGCCTCCAAAGCTGCGGTGACACAGCTGACGCTGACAGCCGGGCTGGAGCTGGCCAACTTTGGTGTGCGTTGTAATGTGATAGCACCAGGCTCGACGCTGACACCAATGCAGACGGGCATGTGGCAAGATGAAAAGGGTGCACAGCGAGTGATTGATGGCTTTGCAGCGCAGTATAAGCTGGGGATCCCGTTGCAGAAGCTGGCCACTGCAGAAGAAATTGCCGACAGTATTGTGTTTGTGGCATCCAGCCTGTCTTCTCATACCACCTTACAGGTGATCACCCTAGATGGTGGCGCGACGTTTTAACGTCACGCCCTCATTCAAACGATTAAGTTAACGCTTCCAGCTGCTCAACCTGAGCGTCCATCAGCCGCTGCGGATCAAGGCAGAACGCCTGGATCACCAACTGGTAAATATGTGCCAGATCAGAAATATCCTGCACGTCTGCCGATTCGTTGACCTGATGGATATTGTCGTTCCTGAGGCCAAATTCAATCACCTGAGTATGGCTGGAGGCAATGAACCGCCCATCAGACGTGCCGCCATCTGTGGTCAACACAGGCACCTGATCCACCACCGCCTCTATGGCATTGCAGATCAAGGCGACGAATTCATCCGCCTGATTAAAATAGGGTGCGCAGGGACGTTGCCACTCAATGTCGTAATTTAAATCCAGATCCAGCAAAATGTCGTCGATCATGCGCTTTAACTCCGCCTCATTAAAGCGGCTGCTGTAACGAAAATTAAAGCAGACATCACACGCGCCCGGCACCACATTGTCAACAAACTCACCACTGTTGAGCTGCGTAACCTGAAACGTAGTGCCCGGCATCTGCGCCGTGCCTTTATCCCATTCCAGCGCCAACAAGCGCTGCAATAATCGCGCGGTGTGATGGGTGGCATTATCACAGTTATGCGGATAGGCCACATGGCCCTGACGGCCATAGACCCGAATGTGCGCAGACAAAGATCCACGACGACCAATTTTGAGCACATCACCCAAAGTCTTGCGGCTTGAGGGCTCACCAACCAGACAGTAATCTGGCAGATGATCAACCCCTTGCTGCTTAAGGTAGCTCATCAGTGCGACGGTGCCATGCTCTGCCTCCCCTTCTTCATCACAGGTGATCAAAAACATCAGGCTGCCACGTGTACACTGCGCCAGGATCGATTCAACGGCGGCAATAAAACAGGCAATCGCGCCTTTCATATCCGCAACACCACGACCATAAAGTCGACCATCCTGAATATTGGCTGCAAAGGGCGGGCTTTGCCACAATTCCATCGGACCTGGCGGCACCACATCCAGGTGTCCGGCAAAAGCCAGTGTTTCACCCGGGCCAAATACCCGTTTAGCGACCAGATTACGGACCCCCTGACGCGTCACTTCATGACAGTCAAACCCCAGCGACTGCAACTTGCGAACTAAAAAGCAAAAGCTGCCGGCATCGTCCGGGGTAATGGATTTATAACGCACCAGTTTCTGAGTCAGTGCAATGGCCTGTTCACTCAATATCGCACAGCGTTTCAGAGCCGTTCCGGCAACTTGCATATCGCTTTACCCATTCATTCTTAGTTATTGAAATTGTGGACAAAAGTAAAACCTTTGCCCCAGTTGATTAGCTAGACGAGCTGGTGGGTAAAAAATTCATATTAATCGGTGGGTTTTTGCTCTGGATCAAGGCGTTTTTTTTCTCTGTGGTTTGTTGTGATTTCCCCCGACTCAAGCCTAAAGAAACCCCCGTAGCCTTCGTCCTTAAGGGCAAGAAACACTATTTCACGCAGCTATGCGTGTGGTTAAGGTAATCAAAGGCAAAACAATGAAACTATACGACGTGATTGGGATTGGATTTGGTCCCGCCAACCTGGCCCTGGCAATCGCCCTTCAGGAGCAAAACAAACTGAGCGATCGAGTCTGCTTTATCGAAAAGCAACAGGATTTTCTTTGGCATGGCGGCATGTTGCTGGACAACACCACGATGCAGATCTCCTTCTTAAAGGATCTGGTCTCGCTGCGTAACCCTACCAGTCACTTTAGTTTTATTAACTACCTGCACCACAACAAACGCCTCGACAACTTTATCAACCTGAAAACCTTCTACCCATCAAGACACGAATTTAACGATTACCTTGGCTGGGCAGCCAGTCATTTCCGTGATCACTGTCATTTTGGTGAGCAGGTATGTGGCGTAGAGCCGGTGTTACTGGACGGTCAGGTTGATCACCTCAAAGTGATCAGCCGCGACAATGAAGGTCAGCAAAGTGTCCGCCTGACCAAGCACCTGGTGGTCAGCGTGGGTGGCTCGGCGAAAGTGCCAGCTCCGTTCAGCGCACTTCAGGATGCCGATAACGTCTGGCACTCATCACAGTATCTGCATAATAAGGATAAAGTGAAAGACGGTGATCGCGTCGCCGTGATCGGTGCCGGCCAAAGTGGCGCCGAGATCTTCGCTGATCTGGCCGCGATGAACGAGCAACCTGCTGTGGATATGATCATGCGCGCTGGTGCGATGAAGCCGGCCGATTCCAGTCCGTTTGTTAACGAGATCTTTGATCCCAGCTTTACTGACGTGGTGTTCAGCAAGTCATCTGAACAAAAAGATCGTTACTTCAATGAATTCCGCAGCACCAACTATTCAGTAGTGGATGAGCCGCTGATCGACCACATTTACGCCAGTCTCTATCAACAGAAGCTTAACGGCACAGATCGACTGGCTATTCGCAACCGCACCAGTGTCAATGGCGCCAGCATCAATGCCCAGGGCAAAGTGGTACTGGAACTGGAAAGTGTCCATGGTGTCAGCCAGGTTGAGTACGATCAGCTGGTACTGGCCACAGGCTACCAGTACCCAAGCCGCTCACCTTTGCTTGAGCAAGTGAGCGAGTGGTTGCAACCTAACATCACGCGCCAATATCAACTCGAAACCAGCGACCAGTTCAAGCCCAAGATCTTCACTCAGGGTGTGAATGAGCAAACCCACGGGATCAGCGACTCGCTGCTGTCTATTCTGGCAGTACGCTCTGCAGAGATTGTCGACGCACTCGAGCTATAATCTCCCTGCAAACGGGCTTCCACCGCGAAGCCCGTGTTGCTTTTCCCCATCCTCTCCAACGCCTGTTGCACTGCTTCCCTTTTTTGATATTCGCGTTGCCTGTCAGACATAAAAAAACCGCTATACAGCGGCTTTTAGCGATGTGCGGGAGGGTTAGTCCCGCTGAGTGAGTTTGGCTATCAGGTCGGTCTGCACCGCCGCTGCACGAATGATCTGCTGGTGATCATCCCCTGTGTGAGTCGCCGTCACTGTGCTGCCCAACATGATTTGATAGGCCGCTGTCGCAGCAGGCTCAGCATCCGTAGACCACCAGGCGTGCGCCCGTTCGGCCACGCCTTCCAACACATAATCCGGCTGACTCTCTGCCGGCTCCATCCGGGCCAGTCGATACAGCTCATACCCATCGGATAGCAGTTTGCAAAGTTCCTGTTCAGGCAGCAGTAGTAACTCTTCGTTGAACAAGTCAGCAAAGCGAGTGCGATGTGCCACCAGCCAGGCTGCCAGCGTATCGGCATCCTTCAGGTCCTGCTGTAAGGCGGCAGTGAGCTCAGCCACAAACGTCTGATGCAATGCCGTGTCGACCGGCTGAGCAGATCCACCGATCCACTCCAGCGCCCAGTCTGACCAACTCAGCTGCGTGGCGGCAAAGTCACTACACGGGTTCCAGCTGTCCACCAGATATATCTGACGGACAGTTCGTCCCTGTGCTTTCAGCATGCGGGCCACCAGCACCGCCAATGCGCCACCCAGTGACCAGCCCATCAAATGGAAATTCCCGTGCGGCTGCGCCGTCATGAGCGCCTCAGCGTAATGCCCGGCCAGCGCAGTCAGGCCATTAATGTCTGACAGATTCGCCGCCGGGGCGACCCCAACGCAGTTAAACTGACCCGTGAGCTGCTCGGCCAGCGGGCGGTATGGCGCAGTCAGGCCATTCCCTTCGTGGAAACAATACAGAGTCTCGGCATTCGCCGTGTGCGGGTTCAGCGACTGTAACAGGGTGCTGTCCGTATTTTGCATGGCTGCCACCAGCGCTGCCAAATCACCCGCCTGCCACAGTTGCTTGAGCGCCAGCGGCTGCTCGCTGCGCTGCTGCCACAGACTAATCACTTTCAGCCCGGAAATAGAATCACCACCCAGCGCGAAGAAATTATCCCGACGCCCGACCTGTGCCACACCCAGCACACTTTGCCAAATCTGTGCCATCAAGGCTTCACTTTGATTGTGTGGAGCCACATAACTGACCTCACTTTGTAGCTCAGCCTTCGGCAGCGCCTTACGGTCTATTTTGCCATTGCTGTTCAGCGGTAAATCGCTCAGCGCCATGATCACCGCAGGCACCATGTAATCCGGCAGACTGGCCGTCAGCATAGCTTTGAGTGCGGCTTCATCGGGCAGTTCGCCCTGATGGCCACTGACATACGCCACCAGGCGCTTACCACTGGGCGTGTCATCTGCCACCACTACGGCCTGGCGTACTTCCGAGCACTTGCGCAACAGAGTTTCAATTTCGCCAAGCTCAATCCTGAAACCACGAATTTTCACCTGATGGTCAGTACGACCCAGGTATTCCATCAGCCCCTGCTCGTTCCAGCGCACTAAATCGCCGGTACGATATAGGCGGCTGCCATCGTTGGCAAACGGGTTGGCCACAAAGCGCTCGGCGGTTAGGTCAGGACGATTCAGGTAGCCCCTTGCCAGACCGATCTCTTCGGCCAGATATAACTCACCCACCTGTCCTGGCAACACCAGATTAAGATGACTGTCGAGCAGCCAGGCCTGACGCTGGCCAACCAGCTCACCGATGGGTGCATAGACCGCATCAAACTCACTGCCCGGCAAAGCTTTCCAGGTCAGTGGCGTGACCACCGTTTCTGTCGGGCCATAACCATTGATGAAGAAGTCGGGTTGCAGCACACGCTGAGCCAGCTCAAAAGTAGCCTGCGGCATGGCATCGCCACCAAAACAATATACCCGGACCGGCGGCGGGTTGCCCACCTGCTCAACATGGGCCGCCAGTTCACGCAGGAACACCGGTGGGAATACGGCAATAGACACCTGCTGCTGATGCAGATTCTGATAGGTTTCGTGTAAGTCCCACTGGCGCTCAGGGCGGATCACCACAGCCGCACCATGAGTCAATACGGTCAACCAGCGCTCATGTGCACCGTCAAAACAGAACGACATAAAGATCAGCTCGCGATCACTTGGACGCATTTCATAACGTCGACCAATGCCACGACAATGTGCCGCGATAGAAGCCCGGCTGACCAGCACCCCTTTAGGATTGCCCGTCGACCCCGAGGTGTATATCAGATACGCCCCCTGCGCCGGACATACCACTGGCTGCTGCCATTGTTCACTCAGTTTAATGTCAGCAAATGGATGCAAAGTGGCTGCACCGGCGATGCCGTCTAGGCTGTTATCGCTGACCAGGATATGGGCCATCTGGCTGTCCTTGATCATATAGGCCAGTCGTTCCTGCGGATAACTGAGATCCATCGGCACATACACCGCCCCGGCTTTGAGAATGGCCAAAAAGGCCAGTGGTAAATCTATGCCTCGTGCCAGTGCCACACCAACGCGCTGCTCAGGCTTGACGCCCTGTTCGCGCAGATAATGTGCCAACTGACTGGATTTGTCGGCCAGCGCTTTGTAGCTGTAGCTGCGACCATCACAGATCACCGCATCAGCATCTGGCGTTAGCTCTGCCAGACGGTTGATCGTTGACACCACATCCTGATATTGCGTTGCCCCAGGCTGAGGCACCTCACCGCCCGGTAAATAAATGGGCTCAACAGACCCCGGATGCAACGGCGTGATGGGCTCACCAAAGCCCTGCGCCTGCAACGCCTGCTGCTGTGTATCACTGACCAGTGAAAACTCAGACAAACGCGCCTGTGGTGTCTGTAACATAGCCAGGATCAGTGTTTTGTACAGTTCCGCGAGCGCTTTTACCTCGGCTTCGGCCAGCTCGCTACCCTGATAGCTGAAGTGCAGTCGTAGAGTGTCTTCCTGGATAAAGCTGATGGTCAGCGGGAAATTGGTTTCTTCACGGTCTTCTAATACCTCAAAACGCGTCTCACGTGCTTCCTGTTGCAACATCGCTTCGTCAATTGGGTAGTTTTCAAAAACCAACAGGGTATCGAACAGACCTTCACGGCTGAGTTCAAGGGACTGTGCTGCCAGCTTTTGAATTTCATACAAGGGTGTGAACTCATGCTCACGCACTGCCAGTGCATTAGTTTGCTGCACTTGCAACCACTCATTCAGCGACTGGGCAGGGTCCACCGACGAGACCATAGGCACCGTATTGATGAACATGCCCTGGATGGCGTCATGACCGGCCAAATCGTTCGGCCGGCCTGAAGTCGTAGCACCGAAGCACACGGTGTCGCGGCCCAGGTAACGACTGAGCAGCAGCGCCCAGGCGCCCTGCACTAAGGTATTTTGCGTGATACGATGGTCCTGACAGAAAGCCACCAACTGCGTAAATTCAGCCTCTGACAGGCTCACATCAAAGCCACCGAACTGCCCATTTTTAGGCTTAGTCAAAGTACCACTGAGGTAGCTGGGCTCATGCAATCCTGCCAACTGTTGCTGCCAGAAAGTGCGGTTTTGCGCCTCATCTAACTGTGATAAATAACCAATGTAATCGCCGTACTGACCCGCCACCGGCGGCAAGGTTTGCCCCTCGTAAGCCATCAGCACCTCGCCCAGCATGGCAGCGCGGCTCCAGCCGTCAGTCAGGATATGGTGCATGGTCCAGATCAGAGCGTGGCGACCATCTGGGAGCTCGATAATACGCATTCTGCTTAAACCAGGGTCACGTTGCAGATCAAACCCGCGACGCGATTCCTGTCTGGCAAATGCTTTCAGCGCCGCCTCTGAGACCGTTTGATTACGCCAATCCACGATCTCCCAGTCCAACTGAGCTGATTTAGCAACATACTGCAAAGAGATACCGTCGACATCGATAAACCCGGTACGTAATGCCTCATGGCGTTCAATGACCTGCTGCCAGGCGGATTTAAAGCGCGCCACATCCAGGCCAGTGACCATAAAGCAGCTCTGGTTAATATAGGTTTCGCCCCCCTGATAGAGGCTCTGGAATAACATGCCCTGTTGCATCGGTGACAAAGGATATAACGTACTGACGTCATCAAGTGCCAGGGGCAAGCTATCTATTTGCGCCTGACTCAGACCACTAAGCGGCAGATCAGATGGCGTAAAGGTCGCCTGTGCCACTGCACACTGAGCCACCACCTCTTCCAGGGCACCTTGCAGATGCGCCGTGAAGATATCAATCTGCTGTGCAGGCAGTCGTTGTGGCGCATAGCGGATCAACACCTGTAACTGACCATCGGTGACTTGCGCTGTGATAGACAGCTCAGTGTCCATTTCATAATTCGGGTCCCAGGCCGTACCGGTGGACTCAGTAGCAGGCCGCCAGCCAGCTTCTTTGCTGGCCACGTTATCTAGCTGACCCAGATAGTTAAACTCTATCTCAGCAGGCGTCTGTGCCGCCAGTTCGCTGCGTTGCGAGGCACTACCGTAGTAACGGAAAGCCCCGTAACCAATCCCTTTGTTCGGGATGCTACGTAACTGTTCTTTGTTGTACTTAATGGTGTCAGACAGCTCAGGCTGGCGTGTCAACAACACCGGGAACAGGCTGGTGAACCAGCCCACAGTGCGACTCAGATCAACCTCATCATTCCATGGCTCACGGCCATGTCCTTCGAGGTTAATCTGATGCTCAGTTTGTGCCGTCCAGCGGTATAAGGCTTCGCTCAGAGCACTGAGCAACAGATCATTGACCTGAGTTCGATAAGTTTGTCCAGCCTGGGTCAGCAGTGCCGTAGTCGTTGCTGTATCGAGTGTCAGGGTAGATATATCCGCAGCCTGATACTGGCGACTGCCCGCCGGGTTCAGCTCAGGGAAACGGGTCTGCGGCGTCGCCATTTCCTGCCAGTAGGCATATTCAGCCGGATGTGACGAGGCATAGCTTTGGATCTGCTGTGCCCAGAACTGATAGCTGTGACTTTTTGCGCCCAATTGCGCTTGCTCCGACTGCCACAAGGTAGTCAAATCTTCCAGCAAAATGCGCCAGGAAACCCCATCGACCGCCAGGTGATGGATCACCATTAATAAGCGCGCAGTGCCGTCTTCAAGACTCACATGCACCACACGTAGCAGCGGGCCATTTTCCAGATCCAGACTGCGCTGCGCCTGCTCGGCAATGTCAGTCAGTTCACTGATTGAGGCACGCTGATACCAGATGCTTTGCGCCGCCATATCGGCACTGACATCGCGATAACTTTGTTGCCATTGTCCTGCTACATCACGGACAAAGCGCAGTCTCAGTGCGTCGTGCTGTGTCAGCAAAGCAATGACATGCTGTGTCAGCTGCTCGGCGGCCAGCGGTGTCGCCAATTCTAGCATCACCGCCTGATTCCAGTGCTGGTAGCGCGCCATGTTACGCTCAAAAAACGCTTGCTGAATAGGCAGCAGTGTCACCTGACCACTGACATTCTGCTGTGGTAAATCATCAGCATTGTGCTCAGTCATCAGCGGGGCTAGTTTGGCCACCGTCTGTAATTCAAACAGCTGTTTTGCCGTCACTGAAAAACCAGCCTGACGCAGCCGAGCAATAATCTGCAGGCTCAGGATAGAGTCGCCACCCAGCGCAAAGAAATTATCATCCCGGCCAACCTGAGCAACACCCAGCACACTTTGCCAGCTCTCGGCCAGTAATTGCTCGGCCTTGCCCTGTGGCGCAACATACTGCGCGGTGCTGTTCAGCTCAGGTTTCGGTAGTGCTTTACGATCGATTTTACCATTGCTGTTCAATGGCAAAGTATCCAACACCATGATCACAGCCGGCACCATATACTCTGGCAGTTGGGCTGCCAACTCAGCCTTGAGCGCGTCGACCGCCAGTTCGACGCCCGCTTCGCCCGATACATACCCCACCAGACGCTGTGTCGCGCCATCGCAGTCGGCCACTATGACTGCTTCCCGGACGCCATCAATGGCGTACAAAGCCGCCTCAATTTCGCCCAGTTCAATACGGAAACCACGAATTTTCACCTGATGGTCGGTCCGGCCAAGATAGTCCAGCTGACCTTCGCTGTTCCAGCACACTAAGTCGCCGCTGCGATACATGCGGCTACCATCATTGATAAACGGGTCGGCCACAAAGCGCTCGGCGCTCAGGTCGGCACGATTAACATAACCCCGTGCCAGTCCTGTACCGGCAATATAAAGCTCACCAGCCACACCCGGTGGGCACAGGTTCA
>NZ_JACEQV010000089.1:0-717 GCF_015356275.1 Pseudoalteromonas sp. PPB1 | reverse complement strand
GGATGGCACGACGGCACATTACGTGTTCCCCGCAGACGCGGGGCTAAACCGGTTCTTTACGTTGTCACCTTCACCGCTGTTGAGTGTTCCCCGCAGACGCGGGGCTAAACCGCTGATTCTCAATTTGTGTTTTATTCATCGTGCGTGTTCCCCGCAGACGCGGGGCTAAACCGGCCACCCATCATGCAGTTTTTCAGAGGTTGCGGTGTTCCCCGCAGACGCGGGGCTAAACCGCTATTTTGCGCGCACCAGTCTTGGTGGGTATTGTGTTCCCCGCAGACGCGGGGCTAAACCGTGTTAAAAACCGGTGGGGTGGTCCTTGAGAGCCGTGTTCCCCGCAGACGCGGGGCTAAACCGTGATCCCCAGATGGCCGAGCAGGTTGCTGTGGCGTGTTCCCCGCAGACGCGGGGCTAAACCGTTTTTCAATCACTGAGAAGCCTGGTTCAGAACGTGTTCCCCGCAGACGCGGGGCTAAACCGTGATTGCAGTTGCACTATCGGTGACATGGTCATTACAGAACGCAACAAAGTGTTCCCCGTACGCACGGGGCTAAACCGGGATTAGAGGTCATAACAGAGGAAGATTACAAGTGTTCCCCGTACGCACGGGGCTAAACCGTAATACCCCGCTGCCTGCACTGGCCTATCAGGGTGTTCCCCGTACGCACGGGGCTAAACCAATTTTTGTTTAATTCGACCAGCCATTTTTACCGTGTT
>NZ_JACEQV010000088.1:0-810 GCF_015356275.1 Pseudoalteromonas sp. PPB1 | reverse complement strand
AAAAGCGGTCATTGCTATCAAAGTTAACCGCACCGGCCTTGCCGTCGGTTTCCATATTCTGCTCACAGCGGGTAATGGCACTGAGTCCGCCAATGGCAAATCCCACACCCACATGACCATTGTTGGGGTTAGACGCATAGCTGAGCGACACAGATGGCTTCAGTCCACCCGTTGATTCACCCGTGGTGATGGGAATGGAATAAGTAAACTCACCACTGGGTGATACGTTACTCTCTGCCGGCAGTGAGCCCACATAATCATTGGTGTTGATGGCTGAACTCAGCCCCGTCGCCTGGGCATAATGCACCAGCTCGGCAGATGGGTTCACAAAGTCACTACGAAAATCATAGTTTACATCGCGTACCTGCATCCGCGTACCGATGTCTCGCAGGTCAATGCCGATACGGTAAGGGCGTACCTGGCCATTTGAAATGAGCAATTCATGTCCAAGATCGGACTGCATCAGAATGTCAGGCTGACCATCTCCGTCAAAATCGCTGCGCAGACGCTTACCAACCACATCCAGTTCGTTGCGCAGTGCCGTAAAGTCTTGCTTTGACAGATACTCCAGTTTGTATCCGTTTGCCGTTTCGACCACACGCACATAGGGCATGGCATTGTGAACACGAATACTGACCGGGGCGTCATCCGCCGTGGTGACCTGTTTAACAGGCTGTTGATAATAGAGGTGGCCGTTACTGTCTCCCCAGACATCGCTGCTGGGGGTGACCGGGCTGGCCTGTCCCGACACACTAAAAGCCCCCAGCATCAGGGCCAGGGTTCCTTTGTACTTAAACATGTTTGCTCACT
>NZ_JACEQV010000087.1:0-896 GCF_015356275.1 Pseudoalteromonas sp. PPB1 | reverse complement strand
AGCTACGAAGACATTTTGGATCAGGTCAGTGAAGCATGGAATGCGTTTATCTCATGTGCTGACAGGGTGAAATCACTATGCTTTAGAGACTGGATAAAAATGACCAGTTAATTAATCAAAATGGTATTAGTTGTTCTAAATGAGAAATCTTTAACGCTGTTAGCGTCCTATTTACTCCTTCAAATAGACCAGGTATTAAGTGAAATTGGTATTACTTTGCGCAAGGTGAGATGAGCTATCGTAGAGAACGCAGACCTATTCACAGCGCAAAAAAGGCCCCTCCACAGGAAAGTGTCCCCAAAGACTGCCAGATACCAGCTTCATGGAGGAATAGACAACACTGCTCTGTCTACAGCTTTTTAAATTGCACATAGCAAAAAACCCGCTGCATTGCTGCAACGGGTTCATCTAATTGGGCCCTGGCGATGACCTACTTTCACATGGGAAACCCCACACTATCATCGGCGCTGTTTCGTTTCACTACTGAGTTCGGCATGGAGTCAGGTGGTTCCAAAACGCTATTTTCACCAGGAAAATCTTTTCAATTTTTGTTTTAGTTCTTTTTAAAATTTGGAGCTTGGCAATGTCCTACTTTCACATGGGAAACCCCACACTATCATCGGCGCTATTTCGTTTCACTACTGAGTTCGGCATGGAGTCAGGTGGTTCCAAAATGCTATGGTTACCAAGCATAAACTGTTGCGCAAGACGTTTATCAACATCTCACTAAAATCTGGAAAAGCGTATTAAATTCTTTCGTCTACTTTATTTCTTAACTTCTAACAAACAAAACCACTTTGGCGTTGTATGGTTAAGCCTCACGGGTAATTAGTACGAGTTAGCTCAATGGCTCACACCACTTCCACATCTCGCCTATCAACGTTGTAGTCTTCAAC
>NZ_JACEQV010000086.1:0-939 GCF_015356275.1 Pseudoalteromonas sp. PPB1 | reverse complement strand
CCCTTTGACCCCTTCTTCTTAGCCTTCCACATCTTATAAGCTTTGGCAGCTGCCGCACCACCAAATGCCAGGCCACCGACCGCAGCGACCACCACAGCTTTGTAGTCAACACAGGCAAATGGCTTGCCTTCTACATATAGCTGGAACAACAACTCCATACCGCCATCTTTGGCCGCACCATACAGGTTTGCCAGAATGTGTCCCGTCGGGTCAATAAAGTTGACAGGATCTGCTGAAACATAATTATAAAGGTTGGTATCGCCCCCCGCAAAGCCGATTGGATCTTTTGCAGTCCAACGAGCAGCATACGGATCGTAATCTCGTGCACCAAACCTGACCAGCCCTGTGTCGCTGTCATACAAGCCACCCGCAAACCCAAAAGGCTGAAAACCCGGGTTGGAGTCGTATGTCACCTCGCCATATACATCGTAGTCAAGCCGCTGGGCAATCTCGCCACTCACAGCGTCCACCAGCATCCTGGGTGAACCTAGTTGATCGGTAATATAGCGATACTCTCTGCCACCTTTTAGCATGTAGTCAGGAACATGTCCTTTGCTGGCGTAGCCAAACAAAGCAACCACATCACCATTGGCATTTAATTGTGCGACCGGATTTAACTGGTCACTATACAGGTAACCCGCAACGTGCTGCCCATCTATATACTTAGCCACACGTCGATTTTGCGGGTCAACATCATAGTCAATTTGTTTGCTAACCTGACCATCTTGCTTAATTTCAACCTGAAGTAGATTGCCAAAAATATCGTAGTCGTAGTTATGCTCTGTTGAACCACACGTTTTTTGTATCAGAGCACCGTTAACATCATACTGATACCGGCACTGAGCAAAACTGGTTAGCCTGTCCTGTTCGTCAAATGTTGCGCTCTTAGTGGTGGTTTGGTCACCTTGTGTGAAATCAATGCCAATCCGGTTACCATTT
>NZ_JACEQV010000085.1:0-1035 GCF_015356275.1 Pseudoalteromonas sp. PPB1 | reverse complement strand
TGAATTAGTTCCGACCAGACCTGACATTTCGATTTGAAAAATTGAGAGTTACCCGTTTTGATAAAGGTGTCGAATCTTTGTTCAAAACAACTAAGGAGTAACTCTCATGTTACATACTAACAATCCAATCATTAAACACAAAGCTGGTTTGCTAAATCTGGCCGAAGAGCTTGGAAACGTATCCAAAGCCTGCAAAGTGATGGGCGTATCGCGGGATACATTTTATCGATATCAAGAACTCGTTGATGAAGGCGGTATTGATGCACTCATCGATAAATCACGCAGAACTCCAAACCTAAAAAACCGTGTAGACGTAGAGACTGAACAAGCCGTTTGCACATATGCACTTGAGTTTCCAGCTCACGGTCAAGTTAGAGTCAGCAATGAGCTAAGAAGGCAAGGCATATTTGTTTCGGCCAGTGGTGTGCGTTCAATTTGGCTGCGCCATGACTTGGAAAATTTTAAAAAGCGCCTTAACGCGCTAGAAGCTAAGGTCGCGCAAGAAGGCATTATTCTCACGGAGTCCCAAGTGACAGCCCTTGAGAGGAAAAAGCAGGATGATGAAGCCTGTGGAGAAATTGAAACGGAGCACCCCGGATACCTTGGGTCACAGGATACTTTTTATGTCGGAAATCTAAAGGGGGTTGGCCGTATTTATCAACAAACTTTTGTTGATACATACTGCAAAGTCGCGTTTGCAAAGCTCTACACCACTAAAACGCCGATTACAGCAGCGGATCTATTGAACGACAGAGTCCTGCCTTACTTCGAGCAGCATGAGTTGCCTTTGCTAAGGATCCTCACTGACCGCGGAACTGAGTACTGTGGCAAGGTCGAGCACCATGACTATCAGCTTTATCTGGCTATCAACGACATAGATCATACCAAAACTAAGGCGATGTCACCGCAGACTAATGGTATCTGCGAACGCTTCCACAAAACGATACTGCAAGAGTTCTATCAGGTGACATTTCGCAAAAAATTATATAGCTCTCTGGAAGAGCTTCAAAAGGACCTGGACGAGTGGATAAATTA
>NZ_JACEQV010000084.1:0-1035 GCF_015356275.1 Pseudoalteromonas sp. PPB1 | reverse complement strand
GGCGTTGTTTCCTTAATCATTGAACTAATCTAGCATTGTGTGATCAGATCTCAAAAGCAAACACCGAGACTGAATTTTGAAAGAAAAGCGTATCACTAACTGGCGTGATTACAACAAAGCCCTTATCGCCAGAGGCAACATCCAGCTTTGGTTTTCCGAGGATGCAATTGCTCAGTGGAACAACACGCAACATCACGGCGGTAAAGGCCGAGCTAATCATTTCTCTGAGCTGGCTATTGAGACCTGCCTGACTTTACGGGCTGTATTTCGCTTGTCTCTTCGAGCTGCGCAGGGTTTTGTTTCTTCGCTGATATCAATGATGAAGCTTGATTTGGATACGCCAACTTATAGTTGTTTGTGCAAGCGAAGTGCAGAGCTGGCTGTTCATTACAGACCAAATACCAGTACTCCCGGAGGCATTGATATCGTGGTTGATAGCACTGGTTTGAAGGTCTACGGAAACGGCGAGTGGCACGCAAGAAAACATGGTGCGAATAAACGCCGGACCTGGCGAAAGTTACATCTGGCCGTTGATGCAAATACACACCAAATAGTAGGCGCTGAGTTGTCTACAATCTCCGTAGCTGATTCAGAAGTTCTGGGCGACTTACTCAGACCATTGCGCAGGAAAATCAGCTCGGTAAAAGCGGATGGCGCATATGATACGAGAGGCTGTTATGCCGAAGTAGCAGCCAAAAAGGCCGACGCAGTGATCCCACCGAGGTGTAACGCGCAGTTGTGGGAAGATGGACATGCTCGCAACAGCGCGGTTATTTTAACAAAGCATATAGGCAGCAGTGAGTGGAAAAAGTGTGTTAACTACCATCAACGTTCACTGGCTGAAACAGCAATGTACCGATATAAACAGCTGATGGGTGATAAGCTGGTCAGTCGTGAATTCAATCAGCAGCACACTGAAGCGATGATCAAAGTGAAAGTGCTCAATAGAATGGCTGGGCTAGGTATGCCTAAATATCAAGGAAACAGCTGAAATCGCAGTGTTGCCTAAGCTATCTGGATTTGATCAACAAGGCC
>NZ_JACEQV010000083.1:0-1035 GCF_015356275.1 Pseudoalteromonas sp. PPB1 | reverse complement strand
GGCGTTGTTTCCTAAATCATTGAACTAATTTAGTCTTGTGTGATCAGATCTCAAAAGCAAACACCGAGACTGAACTTTGAAAGCAAAGCGTATCACCAACTGGCGCGATTACAACAAAGTCCTCATCGCCAGAGGCAACATCCAACTTTGGTTTTCCGAGGATGCGATTGAACAGTGGAACAACACGCAACATCACGGCGGTAAAGGGCGAGCGAATCATTTCTCCGAGTTGGCGATTGAGACCTGTCTGACTTTGCGGGCTGTATTTCGCTTGTCTCTTCGAGCTGCGCAGGGCTTTGTTTCTTCTCTGATATCAATGATGAAGCTTGATTTGGATACACCAACTTACAGCTGTTTGTGCAAGCGTAGTGCAGAGCTGGCAGTTCGTTACAGGCCAAATTCTAGTGCATCCGCAGGCATTGATATCGTGGTTGATAGCACTGGTTTGAAGGTATATGGAAATGGTGAATGGCATGCAAGAAAACATGGTGCGAATAAACGCCGGACCTGGCGAAAGTTACATCTGGCCATTGATGCAAATACGCACCAAATCGTGGGTGCGGAGTTGTCTACAATCTCCGTAGCTGATTCAGAAGTTCTGGGCGACTTACTCAGACCATTGCGCAGGAAGGTCAGCTCGGTAAAAGCGGATGGCGCATATGATACTAGAGGCTGTTATGCCGAAGTAGCAGCCAAAAAGGCCGACGCAGTGATCCCACCGAGGTGTAACGCGCAGTTGTGGGAGGATGGACATGCTCGAAACAGCGCGGTTATTTTAACAAAGCATATAGGTAGCAGTGAGTGGAAAAAGTGTGTGAACTACCACCAACGCTCACTGGCAGAAACAGCAATGTACCGGTATAAACAGCTAATGGGTGACAAGCTGGTCAGTCGTGGATTCAATCAGCAGCACACTGAAGCGATGATCAAAGTGAAAGTGCTCAATAGAATGGCTGGGCTAGGTATGCCTGAATATCAGGGAAACAGCTGAAATCGCATTGTTGCCTAAGCTATCTGGATTTGATCAACAAGGCC
>NZ_JACEQV010000082.1:0-1088 GCF_015356275.1 Pseudoalteromonas sp. PPB1 | reverse complement strand
AGCTCAACAGTCATCTTGATGTTGTCACCAGGCATTACCATTTCTACGCCTTCTGGAAGCTCAACGTTACCAGTTACGTCAGTTGTACGGAAGTAGAACTGTGGACGGTAGCCTTTGAAGAATGGAGTATGACGGCCACCTTCATCTTTAGACAGTACGTATACTTCTGAAGTGAACTTAGTGTGTGGGTTGATTGAACCAGGCTTACAAAGAACCTGACCACGCTCAACTTCATCACGCTTAGTACCACGTAGAAGGGCACCGATGTTCTCACCTGCACGACCTTCGTCAAGCAGCTTACGGAACATTTCAACACCTGTACAAGTTGTCTTCGTAGTTTCTTTGATACCTACGATTTCAACTTCGTCGTTCACGTTGATGATACCAGCTTCAACACGGCCAGTTACAACAGTACCACGACCCTGGATTGAGAATACGTCTTCGATAGGCATGATGAACGGCTTATCGATGTCACGCTCTGGCTCTGGGATGTAAGAATCTAGTGCTTCTGCAAGCTCAACGATCTTGTCTTCCCACTCTTTCTCGCCTTCTAGCGCTTTAAGAGCAGAACCCTGGATTAGAGGCAGGTCGTCACCTGGGAAGTCGTACTCAGAAAGAAGTTCACGAACTTCCATCTCTACTAGCTCTAGTAGCTCTTCGTCGTCAACCATGTCACATTTGTTCATGAATACGATGATGTAAGGTACACCAACCTGACGAGAAAGTAGGATGTGCTCACGTGTTTGAGGCATAGGACCGTCAGTTGCAGCAACTACCAGGATCGCGCCGTCCATCTGAGCAGCACCAGTGATCATGTTTTTAACGTAGTCAGCGTGTCCAGGACAGTCAACGTGCGCGTAGTGGCGAGTTGGAGTGTCATACTCAACGTGTGAAGTTGAGATTGTGATACCACGCTCACGCTCTTCTGGAGCGTTATCGATTGATGCGAAGTCTTTCGCTTCACCACCGTATACTTTTGCAAGTACGTTAGTGATTGCTGCAGTTAGGGTAGTTTTACCGTGGTCAACGTGGCCGATAGTACCAACGTTAACGTGCGGTTTCGAACGTTCAAACTTTTCTTTTGCCAT
>NZ_JACEQV010000081.1:0-1111 GCF_015356275.1 Pseudoalteromonas sp. PPB1 | reverse complement strand
ATACCATTTTGATTAATTAACTGGTCATTTTTATCCAGTCTCTAAAGCATAGTGATTTCACCCTGTCAGCACATGAGATAAACGCATTCCATGCTTCACTGACCTGATCCAAAATGTCTTCGTAGCTTGCAAAGGTTCTGTTGGATAACTTGCGTTGTCTAAGCCAGCTCCATACTTGTTCTATAGGATTCAATTCTGGTGAATAAGGCGGCAGTCTGATTATCACCACGTTCTTCAAACCTTCTACCACACCATCTTTGAAGTGCCAGGCAGCACGATCCATGACGACCACAGCCATTCTTCCTGGTTGAGTACTTTGTGATATTTGTTTCAAGTGACAATACATCACATCTTTATTTACTAACGGTGAGATGAGTGCTTCTGTTTTACCAGTCGTGGGACACACTGCACCAAACAAATAGGCATACTCGAATTGTTGCTGCTTTACGACTCTTGGGCGTGAGCCTTTTTCAGCCCAAACCTTCGTTGTCGAAGTTTGCTGACCAAATCGTGCCTCATCTTGAAACCACACGTCGATACGTTCAGGAAGAAGGTGTCCCGGGGTGTGAAGGATCGTTTCCAACTGGAAGTTTTTTAAAAGCTTCTTGGTAAGCCTGGTTTCCTTTAGGGTGGATGGAGCGACTACTAATCCATGAGAAGTTTTTTCTTTTCAACAGTCGGTGAACGGCTGATAACTCGTATTCTATGTAGAACTGTGCTGATATATATTGCTGAATATCTTCTAATGTCAGTCGACCGCCTTCCGAGCGTTTTATGGCGTCGAGTATATATGCTTTAAGCTGCTCCTGTTGTGATTCATCAAGCTTACAAGGTCGGCCTGAGCGAGGCAGCTCCTCTAAACCTTCTAGGCCACGCTCGAGATAATCTTTTACCCATTTGTTCACGCTCGTACGGCTGACCTTTAAGTATTCAGCAATTTGATAACGGGACTTACCTTCAAAGAAATGAGCCAGTGCGAGCATGCGCACTTTCTTTCTTGGATCTTTAGTTTGTTTGGAGAGCTTAATAAATTCAGAAGGCTGCAAAATCACTATCACATAGATGGAAATTGGATTTTGACATTAGATCATAAATTTAATCAATTTGGTAT
>NZ_JACEQV010000080.1:0-1142 GCF_015356275.1 Pseudoalteromonas sp. PPB1 | reverse complement strand
GGCACCCCGGCGTTTGACTATCAGCGTCCAATCACGACACTGATCAGTGAACAAAGTGTGCGTACGCCCGAGGCGGTGGCGCTGCGCTTTGCCCAGCAGAGCATGACTTATGCTGAGCTGGAGCAGGCCTCTAACCAACTGGCCCATTGTCTGAATGCCCGGGGCATTGGTGCGGAGGACAAAGTGGCGCTGGTGTTTGAACGCAGTCTTGAAATGGTGATAAGCATTCTGGCAGTGGTGAAGGCCGGTGCGGCCTATGTACCGCTGGAGCCGTCACTGCCCTTGGATCGCATTGCTTATATCGCCAGCAATAGTGGTTTATCGCTGTTCTTAGGTGATGACTCTCTGACGCGTCTGGACAGCCTGAGTGATTTGGCTGAGCGCATCACCTATCAAAGTTTGTCATTGGCAGACTATCCCTCGCAGTTACCTGCGCACGAAATCCCGGCAACTCAGCTGGCCTACGTGATTTACACCTCAGGTTCGACTGGTAAGCCCAAAGGCGTGGGTAATCAGCACAGCGCGATTTACAACCGTATCGCCTGGCAGCAGTCGGCCTATCCGATAGGTGCAGACGACAAAGTACTACAAAAAACCCCCTTCGGGTTTGACGTGTCGGTGTGGGAGTTTTTCTGGCCGTTAATGTACGGTGCGGAGCTGGTGATTGCCGAGCCGGGTGCGCACAAAGACAGCACCCAGCTGCTCGACACCATTAATCATTTTGGCGTCACCACCTTGCACTTTGTACCCTCGATGTTGCAGGCGTTTATTGGCCATGAGTTGGTGCATACCGCGACCAGCATTCGCCGAATTCTGTGTAGTGGTGAAGCCCTGCCCAGCGAGGTACAGGCACAGGCGCTGAGCAAATTGCCCCAGGCTAAGCTGTATAACTTATATGGCCCGACAGAAGCGGCGGTAGATGTCAGTCACTTTACCTGTCACGGCGATCCGGCGTTGCCAGTGCCGATTGGTGCGCCGATTGCGGGGATCCGTTTGTATGTACTCGACCGGGCACTGAACCTGTGCCCACCGGGTGTGGCTGGTGAGCTTTATATTGCCGGTACAGGACTGGCACGGGGTTATGTTAATCGTGCCGACCTGAGCGCCGAGCGCTTTGTGGCCGACCCGTTTATCAATGATGG
>NZ_JACEQV010000007.1:0-242947 GCF_015356275.1 Pseudoalteromonas sp. PPB1 | reverse complement strand
AGCACACTGAAGCGATGATCAAAGTGAAAGTGCTCAATAGAATGGCTGGGCTAGGTATGCCTAAATATCAAGGAAACAGCTGAAATCGCAGTGTTGCCTAAGCTATCTGGATTTGATCAACAAGGCCGAGCATGACGCAAAAGATGCACCAGAAGTTTCCAAGCTTTTATAAGAAATAGCTGGCCTAGCACCATTAATAAATCTCGCCAGAAAGTCTTTATCGTTAACTTTTAAAACTTCTACTTCAGCTAAAATAGTAAAGCTCATTCGGATGTCTCTCTGGGCATATAACGCCCCAGTCAGCGAGCAATTGAAGCGCAGCTTAAATTGACCCGCTGTAGCTGATAGTTATCTTTTTTGTCGTTTTGAAAACCAACCATAATAATGGGCTGCATGTCCTGATTTTAGTTGATTTTCCAAATATCTATCTAAACTCGGAATTTTGTATTTTTAAAAATTCGATTTTTAATCGACACAAGGTGATAAAAATCCTTTGGGAGTCTGTTACAAGCATTATTGATGTCGCCAATTACAGATCTATGCTTACTTATCGCCTCGTACTCATAAATCTCATGGGCCAATCCAAATTCTTCTTTTTTTAATAAAGCCTTTGTCTACAAGTCTGTCTATTTTTTGGTGCTCAGGATTAAAATATGCATTGCTCATTTCAAAAATTACTGTAGAAATCTTTCTCGCTGGTAAAAGATTAGGGTTTACATGTATCTCTAACCCCTCGTCTCTAGCATATGTATTCCCTGTTCTAACGGAAATAGCATCTTTTATTATATAGGTACGGAATATAGGTCTGGATCTGATATCTTTAACCATTTCTCTGTATGTAGGACTTTTTTAGATTAGCCAATCATCAATTTCATCATTTGATCGTTTAACATTAAAATCACAATCAGCAAGGCTAGAAGACGAAAAGAGCCCTATTGCTACAAAAATTAAAAACTTCATAAACCTTCCTTGAAAATATAACGCCATAAGTAACGGCATTTTTTAGTCCAAATTAGCCATATATGATACTACTAGAGATAAGGCTAGTCTCTCATTAATCCGAAAGGAATTATATTTAATTCCACTCCATTTCCGATAGCGAATTTTACGACCATGTAAAACAACCTTAAAAAACCAATTTACTCTATTTTCTCCACCGACAAAAGCTACCAATTCATCGTTTAAATAAATTTTACTGTAGTTGTCAATTTTTAACTTACCTTCGGCTAAATTGCTATATTGGCTACCAAACCATACAAAATCTTTAATCGTCTTTTTGTTTAAGTATGTTTCAAAGTCGCCATTGCAGTGAAGCTTGGCTATCAAAGTTTCACCTTTTGGTTCTATCAATTCATAAACGTAATACTTATTGTCAAAAAAGCTTCGGAACACTCTATAGGTATTATTAGTATCTTTAACTAAGTACTCCCACAAGTCTCCTTTCAACTCTTTGAAACCCTCTAAAGAATCTGAGGTAAGAGTAATTTTTTTATTCCATAACAGGTTAACGACTGACAAACTAACTTACCAATTTGTATAAACTCAAAGTTTGAATAAAAATACAACGCCTCGAGTAACGAGCTAATAATACTTGACCATAATTGGTGAGGCACGAACACGCCAAGATTCACCTTCAATAGACACCCATTCTTGGGCACCATCCCAACCTTTCCATTCCTTAGCAATGAACTCAAAGAGATTAACGAGGAATTCGCAGTCGGTGTATCCCCAAACCCTTTTCCTGAGTTTCACAGAAGGACTTTCATAGGTAACTGAGAAACAATCGCCGTCACGCTCACTAAAAGTAAGGATAGCGGCGGTGTTACCTGATTTAATAACTACCCTATCTATATTGATGACTTCTAACGCCTTACTAATGGGCGCATAAATGCTTGGCTAAGATTAGCAACGAAGAAGCACAAGCCAGCGTTTTACATCCTTTTTAGTAACTTGTTAGGCATTAGTATACAGCGGTTCATCATCTTTCCAGAAATGACCAAAACAAACGGTAGTAACAACACCGTACTCAGATTGAATCTCAAGCTCTTGTTCCGGAAAGGTGTAACTTTCCATTGAGCCATAATCTTCAAATTCAAAAGGCGTTTCGATGATTACCTTAAGTTTAGAAATAGCAACCAGCACCTCTAAGCCTATTATGTTAACACCTTGAATTAATAACGTTGGATTTGAGCATTGAATCCAGTGAAGCCTGTCAGTTTCATCCATCCAAAACGTACACTTAAGTTTGTTGTATTGAAGAAGCAGCAGCCCATCATTATCGGTGTCTATTTTGTTGGGCTCTCCTATCAGCCTTTTTAGGGTAACTTGATCAATGCCAAACCTAATATTACCTAATCCAATCCCGAATTTTACTTCCATGCTAAAACCTAGACCTAACGCCTTAATAAACAGTGGGAAATAGCAGGCTAAACTAAGCGAGGAATGAGCGCAAGCCTGCCGTTTTGCGTCCACATTTTAATTAACTTTTTATATTTCCAATGAACTAATCTTGGAAATCCCAAGGTATTTCTTTTTTGAATAACTCGATAGAAGCTTCAACAACCTCTAGCGGGATATCTTTGTCGTAAGTTGTTACTTCACGCGACTTTTTTGTGTCATCACGAAATATCTCAAGTATCAACTTACCCTTGAAATAAATCTCAACTCCTATTCCGTCTCGACCGTTACTGACATCACTTGCTATTGTGACCTCATACTCGTTGTTAAGAATCACGACAGACTCCAATGGAAATATAATGCTTGCAGCAACGGCGCATGCTTGATGGACGTTTTTTCCGCGAAGCGATTAGCAATAAATAGGCCAGCGAGTATGCGTCCGCTTTGACTGACTTGTTAAATGGCATACACACCGAGCCTGCTAATTGTAAAACTAATAAACTCTCCAACTACACTTGGATCATTTGTATGGATTATATCTTCTTCCTTTAAAATGCCACAATCAACTGTAACTGGGTTTATCGAAATTATTTGACCGAAAGCTCTGTATCTCCAGCCTGAAACTTGTTCAATGCACTTTTTCTTTTCAGGGTTAGATTGGAAAATTGATTCCCAACTTTCATCTTCATCGAGGGAATTTGAAAACTCGAATGCAAAGCTTTCGCCTATTTTGGGAAGGTTTTCGATATCTAGCGTCAATTCATCCATAACACAGTACTGCTTCCCCTCTATTTCAAGGGTAGCTTCTAGATATGTGCCATTGGTTGATATAAATATTGCTTCCATCATGCCATTTAACGCTTGCCGTAAACGGGAAAAATTAGTTGGCTATAATTTGAGGCACGAACAAAGCCAACTGGTTTTTGTCCGCCCTTTTTAATTTGCCTTGCTATGTGTATTTTAGCTCTATAATTTCCAGAGCTTCAACTTTAAGGCTAACAGCTTTATTTTTTGCATCTGTTACTTGAGCATAAGATTCAGGATCATCAGAGTCAAACCATTCGAGGTGAGTCATAACCTCAATTGCGTTAGCTAACACAACATTTTCGGTTTCGTCCTCATAAACGATACATATAGGATATTCTGGAGTGTTTTCCAATGCTCGATTGTCCTGTAAACATAAGGCTTTGCTAAGGGGCAATTACTAGTTGGCTAAACTTGCGCGAAGTGCCAAGCCAACTACTAACTGTCCCAATAAGTTTACGAACTTGAGCAACTTGTTATAATCCATTTACTCAAATTCGTCCGAATCGTATTTAAAAGTTACATCAAAGCAGCGTTCTGCATGCTTTGATGAGTTAAATTTCCATTTCTTTAGCGCACGAAGTGATTGCCTATCAAAAATTCGTCTTGGCTGAGAGCGAGTGATTTGGTGCTCTACAACCTTACCTTCTCTATTCACTGTAACCCTAAAGTCAACGTAACCGACACCTAAGAATCTTTCGGAATGTATTGGCCATTGAGGGTTTACAGCTTCAATTAACTCAAATTTTTCACCTATGCACGAATCTATCTCATACATTTCGGTATTAACAAATGACACTAAGGTTGAGGCTAAAACTAATTCGATCATCATGGATTATAACGCTTGCCTATCCGGCGCGAAATAGCAGGCTAAAGTTAGCGAGGAAGGAGCACAAACCTGCTGTTTTGCGTCCTTTGCTTTAGGTACTTGTTATAAGCACCTTGCTAAAATATTAAGTGACACCCACCGGTAAATCCACAGACCTATTGTGGGCAGGTTCAGTAAAGAAATGCAAGACTATCAAATGCTGCGCTTTCTATAAGCTCTGAGTAGTGAAAGTCGTAAGTTTAAGCACGAAATCCTGAAGATTAATCAGATTCGGACAATACAAATGCGCATCCAAGCCTCAACTTAGATAAATCGCAATGGTACTTACGGGAAGGTGTTAACCCAGTAATCGCTCGCACTGAGTCAAGTTGGCGCGTCGTCTTTTATGAAGATGCTCACAGTAATCTGTCATCGCTTGCTTTCGCCCTACCGCGCCATGGAAGACCTTCGTAAATTGCGTAGTAAGCTTGAGCCAGTTGTCTGGCTCTATTTGCAATCGTGTCAACAAAGGCTGGCTATCGCTGATACAACCCCGCTTATCTGCACGCATGCATCGGCCTGTTAGCTCTACCAGCTGAATGTAATAGGTCAGTTCAAAGGGCAATCCTTTGGGCATGTGCTTTCTTGGGTTACCCGCAAAACGCAGTAGGCTTTTGGGTTGCTTTCCTTGCTGTGCATGCTCAATACGCTTTTTAATGCTGGTGTAGTCTGATGTTTCCGGTGTCTCTGCCATTTTGGCTCTGATTGGGTTCAGGTCAACATACGCCAGGCACGCTGCTAATGCCGCTTCATCCAGTAAGGCCTGTGACTTAAATCGTCCTTCCCAAAACCGGCCTGTACAACCATCTTCTTTATTGGCCTTGCGGGCAATGTCTTCATTCAACACCCGCATGAACCAGCTGATGCTAGCAAGGCGTGTTCTGAATTCACTAATGTCTGCATCAAGCATACTGTGCTCTGACTCGCTAAGCTCATCACCATTAATGAACTTGTGCGTCAGCCAGCTACCTTTAAACAGTTTATGCCAGCGAAGCACTATCGCTTTATCTGATAACCTTAGTGCTTTCTTATCGTCCACATACAACACAATATGCGTATGATTGCTCATAACCGCATAGCCACACACATCAATGCAAAACACCTTCGCAAGGGTCAGTAATTTTTCCTCAACCCAGTCTCGCCGATGTTCAAAAGACTTGCCCGTGACGCGATCTTTGCCGCACAGAAATGCCCGGCGAACACACCGGGATATGCAGTGGTAGTATTTAGTGTCTGATAGGCTGATTTGCCTCTTCCTTGCCATTGGCATAATCTAGCATCCTCAATCCATTGAGCATTACCTAAAGGTAGACGACGTACATTCCGCACGCCAGTTTCGGGTGGGTGTCTATTCAATCATTCAAGCTTGAGCCAGTTGTCTGGCTCTATTTGCAATCGTGTCAACAAAGGCTGGCTATCGCCGATATAACCCCGCTTATCTGCACGCATACATCGACCTGTTAATTCAACTAGCTGTATGTAATAGCTCAGCTCAAACGGCAACCCTTTAGGCATGTGCTTTCTTGGATTGCCCGCAAAACGCAGTAGGCTTTTGGGTTGCTTGCCTTGTTGTGCATGCTCAATACGCTTTTTAATGCTGGTGTAATCTGACGTTTCCGGTGTATCTGCCATTTTGGCTCTGACTGGGTTCAGGTCAACATAAGCCAGGCACGCTGCCAGCGCCGCTTCATCCAACAAAGCCTGTGACTTGAATCGCCCTTCCCAAAACCGACCTGTACAACCATCTTCTTTATTGGCCCTGCGGGCAATGTCTTCATTAAGCACCCGCATAAACCAGCTGATGCTCGCAAGACGTATTCTAAATTCACTGATGTCTGCATCAAGCATATTATGCTCTGACTCGCTAAGCTCATCACCATTAATGAACTTGTGCGTCAGCCAGTTGCCTTTAAACAGTTTATGCCAGCGAAGCACTATCGCTTTATCTGATAACCTTTGTGCTTTCTTATCGTCCACATACAACACAATATGCGTATGATTGCTCATAACCGCATAGCCACACACATCAATGCAAAACACCTTCGCAAGGGTCAGCAATTTTTCCTCAACCCAGTCTCGCCGATGTTCATAAGACTTGCCCGTGACGCGGTCTTTGCCGCACAGAAATGCCCGGCGAACACACCGGGATATACAGTGGTAATACTTAGTATCTGATAAGCTGACCTGCTTCTTCCTTGCCATTGGCATAATTTATCATCCTCAATCCATTGAGTATTGTCTAAAGGTAGACGACGTACATTCCGCACGCCAGTTTCGGGTGGGTGTCTATTCAATCTATATTTATTAGCTTTGCGGGCAATGTCTTCATTAAGCACCCGCATGAACCAGCTGATGCTAGCAAGACGGTGTCTGAATTCAGCAATATCAGCTACCAACATACTACACTCGGATGTGCTCAGCTCATCACCATTAATGAACTTGTGCGTCAGCCAGTTGCCCTTAAACAGCTTATGCCAGCGAAGCACTATCGCCTTATCTGATAACCTTAGTGCTTTCTTATCGTCCACATACAACACAATATGCGTATGATTGCTCATAACCGCTTAGCCACACACATCAATGCAAAACACCTTCGCAAGGGTCAGCAATTTTTCCTCAACCCAGTCTCGCCGATGTTCATAAGACTTGCCCGTGACGCGGTCTTTGCCGCACAGAAATGCCCGGCGAACACACCGGGATATGCAGTGTAGTACTTAGTGTCTGATAAGCTGACCTGCTTCTTCCTTGCAGTTGGCATACTTTGACATTCTCAATCCATTGAGCATTACCTAAAGGTAGACGACGTACATTCCGCACGCCAGTTTCGGGTGGGTGTCTATTCAATCTTGTGTTCCTGACTCAATTTGCTCTCGACGTATCTGTGCCGAATTGCACCATCTATGCGGCATTTGATAGCTCCTTGGACTTTCTAATTATGTCCTTTGCCATCGCAATTATTTGGGGGCCAGAATTATTATCAAAAATTGTGATCTCGTGGTCAGGGTGAACACCTCGGGCAATGGCGAGTTTTTCAGCCCCGCTACGGTCACCATTCACTAATGTAAACCTAGCTTCTGGTGATATATTTTCTTTAGTAACAATAAACGATGCACCTTTCAGGTTTTCTCTAAGTGCTTCTGGGACTTCATTTGGCGTGATAATTTCAATGCGAGTGCCGCTTTCAATTTTTGATTGAAGAATTGATATCAGCTTATCCTCACCTACCAGCCAAGAGACCCTGTTACTGACAACCGTTGCGCTAGTGCCAGTAGAGATGAAGCTTTCCATAAACTTAAGGGTATCTTTTGGTTCTTTATCGGTTTGTGTGTCCGGAAGATACTTCATCCCTTTTTTAGCAAGCATAAGGATCACTGCAACTACTTCTATGATCACAGAGCCTATTAGCCACTCTAAATGGGAGAGCTCTTTGGTTTCCAAGAAAAACCAAGCATATCCAATACCTGCTAGCGTCATAGCGGCGGTTAGGCCAGTAATCCATAGAAAAAGGTAAAGCGTATGTTTTACAAGGTTTTGCATTACGTTCCTTTAATTATGCTGATATTCGAGACAAAGTGAGCTCTAACGCTTGCCGTAAACGGCACAAAATAGCAGGCTAAAATTTGCGACGAAGGAGCACAGCCTGCTGTTTTGTGTCCTTTGTTTGACGGCCTTGTTAGGTTTTGTTGGCAAATTCCCTGACTTGTTTTTTGAGTGAAACCCAATACAGCAGTATTGATAAAACTACTGCAAAATACAGGTACTCATGAATAGCAGGCAAAGCAAAGTAAGAAACACCAGCAATTACAGCTATCAAACGCCCATGAGCATAGTAAGCAACCCAAAAAACCAGAATTGCAGCTAAAAAAGACACAAAACCGAACACCGCCAAAGTCACTGATAAAACAAATTCGCTTTCATCAGACAATTCAAAAGGAATAAAACCTAAAATGGGCAGTAATAAAAGTACTAAAACTATTCCGAAAATGTTCTTTTTGACGACATTCTTCATAAAAACCTAACGCTCCAATAAGGGGCTGATAATAGCTTGCTAAAATGTGAAGCGAAGCGGAACTGAGCAAGCTGTTAGCAGTCACGTCTTAATTGGCTTGTTATGTGTTTCTATACTGTTTTAACCAAGCATTATATTTTCTTTTGTTTTTATATTTTACTTCTAACATATCGGCAGAGATCATTGCTTGGCCAAGTGTGGCTACCGCTTGACCACGCCTATTTATATGCACAGATTCATCATCACCCTGATCATGGTGTTTAACTAAATTTCTAGCGCCATTTCTAACTTTACGGAATCTACCTCTAGATATTTGTTGGTGTCCTTCCGCCGCTAAATCGTAGTTAATCAACTCATGTATTAAGTTAAAAGGGTTCTTACCAAGCTTTGCATCAGCTAAAGCAGTAAAAACTTCTTCAGCCGCTCCAGCTAGAGTTAGGCAAGATATATATCTTCCATTTACTAGCATATCTATTGCATCTTCTAATTGCTCTTTAGCCAAATTTATTTTTTTACTATGGTTAGCCAATTAAAACCTCATAACCGATAGATTGAATAGACACATAACAGCTTATTAGCGTGAATACCGGTTAAACCCCGTTCCTAAAACCGTAAAGATCCACAGCCAAATTAATTTATTCATATTAATAACAATAACCTACCACCATTGCCCACATTGCTCAAGCCAAAATGGCTTTGTTGAAACCGAGCCTCGTTCATGGGGAGACTAGTGGTTTTCCTATGTAAAACTACTAACCTCATGAATATAAAGAACTTAAATTGGTGTTTCACTTAAACGAGACCTTCAAGCGCGGAGAAAATGAGAAGTTTGACTTGATAATTGGCCGCATTCACTTATACCTGTATAAAAAACAGTATAGGAGTGAAAATGCCTTATTCACCTTTTTTGGAATCTGTACGCGTTGAGCTCAGTGGTAGTACCCGACTCTATGACCAGGGTGACGGAGTTGTTTGTCAGGTTTGTCTATAACTGGATGCTACTGCGTGGTCTTTAAATAGTTCCCGGCTCTATGACCGGGATGACGAGCGTAGAAGGTAAAGGGAACCCCGTTTATGACTTGCTATCAGCTAGAGTAAGAGCCGTTCACTTATCCAACCCATAAAGGGCATCGGCGGTTTTGCGTAAGTCGACTTCGTCGATAAAGTCATCGCTGAGCGTTAGAATGGCGTTGAGGTTATTTTTAAGCTTTTCCCGGCTAAGCCCATTAGGTTTTAGCGCGGTTTGCAGAAGGTGCAGCGACATATCAGCCAGCAGCAGTTTCTGCTTTTCTGTCCAGTTGTCGTCGCCCTGTTTGGCGCTATCTTTTAATATGGCCTGCTCTACTTCGTCGTGCATGCTCCAGCTCAGTTTGAGCAGCTCTCGGCGTGTTTCCTGATCCATGTTTCCCTCCGGTTATTAGCTGTTTATCTTGGCGGAGGACGGGCCGATGTGCAACGTGCGTTTTGTTATATCTTAGTCGTAGACGGCCTCATTCAGCCCTGTGCAGCGGCCTTAGGGTCTTTGGGATAAAAGTGATCAGGTTGCCTTGCGCATAAGGCAAATTCGCGGGTATTTTTATAGGGTAATTTCATAAAACCTGCGACGCCAAAGTCCTGAATGCTCATGGCATATTGCATAATACGGGTTAGCAGCACTTTAAACTCTCGCTCTTTACTGGCATCCAGCAGGCAATAATAATGGTGAATTTTAAGGCGGTCGTTGAGCGACTCAAAAATGATACAGCCGGTATGATGGATCTGGTTTAGCTCAAATACGCATTGCACTATTTGCCGCGGTAATTGCAGTTGTTCGTCGGGGTCTTTGCCGTCCTCAAAGTAAGAATGCGGCCTGGCGATTTCGCTGGTACCAATGTCCGATACCGTATATTGCAGCTCAGGAACCTGATCAAAAATAAATGCACCTGTGCCATCGCGCTGAAGCTGAATGGTTTGTCTGGCATCAAACAGGCAGCATTTAAACAAGCCCTTCTGCTCTATGCCTTGAGCCAGCATCACAGTGGCATTTACCGCATCGGTAAAAGCACTTTGCAAGGATTCATCGTGCAGTACCAGGCTGGATTCAACAAACAACGAAGCGTCTTTCCAGTGAAAACTCAGACCGCCTACTACCGGATACTTTGCCAGCCGACTGATAGACGCCAGAAACGCTTTTTCGCTGTCGCCGGTATCGAATAAAAACTCTTTATAGTAACGGTCAAGCTGAGCATCGTTCACATCCAACAGTTGCTGGTTATGATCGGCCCGACGTAAAAACTGTTTACGAGAGCTGTACACAACCGTGTCTGGCTCTTCGTCGATTTCAGTGAACCAGAATGGGATGCTGGCCTTGCTGGGCGCCGTTTCAAGTTCAGGCAAATACATACGCGCCATTGCCGGCATATTACGCATAAAGTAATCGCCGGCCTGATCGCGTGTGACTTTGTCTTTACTCAGCATCGCATCGATCATTCTGGCAAATGCCTGCGGCAGGCCTAAGCTGGTTGCAGGAATTACAGCGGCACCAAAACGGCAGGACTGAGCGCTCGCCAGCGCATAGATTGTGGATGCCACGCCCTGCTCGTCAAAGCGCGGCGAAGAGCGCGCACCCGACATCTGTTCGTCGCCGATAAAATACACATCGCCCATTCGGGCATTGGTGCTACTAATGTCAGAGGACATCAGATCCATGATATTGCTGGCAATGGGCTCGCCGTGGGCATCGAGCTGCGCATACACTGAGCTACCCCAGTCAACCAGCGAGAAGCTATCTGTTTGTTCATCCCAGACGATGTTAGAGGGTTTAATATCGCCATGCACCACAGGCTGCGGCGACATACCATTTTTACGGTCGCGTAAATCAACTAAAACGTTACGTAGCTTATTGGCCAGGTGCACCAGTTCATGCGGTTTAAACCGGCCACGTTTTAACGACCACTGCTCGAGGTCTTCGCCTTTTGCGCGGGCCATCATCAGGATCCCCTGCTTTTTTACCCGTTCAAAGGCGTAAAATTCGGGCACCATAGGATTATGGATCTGTGACAGCATATACGCTTCATCTTCAAGACGGTCACGCACACTTTGTGCCAGTGTGATACGGGAGAACTTAAACACCCATTCCCTGTCCTGCTCATCAATACCGGCAAAGACAAAACCAAAAGCACCTGAGCCAATCACTTCCACATCCCGATAGCCCAGCAAAGTCAGTTGCTTCTGACAAATGTTGAGCCACTGACGGTGTTTTTTTGCATCTTTATGTGAGAGCAAATACACCGACTGTTGTTCATTGATGTAAAAGTTGTGGATCGACTTTTCTGCCATATAACTGTCCGTTTAACGCTATCCGTTTAGTGTACGACTGTAATACTCACCTCTACTGCCACCAATGGATGTTCATCGATTGCTGCAAGCGTATGTTATCAAATCGGTTATGTAGTTCGTGCATGATAATTAAAAAAGGCCGACATAAGCCGACCTTTTTATTATTTGCACGTGTTAGGCGTTTTCGATTTTCGCCCAGGAGTCACGCAAACCAACCGTCTGGTTAAACGTTAGCGTATCGCCCTTGTTATCACGGCAGTAATAACCTAAACGCTCGAACTGGAAGCCCTGCTCAGGTGCTGCTTCTGCCAGAGACGGCTCAAGCTTAGCATTTGCAATGATAACCAGTGAGTCCGGGTTCAGCGTAGTTGCAAAGTCTTCCGCTGCTGCCGGGTTTGGTACATTGAACAGGCGGTCATACTGACGTACTTCTGCGTCAATGCAGTGACTTGCAGATACCCAGTGGATCACCCCTTTCACTTTGCGACCATCAGCCGGGTTTTTACCCAGAGTATCGGCGTCGTATGTACAGTAAATCGTGGTGATGTTGCCCGCGTCGTCTTCTTCAACACGCTCAGCTTTGATCACATAGGCATTACGCAGACGCACTTCTTTGCCCAGTACCAGACGCTTAAACTTTTTATTTGCTTCAACACGGAAGTCATCGCGCTCGATGAAGATTTCACGTGTGAACGGCAGCTGACGTGAGCCCATATCCAGCGTTGGGTGGTTAGGCGCGTCAAGCATTTCAACCTGCTCGGCATCATAGTTCTCGATGACTATCTTAACCGGATCAAGCACAGCCATCGCACGGGGTGCATTTTCGTTCAGATCGTCACGGATACAGGCTTCGAGCATGCCCATTTCAACCATGTTGTCTTGCTTGGTAATACCGATGCGCTTACAGAATTCGCGGATAGACGCAGGGGTATAACCACGACGACGCAGACCAGCAATGGTTGGCATACGGGGATCGTCCCAGCCTTCTACCTGACCATTCACCACCAGGTCATTCAGCTTACGCTTTGACATCACGGTGTATTCAAGGTTCAGACGAGAAAACTCGATCTGTTGCGGGTGACACTCAAGACTGATGTTGTCCAGTACCCAGTCGTACAAACGGCGGTTATCCTGGAACTCCAGCGTACACAGTGAATGGGTGATCCCTTCCAGTGCATCCGAAATACAGTGCGTAAAGTCGTACATTGGGTAAATGCACCACTTGTCACCTGTCTGATGGTGGTGAGCAAAACGAATACGATAAATGATTGGATCGCGCAGAACCATGAAAGAGCTGGCCATATCAATCTTGGCACGCAATACACACTCACCTTCTTTGAACTCGCCGTTCTTCATTTTTTCGAACAGCGCCAGGTTTTCTTCTGGTGAGGTGTCGCGATGCGGGCTGTTTTTACCCGGCTCAGTTAGGGTGCCACGGTATTCACGCGCCTGCTCTGGCGACAGAAAACACACGTAAGCAAGGCCTTTGTTGATCAGCTCAACCGCATACTCGTATAACTTGTCAAAGTAGTTAGACGAATAGCAGATCTCACCGTCCCAATTAAAGCCCAGCCACTGCACGTCTTCTTTAATTGAGTTAACGTAATCCAGATCTTCTTTTTCCGGGTTCGTATCGTCAAAGCGCAGGTTACACAGGCCCTGGTAGTCGCGCGCGATGCCAAAGTTCAGACAAATAGACTTAGCATGGCCTATGTGTAAGTAGCCATTCGGCTCTGGTGGAAAGCGCGTGTGCGTGCCGCCATGCTTACCGCTGGCCAAGTCCGCATCAATGATATTTGTTATAAAGTTTGTTGGGCGATTTTCTGCTTCCGCCATAGGAACTCATTCCTCTGAAAATTTAGTACCAGTTAACTGAGGCATTATTACAAAAAGTTCGCGCAACGAACAGCGTAAAACTGAGGCGAGAACAGATTTACCACGTAATTACGTAAACCTGGGTATAAAACAACCAATTCAAGTGTAAAATGGCGCGTCATTTTTATGACAAATTTTGTTCTAGCGCAATATATTCGTCACAAGGTCACTCTATCATAGGCGTCAACAACAGAGGTATCGCAAGGAAAAACCTATGGCATCAATGAATCTTCATCGCGTTTATATTCCAACGAACGCACGCAACAACCATTATATTCTGGCTGAGTTTAAACCCAGCGACGCATTCTTCGATTGCTTTGACGACGTAGAAAGCTGTTACCAACGCCTGGCCCGAAAGTTGTTTGCCATTTGCGACGAACACGAGTTATTTAACGTCCACGTGATTGCTAATGACAAGCTACCAGTTGTTCGCTATCACGATGAGGCCTACAGCCTGCAAACGGATAAGCAGATCCTGTTCTTTTACAACCCTAAGTATCACGAAGGTCACAAGATACACTACGAGGCGGTTCATAAAGCGCGCAAAATCCGCTTGTTATTCCTGGCTACGGGTGACGAACTGCGTGCCAACGCTGCCAGCTTTCACAGCAAAGTGAAAAAAGCGCTGGACGACTTAAAAGAGCAGTATGAACCAGAAGGCCTGTCGTATAAAGTACGCGACCATCAGCATCTGACCTATGATATTTTCGCTAAGGTGAAAGGCCACAGGGAAAGCTATGGATATAAGCTACGCAGTTTATATCCCCGTTATCAGGCACGTAACTGTAGCTTACCAGAGCAACATTCAGAGATGAGCTATGTGTCGTTTTCAGTGCCTATCACCCGTGCAATTAAAACTGAATATCAAAGTCAGATGCGCCCGGGCGACTACGCGCAGTTTTATCGTAGCATCGAAGACAGCTTTTTAACTTTGTGCGACCAGCTACAATTGACCCACGTCGGTTTTATCGCAGACGGCCGCCTGCCACTGGTACGCAGCAGCCAGATAGATAAATCAGACGCAAACCGCGAGTTACAAAAGCTCAGCTTTGATACCTCGGCGTTGGATGGCCAGGTGCGCTCGATCTGGGCAGGTGAACACCTGTGCGACACCATGCACTTCGTGGTAGTGGCTAGCGACAAAGATAAAAAAGACGTAGGTTATGGTAAGTTTATGAACAATGCCGAAACCATGATCCGTCGTTTAACCGGTAAACTGCCGATTAACCCTGAAAAGCAAGACGTGATTGTACGTTTCTTCCAGCATATCAGTTATCAGGATTAAACTTCTTTTCAGCGGGGGTCTCTCCCCCGCTTTCTACCAGCAACTGTTGCAGCGCTTGTCACGGACTTAACCTGCCAATGAGATGTAATACCTGACCTCTCCTTTAGTGACTATAGTTTGGCCAACCCACCAAGGACTATAAACCTAAACTGCACAAGGAGAATTAAAATGGCTATTCCAAATCTCAAAATTCAAAATGACACTACGCCAGGGCCGCTATTTAAAAAAGCTGGAACTTTTTACCGCAGACCTGGATCAAGGTGTTGGCGGCGATTATATTTATTCTGGATATCAACAACTACCGGGACAGTCAGTCACCGTAATTCTAGTTAAAGCCTATGACTCCCCTCAGAAAAACTCAATCTCGGGCTGGGAATGGTCTCCCATAGACCTAAACAGTGGCGCCAAAGGAAAGTACATCTATATGTACTGGCAAATTGATGGTCAGGACCCCGCCATTACTGAACTCCTGTTTTTACCCACTGATCACAATGAACCTACAAAATTGATTGCTATAAACACGCAGGTGGTGACCTGAATGAAGGTGCGGGTGGTCCTTATATTTGGGCATACTACTCGAATAGCATCGAGCCAAGTAGCGTAGCAAAAGCACATTGTGATAGAGCTTATACCTATTTGCTTATTTAAGTGAATTATTTTGAGGCGAGTAAATAGGGTCGATAACACCGTTCTCGCGTCCTGCTATCGCTGTGGCACCTACGTCCAAGTAGGCGAGGCAAAAATTTGTGAACCTATGTTTAAGGTATAAAGTTATAAATGAGAAATTCTTAACGCTGTTAGCGCCCTATTTGCCCCTTCAAATAGACCAGGTGTTAAGTGAAATTAGTATTAAAGTGCAATTGGTATAAGAAGGTCACGATTAGCTTTTCGCTTTGTATTGCTTAGCGTCAAAGGCTAGATCAAAAAAGGCGCCCTGAGGCGCCTTTTTACAAAGCAGGTAAAGTGATTACCAGCCTGCTTTTTCTTTCAGTGCAGAACCGATCTCAGCAAGTGAGCGAACGGTCTTAACACCAGCAGCTTCTAGTGCAGCGAACTTCTCGTCAGCTGTACCTTTACCACCTGCGATGATCGCACCTGCGTGACCCATACGCTTACCTGGAGGCGCTGTAACACCTGCAATGTAAGAAACAACTGGCTTAGTCACGTTGTGCTTGATGTATTCTGCCGCTTCTTCTTCAGCAGTACCACCGATCTCACCAATCATTACGATTGCTTCAGTCTTAGGATCGTTCTGGAACATTTCCAGTACGTCGATGAAGTTAGTACCTGGGATTGGGTCACCACCGATACCTACACAAGTAGACTGACCGAAGCCAGCGTCAGTAGTTTGCTTAACCGCTTCATAAGTCAAAGTACCTGAACGGGATACGATGCCTACTTTACCAGGAAGGTGGATGTGACCAGGCATGATACCGATCTTACACTCGCCCGGAGTGATAACACCTGGGCAGTTAGGACCAATCATGCGAACGCCAGTTTCTTCCAGCTTCACTTTAACATCAACCATATCAAGTGTTGGGATGCCTTCAGTGATACATACGATTAGCTCGATACCTGCATCGATCGCTTCAAGGATAGCGTCTTTACAGAATGCAGCTGGTACGTAGATTACAGATGCAGTTGCACCAGTAGACTCTACCGCTTCACGTACAGTGTTGAATACTGGCAGACCCAGGTGAGTTGTGCCGCCTTTACCAGGAGAAACACCACCAACCATTTGCGTACCGTACTGGATAGCTTGCTCAGAGTGGAAAGTACCCTGGCCACCAGTGAAACCCTGACAGATTACTTTAGTATCTTTGTTAATTAGTACAGACATTATTTGCCCTCCGCAGCAGCAACTACTTTCTCAGCAGCGTCAGTTAGAGACTCAGCTGCAATGATGTCAAGGCCAGAGTTAGCTAGTACTTCACGACCCGCTTCAGCGTTAGTACCTTCAAGACGTACAACTACTGGTACGTTTACGCCAACTTCTTTAACCGCACCGATGATACCTTCTGCGATCATGTCACAACGAACGATACCGCCGAAGATGTTAACTAGTACAGCTTTAACGTTGTCATCAGAAAGGATGATCTTGAACGCTTCAGATACACGCTCTTTAGTTGCGCCGCCACCTACGTCAAGGAAGTTAGCTGGCTTACCGCCGTGCAGGTTTACGATGTCCATAGTACCCATCGCTAGGCCAGCACCGTTAACCATACAACCTACGTTACCGTCTAGTGCAACGTAGTTCAGCTCGAAGCTTGCTGCGTGAGCTTCACGCGCGTCTTCTTGTGAAGGATCGTGGAATTCACGGATCTTAGGCTGACGGAACAATGCGTTGCCGTCTACACCGATCTTGCCGTCAAGACAGTGCAGGTTACCTTCGTCAGTGATTACCAGAGGGTTGATCTCTAGTAGTGCAAAGTCGTGGTTGATGAACATGTCAGCAAGACCCATGAAGATCTTAGTGAACTGCTTAACTTGAGTTGGGTTCAGACCTAGTTTGAACGCAAGCTCACGACCTTGGTAAGCCTGAGGACCGACTAGTGGATCGATCTCAGCTTTGTGAATTAGTTCTGGTGTGTTGTGAGCAACTTCTTCGATCTCAACACCACCTTCAGTTGATGCCATGAACACGATTTTACGTGAAGCACGGTCAACAACAGCACCCAGGTATAGCTCATTTGCAATATCAGTGCAGCTTTCTACTAAGATTTTAGCAACTGGCTGACCTTTCTCGTCAGTTTGGTAGGTTACCAGGTTTTTGCCTAACCAGTTTTCAGCAAATGCGCGGATCTCGTCTTTGCTGTCTGCTAGTTTTACACCGCCCGCTTTACCACGGCCGCCAGCGTGTACTTGACATTTTACAACCCACTTGTCACCACCGATTTTACCAGCAGCTTCTACAGCCTCTTGAGGCGTGTCACAAGCGTAACCCTCTGATACAGGTAAACCATATTCGGCAAAAAGTTGTTTTGCCTGATACTCATGCAAATTCATGATGCTTTATCCAATTTTTTATACTAAAAAAGCTGAATATTTATGCAAATAATCAGCTATCCCAAATTGCGCCCATAGTATAGATCTCAAGGCCTTGTATGAAAACCCCAGTAAGACTAATGGCGCAAAAAAAAAGCTGTATGCGGACATAATGCTCACATACAGCTTAATCTTTAATCTAGATGATTAAACGTCCAGAAGCAGACGCGTTGGATCTTCCAGAAGTTCCTTAATTGTAACCAGGAAGCCAACCGATTCTTTACCATCGATTTGACGGTGATCGTAAGATAGCGCCAGGTACATCATAGGCAGGATTTCAACCTTGCCATTGACCGCCATTGGACGCTCCTGGATTTTGTGCATACCCAGGATTGAAGACTGTGGCAAGTTGATGATAGGCGTAGACAGTAGTGAACCAAATACACCACCGTTAGTGATGGTGAAGTTACCGCCAGTCATGTCGTCAACAGTTAGTTTACCGTCACGGCCTTTAAGTGCCAGCTCACGGATGCCTTTTTCGATTTCTGCAACAGACAGCTTATCACAGTCACGTAGTACTGGTGTTACCAGACCACGTGGTGTAGATACCGCGATGCTGATGTCGAAGTAGTTGTGGTAAACGATGTCATCGCCGTCGATAGACGCGTTTACTTCAGGGAAACGCTTCAGTGCTTCTGTAACCGCTTTCACGTAGAAAGACATGAAACCAAGACGGATACCGTGACGCTCTTCAAATACGTCTTTGTACTGCTTGCGAAGGTCCATGATAGGCTTCATGTTGACTTCGTTGAACGTAGTCAGCATCGCCGTTGAGTTCTTCGCTTCAAGCAGACGGTTCGCAATAGTCTTACGCAGACGAGTCATTGGAACACGCTTCTGAGTACGGTCACCCACTGGCGCCGCAGGTGCTGCCGCCGCTTGCGCTGCTGCTGGTTTTGCCGCTGGCGCTTTCAGGAATGCATCAACATCTTCTTTAGTGATGCGACCGCCTTTGCCAGTGCCTTTGATTTGTGAAGCATCAAGACCTTTTTCAGCAATCAGACGACGCACAGATGGCGTTAGCACATCTGCATTGTCATCGCTTGCTGATGCAGCGTCTGCTTGTGCAGCTGGCGCTGCTGCTGGCGCGCCACCGGCAACCAGTTTACCAATCACTTGCTCACCCAGAACGGTTTCACCTTCTGCGTGCAGTTGCTCGCCCATTACACCGTCTTCAGGTGCAACAACTTCAAGAACAACTTTGTCTGTTTCGATGTCTACCAGGTTTTGGTCGCGACTTACCGCTTCACCTGGTTGTACATGCCAAGTTGCAACTGTAGCGTCTGCTACTGATTCAGGAAGTACAGGTACTTTAATGTCCACTTCTTTACCTTCTGCTGCTGGCGCCGCTGCTGGCGCTGCTGTTTGTTCATTTGATTGCGCTGGAGCGGCATCTGACGCGCCCAGCTGTGCGATAACTTGCTCACCAAGAACCGTTGCGCCCTCTTCTTCAGAGATAGCGACGATAACACCGTCTTCCGGTGCAACCACTTCTAGCACAACTTTATCTGTTTCAATATCTACCAGGTTTTGGTCACGGCTTACTTTGTCACCAACGCTTACGTGCCATGTGGCAACTGTTGCATCCGCAACAGATTCAGGAAGAACAGGAACCTTAATTTCGGTCGTCATCTCTAATTCCTTATTTCTTAATAGTTAAAGCGTCAGCAATCAACGCATTTTGTTCTTTTGTATGGGTCGACATGTAGCCACATGCAGGCGCTGCTGCAGCTTTACGACCGGCGTAAGTCAACTTCGCACCACTTGGGATAGCTTCCCAGAAATGGTGTTGTGAACAGTACCAGGCACCTTGGTTTTGAGGCTCTTCCTGACACCATACGAAGTCTTTAACGTGCTGGTAGCGAGCCATGATTTCGTCCATCTCTTTGTGCGGGAACGGATATAGCTGTTCCACACGAACGATAGCGACATTATTCAGCTCTTGCTTGCGACGCTCCTGTAGCAATTCGTAATAAACCTTACCGCTACAGAACACAACGCGCTCGACGTTTTCAGGATTGATGTCATCAATCTCATCGATCATGTTGTGGAAAACACCTTCAGACAACTCATCCAGGCTAGACACAGCCAGAGGGTGACGAAGTAGAGATTTTGGTGTCATAACAATCAGAGGACGACGCAGAGGACGTACTGACTGACGACGTAACATGGCATAAACTTGTGCAGGAGTACTTGGTACACACACTTGCATGTTATGGTCCGCACACAGTTGTAGGTAACGTTCAAGACGCGCAGAGCTGTGCTCAGGGCCCTGACCTTCATAACCATGTGGCAGTAATAAAGTCAGACCACACAGGCGCCCCCACTTTTGCTCACCTGAGCTTAGGAATTGGTCGAATACAACCTGCGCACCGTTAGCGAAGTCACCGAATTGTGCTTCCCATAGTACCAATGAAGTTGGCTCTGCCGTCGCGTAACCATATTCGAACGCCAATACAGCTTCTTCAGACAGAACTGAGTCATATACTTCAAACAGACCCTGATCGTCACGAACGTTTTGTAACGGCAGATAAGTTGAAGCATCAGCCTGGTTGTGCACAACCGCATGACGGTGGAAGAAAGTACCACGGCCTGAATCCTGACCAGTCAAACGAATGTCCGTACCCTGGTCAACCAAAGTCGCATAAGCAAGTGTTTCAGCCATACCCCAGTCAAGTAGCTTCTCGCCACTGGCCATGGTCTTACGGTCGTCGTAGATTTTCTTAACGCGCGACTGAGCTTTGTGATCCGCCGGGTAAGTCGAGATTTTCTCACTCAACTCTTTGAGCTTTTCAACAGGAACACTTGCCTCGTAATCGGTATCCCAGTCATGACCAACATATTTTGACCAATCTGAAGAGTGCTTGGTCTCTGGCTGAATTTCTTCAACCACAATCTGGCCTTTATCCAGACCGTTACGGTAGTCATCTGCCAGCGTTTTTGCTTCATCAGCGCTCAAAACGCCTTCTGCGACCAATCTGTCAGCATAAATCTGACGCGGTACAGGGTGCTTTTTGATCTTCTGATACATCAGCGGCTGAGTTGCATTTGGCTCATCAGCTTCGTTGTGGCCATGACGACGGTAACAAACCAGATCAATCACCACATCACGCTTAAACTTGTTGCGGAAATCAAGGGCAACTTGCGTAACGAACGCAACCGCTTCCGGGTCATCAGCATTAACGTGGAAAATCGGTGCCTGAACCATCTTAGCTATGTCAGTACAGTACTCAGTTGAACGCGTATCTTCCTGGTTTGACGTAGTGAAACCAACCTGGTTGTTCACCACGATGCGGATTGAACCACCCACACCATAAGCGCGAGTCTGAGACATGTTGAATGTCTCTTGTACTACACCCTGACCTGCGATAGCTGAGTCACCATGGATAGTAATTGGCAGTGCTTTAGAGCCGCTCTTACAGTTAAGACGGTCCAAACGTGCACGTACCGACCCCATGACAACCGGGTTTACGATCTCAAGGTGTGACGGGTTAAACGCCAGCGCCATGTGAACGTTGCCGCCCTGCGTTGCGAAGTCTGAAGAGTAACCCATGTGATATTTTACGTCACCAGAGCCCGCTGATTCGCCGTATTTGCCCGCGAATTCGTCAAACAGTACTTGTGGGTTTTTACCCAATACGTTGACCAGTACGTTCAGGCGACCACGGTGTGCCATACCAATGACGACTTCTTCCTGACCACTTTCACCGGCACGATGTACCAGTTCTTTCAGCATAGGAACCAGTGAATCACCACCTTCCAGTGAGAAACGTTTTGCGCCAGGGAATTTAGCACCCAGATACTTTTCAAGACCATCAGCGGCGGTCAGGCCTTTAAGGATCCTAAGCTTAGTTTCTTTGTTGTATTTAGGCTGTGCGAAGGAAGATTCGATGCGCTGCTGTAACCAACGTTTTTCTTCTGTTGAAGTAATGTGCATATACTCTGCACCGATAGAACCACAGTAAGTGGTCTTCAATGCGTTGTATAAGTCTTTTAGTTTCATTGTCTCTTTGCCACTTGCAAAAGAGCCAACGTTATATTCTTTTTCCAGGTCGGCATTGTCTAAATCATGATAGGCCAGGTCGAGTTCACGAACTCGATCACGCTGCCATAGACCCAATGGATCTAAATTCGCGTTTTGGTGACCTCTGAATCTGAATGCATTAATAAGCTGCAAAACACGAACCTGTTTTGCATCTGCCGCACCTTCCGCAGAAACGATTACTTCTCTGTGTTTGTTTTTAGCAAGGTCCGCAAACTGAGATTTGATCTCTGAATGCTTAACATCAACGTCAACGCCTTCTACCTTTGGCAGTTGATCAAACACTTCTCGCCATTCTTCTGGCACTGAAGCCGCATCATCAAGATACGCCTCATATAAATCTTCAACATATGCAACGTTGCCGCCGTATAAGTGCGAAGATTCCAGCCATGCCTTCATCACACCTTCGTGCATTTATTAGCCCTTTTTCTAGCGCAGAAACTTAAACGAAAACAAGATGGCATGCTGAGCATGCCATCTGTAGATTTAAATATGTATTAAACCGAACGATTTAACAACATAGATTTAATGTGTCCGATCGCCTTAGTAGGATTCAAGCCTTTCGGACAAACGCTTACACAGTTCATGATACTGTGACAGCGGAAGACGCTGAACGCGTCATCAAGGTCAGCCAGACGCTCTTCTGTTGCAGTATCACGGCTGTCAGCCAGGAAACGATACGCGTGAAGAAGGCCCGCTGGACCGATAAATTTATCTGGGTTCCACCAGAACGATGGACATGACGTTGAACAACATGCGCACAGAATACACTCGTACAGTCCATCCAGCTTGTCACGCTCTTCAATGCTTTGAAGACGCTCTTCACCACCGGTTGGCTTGTCGTTGATCAGGTAAGGTTTTACCTTTTCATATTGCGTGTAGAACTGGCTCATGTCGATAACCAGGTCACGGATCACTGGCAGACCAGGTAAAGGACGAACAATAATCTTGCCTTTGCCGTTGTTCTGCAATGCAGATAGTGGCGTGATACAGGCCAGACCATTTTTACCATTCATGTTTACACCGTCTGAACCACACACACCTTCACGGCATGAACGGCGGAAAGACAATGTTGGATCTTGTTCTTTCAACATTAACAGTGCATCTAGCACCATCATGTCGCGACCTTCTTCAACCTCCAGCTTGTAATCTTGCATACGAGGTGCTGAATCTACGTCAGGGTTGTAACGATAAACAGATAATTCTAAAGTTGCCATCGCTTAGCTCCTAGTATGTACGTGCTTTCGGTGGGAATGCTTCACGTGTCTTAGGCGCAAAGTTTACTTCACGCTTAGTCATCGTGTCTGACTCTGGGTGATGCAGAGAGTGGCACAGCCAGTTCTCATCGTCACGCTCAGGGAAATCAAAGCGAGAATGTGCACCACGGCTTTCTGTACGGAAGTTAGCAGCAACGGCTGTTGAGTAAGCTGTTTCCATCAGGTTATCAAGCTCTAAGCACTCGATACGCTGGGTGTTGAACTCAGTTGACTTGTCGTCAAGACGCGCAAACTTAAGACGCTCACGGATCTCTTTAAGTTCTTTAAGGCCGTCAGCCATCGCGTCACCTTCACGGAATACCGAGAAGTTAAGCTGCATACATTCTTGTAGATCTTTCTTGATCTGAACCGGATCTTCGCCTTTACCTTTCTCAGATGACTCCCAACGGTTAAAGCGCGCAAATGCCTGCTCAACATCGTCAGAAGATGCGTCACCTGTAGACTCAAAGCCTTGTAGGTAAGTACCCAGGAAGTTACCTGCTGCACGACCAAATACAACCAGGTCAAGCAGTGAGTTACCACCCAGACGGTTTGCACCGTGTACAGATACACACGCGATTTCACCAACCGCGAACAGACCTTCGATGATGCGCTCTTCGCCGTTTTCATTCACGTTCAGTACCTGACCATTTACGTTGGTCGGTACACCACCCATCATGTAGTGACAGGTTGGGATAACAGGAATTGGCTCTTTAGCTGGGTCAACGTGAGCAAATGTCTTAGACAGGTCACATACGCCTGGTAGACGCAGGTTAAGCATTTCTTCACCAAGGTGGTCAAGCTTAAGCTTAATGTGTGTACCCCAAGGACCTTCACAACCACGGCCTTCACGGATTTCAGTCATCATCGCACGAGCAACAACGTCACGACCCGCAAGGTCTTTCGCGTTAGGCGCATAACGTTCCATGAAACGCTCGCCGTCTTTATTCAGAAGGTAACCACCTTCACCACGACAACCTTCAGTTACAAGCGTACCCGCACCAGCGATACCGGTTGGGTGGAACTGCCACATTTCCATGTCCTGCATAGAGATGCCAGCACGAACTGCCATACCAACACCGTCACCAGTGTTAATGTGCGCGTTAGTGGTTGATGCATAGATACGACCTGCACCACCCGTTGCCAATACAACAGCTTTTGACTTGAAGTAAACGACTTCGCCGCTTTCAATATCAATTGCAGTTACACCAACAACGTCGCCTTTGTCATTTTTAACCAGATCGAGCGCGTACCACTCAGAGAAAACGTTAGTCTTGTTCTTAACGTTCTGTTGGTACAAGCAGTGTAGTAATGCGTGACCTGTACGGTCTGCCGCAGCCGCAGTACGTGCAGCCTGCTCACCACCAAAATTCTTAGACTGACCACCGAAAGGACGTTGATAAACACGGCCGTTCTCGAAACGAGAGAAAGGCAGACCCATGTTTTCAAGTTCAGTGATCGCCTCAGGACCCGTTTTGGTCATGTACTCGATCGCATCCTGATCACCAATGTAATCAGAACCTTTTACCGTGTCGTACATGTGCCATTCCCAGTTGTCTTCATGGGAATTACCCAGCGCAACTGTAATACCACCCTGTGCAGATACCGTATGAGAACGTGTAGGGAATACTTTAGAGATCAATGCACAAGTTTTGCCTGACTCAGAAATCGCAAGCGCTGCGCGCATGCCAGCACCACCGGCGCCAACTACAACAGCGTCAAATTCACGAACATTATATTTCACTTAAACACCCCACAATACAAACAGGCCAACAGCAACATAAGCCAGTGCCATCAGATTAAGTACAAAGCCCAGCACAGAACGCATCGTTGAACACTTAACGTAGTCCGTCAGAACCTGCCACAAGCCAATGCGAGTGTGGACCATGATGCATACCAATGTGATGAAAGTTGCCGCTTTAACGGCCAGGTTTGAAAATAAACCTGTCCAGGCTTCATAGCTGATTTCGGGCGTTAGCAGGAAATAGCCAACGATAAACACCGAATAAGCCAGGATGATTAGTGCTGTCGTGCGCAGAGACACATAGTCTTGCACACCGTCGCGCTTCAGAGTTGCTTGATTTAAGACCATATCCACACTCCTGCCAGGATGGCTACGATTACCCACAGCGCCAATGCGATTTTAGCACTGGTGTTGCCCGATTCTAATTCTTCCCAGTGACCCATGTCTTGGATCATGTGACGTACACCGCCAATGATGTGGTAAGACAATACGGTGAGGGTGCCCCACGCGATGAATTTTGCAATAAAGCCAGTCATTAGCTCTTTAACAAATTCAAACCCTTCAGGAGAAGAAAGAGACTCAGACCACGCCCAAATGACAAAGGTCAATGCGAAGAATAACGCAACACCGGTGACACGGTGCAAAATCGACGCTTTTGCCGTAGGTGGCATAGAAATAGTCGTAAGATCTAGATTTACAGGTCTTTGCTTTTTCACAGTTACTTGCCCATCTTGCTCACAAAGGAGCTCATCTACTTGTTTTTATAAAACCACTTGCGCTGCTCGCACAAATGGCACACTCTAGATATACCTGTTTAAACACTGAGCGGTTCACAAAGTGAAAAATGCCAATGTAAAAATAGGTTTACCCACAGACGACACGGTATAAAACCGTAGATAGTATATAAGGCCAAGCGGCCTTTTACAATTCTTGTTTAGATTGAGACGCTTGCGAATTAGCCGATGGTATAATATTTAAACTGCGTAGAATATTTATCATACATTTCTGCATAATTCTCAGAAAAATTGACTTTCCACCCCCATTTTAAGTTAGAATGATCTGAATTTGCTTAACATTAGTATCACAACATAACAATCAGAATATTGTTATTTCATAGGAGATAAATAGATGGCAGATAAGAAAGCCACAGTCCATATCGATGGTCATGATCCGATCGAACTCCCGATCTACTCTGGCACTGCTGGCCAGGACGTAGTTGACGTCCGCACACTTGGCGCTCACGGCTTCTTCACATACGACCCTGGTTTTATGTCGACTGGCTCTTGCGAATCATCTATTACTTATATCGATGGTGCAAAGGGTGTACTACTACACCGTGGTTACCCAATCGAGCAATTAGCAGAGCAATCTAACTACATTGAGCTGTGCTACCTGCTTCTAAACGGTGAATTACCAAACGACGCGCAACTTGAAGAATTTGCAAAGAACATCACGCACAACACTATGTTGCATGAGAAAATTGCGTCTTTCTTCCAAGGTTTCCGTGTAGATTCTCACCCAATGGCAATGCTTTGTGGTGTGGTTGGTGCATTGTCGTCATTCTACCATGACGACCTGGACATCTCAGACGCTGACCAGCGTATGCGTTGTGCAATCAAATTGGTTGCTAAGCTGCCAACGATTGCTGCTATGGCATACAAGTACAACACAGGTCAGCCGTTCGTTTACCCACGTAACGACCTGAGCTACGCTGAAAACTTCCTGCACATGATGTTCTCAGTACCGGCTGAAGAGTATAAGGTGAACCCTGTTCTGGCGAAAGCAATGGATCGTATCTTCATGCTTCATGCTGACCACGAACAGAACGCGTCTACTTCAACAGTCCGTCTTGCCGGCTCTTCAGGTGCTAACCCTTACGCATGTATCGCTGCTGGTATCGCTTCACTTTGGGGTCCTGCGCACGGTGGTGCAAACGAAGCATGTCTGAACATGCTGGAAGAAATTGGCACAGTTGACCGTATCGACGAATACGTTGCAAAAGCAAAAGACAAGAACGACCCGTTCCGTCTGATGGGCTTTGGTCACCGCGTATACAAAAACTTCGACCCACGTGCGACCGTAATGCGTCAAACTTGCCACGAAGTACTGAAAGAGCTGAACATTCAGGATCCATTGCTTGACGTTGCAATGAAACTTGAGCAGATCGCGCTGGAAGACCCGTACTTTGTTGAGAAGAAGCTGTACCCGAATGTTGATTTCTACTCAGGCATCATCCTGAAAGCAATCGGTATTCCGACCAGCATGTTCACTGTGATCTTCGCTATGTCTCGTACTGTTGGCTGGATCTCACACTGGAACGAAATGCTGTCTCAGCCGGGCCACAAAATTGGTCGTCCACGTCAGCTGTACACAGGTTACACTGCACGCGACTACAAAAAAGAAGGCGACAGATAAGCCTCGCTTAACTTACGCTTTTGAAATAGGGTTGCCAGTGGCAGCCCTTTTTTATGCCTCTCGATCAGACAGACTTGCAAGCCACTATAAATCCGGTAAAATCCGCCTGCTCAGGCGCAGTAGGAGACCCTTTTGAACGAAAACCCTTGCACACAACTTCGGCATGATTTCCCCATTTTTGCGGTGTCACTAGATGACCAGCCATTGTGTTATTTAGACTCTGCTGCAACGACCCAAAAGCCGCATCAGGTGATCCAGGCTGTAAAGGAATTTTACCAGTCTCAAAACGCCAATGTACACAGGGGTTTACACACCCTCAGTGAGCAGGCAACGACCGCCTACGAAGCTGTGAGGGGCAAAATTGCGCAGTTTCTGAACGTACAAAGCAGAGAAATCGTCTGGACAAGTGGCGCAACAGCCTCGCTCAATTTAATCGCCTACGGCCTCAGCGAACGTCTGAATAAAGGCGCTGTGATCCTGCTTTCACCTTTGGAGCATCATGCGAATATCGTCCCCTGGCAACTCGCAGCACAGCGCACAGGTGCACGTATTGAGTTGTTGCCAGTGGATGCGCAAGGTATTCTCCAGCTAGAACAAGCAAAAGCCCTGATTGCGAGCCTAAAACCAAAAGTACTGAGCGTCTGTCACGCCTCCAATGCACTGGGTAATATCAATGACGTGGCAGCATTGATAGGCTGCTGCAAGAAATTAGATACTGTTACAGTGATAGATGGCGCACAGTCTTTATTACACCTGCGCCCGGATCTGCAGCAACTGGATTGCGATTTTTATGTCTTTTCGGCTCACAAGGCATTAGGGCCAACAGGCCTCGGTGGCCTGTATGGTCGCTATGAACTGCTGAATGCCCTGCCCGTCTATCAAAGCGGCGGTGAAATGATAGACACAGTCAGCTTTACTGGCACCACCTTTCGCCCGGCACCTGAAAAATTTGAGCCCGGCACGCCCAACATTGCTGGTGTGATCGGCTTTGGCGCAGCCCTGGATTACCTGGTGACGCTTGAGCATGATTCTTTGTTCCAGCACGAACAGGCGCTTTATCGTACTTTAGTTGAACAACTGAGCGACATTGACGGGATCCGGATTTGGGGAGATACCACCCACAATGTCGGCACAGTCAGCTTTAGTTATAAAAATGAACATCATTACGACCTGGCAACGCTACTGAATACCCACGGTATTGCCGTCAGAAGTGGCCATCACTGCACGCAACCACTGATGGCGCATTTGGGCATTGAGGGGACTATCCGAGTCAGCCTGGCGTTTTATAATAATCATCAGGACATCTGTCGATTTATCGCGGCACTGAAAGACACAATCAGCTTATTAGAAGAGTAATTATGGACTTATCACACATAGAGCAGACCCTTGCTCAGCACAGCGCCTGGCAGGGCAAATATCGCGAAATCATGCTACTAGGCAAAGCACTTCCAGCGATGCCTGATGCGCTTAAAACGGAAGCTGCTCTGGTGAAAGGTTGTGAAAGTAAAGTTTGGTTGCACCTGGATCTGGATGAGCAACAACAGAGGCTGGTCCTCATCGCCGATTCCGACACACGTATAGTGAAAGGCTTACTTGCGATTATTCTTGCTTGCTATAACAACCAGTTACCAGAAGAAGCAAAGAAAATTGATGGCTATGAATTATTTAACACTCTTGGCCTAATCAAGCACCTGAGCCCTTCTCGTGGTAATGGCGTTCGCGCGATTGTGGAACGTATTCATCAACAACTTCAGGTGCTGTAATAGCACCTGAATAACCCATTGCGAATTAACCAACTTCCCTCGCCCGCTTGTCCAGATACTTACGGATCGCTTTTGCCGCAGCAAAAAAGCCAAAACTGCCCGTGACCATAGTTGCAGAGCCGAACCCGGTCGCACAGTCCATATTCTTACTGCCATCAGCCATTTGTTTGGCCTTACAGACGCTACCATCACCAGTTGGGTAAACCAATTGCTCTGTTGAATACACACAATCAACAGCAAACTTGCGTTTCGGGTTAGTTGTAAAATTATATTGCTTGCGCAGCAGATATCGGACTTTTGCAAGCAAAGGGTCGTGTGTCGTTTTGGCCACATCCCCATAGCAAATCTGGCTCGGATCAGTCTGACCACCTGCACCGCCAGTGGTGATCACTGGAATTTTTTGTCGCTTACAGTGAGCGATTAGAGCGGCTTTTTCTTTGACGGCATCAATACAGTCAATAACATAATCAAAACCCTGGATATGCGTTTTAATGTTATCCAGCGTGATAAAATCATCTATCACATCGACCTGACAATCCGGGTTGATGGACTGACAACGTGCCTGCATGGCTTCGACTTTAGGCTGGCCTATGGTCTCAGTTTTTGCATGCAGCTGGCGATTGACATTTGTGACACAGATATCATCAAGATCAATGAGGGTAATTTTACCTATGCCGGTGCGCGCCAGTGATTCAGCCACCCAGCTGCCTACACCGCCAATACCTATCACACAGAAGCTGGCTTCGCCAAGCCAGGTTAATTCTGTATTACCATACAAGCGGCCAATGCCACCAAACCTTAAAGATGTATCTTGCGTCATATTACCACTCTAACTTTCCGGGCTGCGCCCAGCTTTGCATTACTTCTGTGTCTGCCAGTTCAGCAAACCGAGCCCCGCCTTGCGGCAAAGCATAAAATGTCATTCTTTCGTTATCCCACTCAAAACTTAAACAGTAGGCATGCAGATAGACCCTGTCGGCCTCACTCCCCCCATAGCTGACATCGCCCAGAATAGGTGCAGACAGGCTTTTTAACGCCACCCGTAGCTGATGGGTTTTGCCACTGTATGGTTTGAGTAAACAAGCTCTGAGACCCGGTGCTATGCTGGCACTGTAAAAGCGCGTGATGGCCGGGTTGTCCTGACTCGTTAATAACTTATAAGTGCCACGCCGAGACTTAGCCATATCGCCTTTAATCCAGCCTTGCTTCTTTTTAGGTTTGCTGTCAATCAGGGCAAGATAGAATTTATCCACGGTACGACTGGTAAACAGCTCAGTCAGCCTGGCTGCTGCATGACTGGAGCGAGCCAGCACCAGTAAGCCCGAAGTCACCTTATCGAGTCTGTGTACAGGGTATAGCGATTCTCCTAGCTGTTCAGCTAATAAAGCAACAAAACCGCTTTCCTGCTCACTGTGAAAACTCACCCCGGCGGGCTTAAGCGCCACCAAAAAGTCCGAGTGGCTGGCAATGACCTCAAAGGGTGCCATTGAGATACTCTACGACACGCTTTAAATCTTCAGGCGTATCAACCCCGGCATAAACTGGACGGCAAGCCTTAGCAATTTTGATGCGATAACCGTGATACAGCACGCGTAACTGCTCTAGTGACTCCTGACCTTCGAGGGGAGAAACCGGTAAAGCCAGATAGGTTTTAATGAAACCGGCACGATAGGCATAGATACCCACATGGCGTTGAAAATGTGCCAGTGGAACTTTGCTCTCATCCAGCGTCATCATGCTGTCGCGCTGAAACGGGATAGAAGCCCGTGAAAAATACAGAGCATTGTGGTGGGCGTCCTGAACCACTTTGACCGCATTCGGATTCAACACTTCTTGTACGTCTGTCACGTCCACACTGAGTGTGGCCATCGGCGCTTCCTGTGCTTCATGCAGTAAAGTTGCCACCTGAGTGATGTTTTCCGGGGCCAGTAAAGGCTCGTCTCCCTGAACATTAACCACTAAGGTGTCATCATCCAATCCCAGCTGCTCAACCACCTCCGCAAGACGCTCAGTTCCCGACTGATGATCTTCTCGCGTCATCAATACGTTTTCAGTAAAGGTTCGAGCGCGTTCAAACACCTGAGTATTGTCAGTCGCGATATAAACAGCTTTTGCCCCCGACTTCTGGGCCTGCTCATAAACATGTTGGATCATGGGCTTACCACAAATATCAGCCAGCGGTTTGCCCGGCAGGCGGGTTGAAGCGTAACGCGCCGGAATAACGACTATGAATTCCACTTTTCGACCTCTTCGAGCGATAATTCGCGCGCTTCATTTTCCAGTAGTACTGGAATGTCGTTTCTTACCGGGTAAGCCAGTTTAGCAGCTGTGCTGATCAGCTCCTGATTGTCTTTGTCAAATCTCAGTTTTCCTTTGCAAACCGGACAGGCAATAATCTCGAGTAATTTAGTGTCAAAGGCCATGGTTGACTATCCCTTTTTGTTTTAATAACGAATTAAGTTGTTGTATAAGCTCAGCACTTGGCTTTGCATCTACCTTTAGATAATACCAATTTTCTTTACCGAATGACTGGCATTTTACTGCGTCTTTTTCGGTCATAAATACAGCCAGGTCCTCGCAGGTCGCAAAGTCAGACTCACTGTAAGCGTGGTGATCGGCAAAATGCAGTGTATCGAGCAGCTCAACCCCATCTGAGCGCAAGGACTGCTCAAAGCGTTGCGGATTACCAATGGCACTCACAGCAATGCCCCGTTCGGCTATTTTTTCAATTGTCTGATTATCGCGAACACTGAAATAGCCACTGCGTACCAGCTCATAGCCAATCCCGTCTGACTTTCCATTATAGACGACCAAGTCGGTGTGCTTCAGTCGGCTTGGCGTTTCACGCAGCGGACCAGCCGGTAGCAATAGAGTGTTGCCAAAGCGGCGCTGCGCATCAACGATGCAAATCTCAATATCCCGGGCCAGCTGATAGTGCTGCAGGCCATCGTCACTGACGATAATATCCGGTTTATCTTCACGCATCAGCGTTTCAATACTCGCCTGGCGATCGCCACCTATCATCACCGGACAGCCTAGTCGCTTGTATATCAATAAAGGTTCGTCACCTGCTTCTGTAGCGCTGCTGCTATCTGTTACCCGATATGGCAGACTGGGTGGTTGCGCACCATAGCCACGGCTGATCACCGCGACTTTCAAACCTAAAGACTCAAGGTACGGTACCAGCCACAACACGAATGGCGTTTTACCATTGCCACCAATGCCGATATTACCAACGATGATCACCGGTACAGGTGCTTTATAGACACTTTTAAGGCCGAGCTTAAACAACGCCCTGCGCAGTGAACTCAGTAGCCAAAATAGGCCTGACAAAGGTAGCAGTATGATATTTAATAGCCCCAAGGGCTTATACCAGCTGCGCTCCAGGCGATTCATGCCTGCTCACCATACTGCATCTGGCAGAGCGCTGCATAAATGCCCTTTTGCTCCAGCAGAGCCTGGTGCTTACCCTGCTCGACAATACGTCCCTGATCGAGCACGTAGATACAATCAGAATGCTCAATAGTAGACAGGCGGTGTGCTATCACAATAGAGGTTTTATCTTTCATCAGGTTGTCGAGCGCTTGCTGGATTAAGCGTTCCGACTCTGTATCCAGTGCCGAAGTCGCTTCATCCAGAATCAAGATTGGAGCATTTTTAACAATCGCACGGGCGATGGCAATGCGCTGACGCTGACCGCCGGAGAGCATCACACCGTTTTCACCCACCATAGTATTCAAACCCTCTGGTAAGTCTTTAACAAATTCCCAGACATGCGCCTGTTTCGCCACCTGCTCCAGCTCCTCCTGAGTATAGGACGCTCCAGACCATACATGATGTTATTAGCAATGGTATCGTTGAATAGCACCACCTGTTGTGACACCAGCGCAAACTGTTTGCGCAGCGATGACAAAGTGTAGTCTTGAAGTTTCACACCATCTAGGGTGATCTCTCCCTCATCCCAGTCATAAAAACGTGGTAACAGGTTGGACAACGTTGATTTGCCCGAGCCACTGCGCCCCACCAGCGCGATACTCTGACCTGCCGGAATTTGCAAAGATAAGGATTTTATAACGGCCTCGTCTTTGCCCGGATAATGGAATGTCACGCCAGAAACTGCCAGCTCGCCTTTCACGCTATCCGCTTCGAGCTCGCCTTTATTCTTTTCCTGCTCTTTGTCCAGAATTTCAAAAATACTGGTGGCAGCAGCAATCCCCCGCTGCAAATCGCTATTCACATTGGCCAGCTGCTTGAGCGGTCTGAGCATCATCATCATCGACGTGGTCAAAGACACAAAGGTACCCGACGAAATCGTGTCGATCATTTCTGGCATCGCGATAATAGCGAGGATCAACGCCATCGCGCTGGCTGCAATAATTTGGATCACGGAAACGCTCAGCGCCCTGGTTGCATCCATCTTCACCCTTTGCTGACGGTTGCGATTGTTGACATCGGCAAAGTGAGTAATCTCTTTATCCTGGCCACCGAAACCATGGATCACTTTATGCCCCGCCAGCATTTGCTCAGAGCTTCGAGTCACCTCTCCCATGGCATCCTGAATGTTTTTTGAGATCTTGCGAAAACGCTTAGAGACCAGATTAACAATCACGCCGACAATGGGAATGACGACTAAGAATATCAAAGACAACTGCCAGCTGGCATTGAACATCACCACCAGCAGAAACAGCACGAAGGCCCCTTCACGGATCATCACCTGCAAAGCTCGGGTTACGGCTTGTTGAACCTGTTCAGTATCAAACGTAATTTTCGAGATCATTTCGCCATTAGAGTGTTGATCATGAAAACTGACAGGTAAAAATAACATATGCTCAAACAAGGACTGACGTAGCTTTCTGACCACCTGAGAGCCCACATAGCTCAGACAGTATGATGCCATGTAATTGAAAATACCCCGTCCAATAACCAGTAGCACCACCACAATGGGTGCCATTTTTAACACTTCGGCGTTGCGCTCTGTCAGACCATCATCGATAAAAGGCTGCATCAACTGAACAAAGAGTGCGTCCATTGCGGCGTAACCGAGCATGCCAATAATGGCAAACAAGGCGGGCACTTTAAAATCGAAGGTGTAACTCAGAAGCCGCTTGTAGATCTGCTTGGCGGATTGTTGCATAGTGTCTCTCTGGTACGTCATAACCCGCGTATTGTAGCGGTACTGATGGCAAAACTGAATGCATTATCTTAAGAACCAAAAACTTTTCCTGTCCCGGGCGGTTTCTAATTGGACTTTTGTCCCGGTTATTTTGAATCGTATCTGACCTTTTATGGCCGTATCCAGCATACGACTGTTGATTGACTGATAACGCTTAACAACCTCCTCGTGCGGCAAGCGCCATGGTGAGTAATATCCGCGTGAAAACACCACCCACCTCGGAGCAACAGCAGAGACAAACGCCATGCTGGACGACGTGTTGCTACCGTGATGTGGTGCTATCAGTATATCTGCGGGGATTTTTTCACCTTTTAATGCCAACAATTCATGCTCAGCCAGCTGCTCTATATCCCCGGGCAATAACAGGTGGGTATTACCATCACTAACCCTGATCACACAGGAGTTATTGTTGTCAGTGTTCATCGGTGCTATCGGCCAGAGCGACTCGATAGTTAAATTGTCTATTGTCACCGTTTGTAATGTACACAGCGCCTTGCCATCTCCTCCATGAAACTGCTCAAGCGAGCGGCCACCATCATAACGGTATAAATCTGCTAAACCGCCATTATGGTCTCTGTCATCATGGCTTATCACTGTATGCAGTAATCCAATACGACGCGCCTCAAGGTAAGGCTTGATCACATTGTCAAACAATGAATAACGAGAAAAATAACTGGCACCCAAGTCAATCAAAATACCTTTACCCTGCGTTGATACCAATACCGCAGTGCCATGGCCAACATCAAAGACATCCACCTGCCAGTCGGGAGGACGCTCAAGCACGCTAAATATCACCCCAGCAGACAATGGGATCCAGGCAAATATCCGAGTTACGGCACACGTGCATAGGAGCAGTGTCAGGTAGCCTAACGTCACCAACTCAATGCTCACGGTCCCAGTCGACTGCCAGTGATATGGAAAGGAATTTGCCCAATGATACACAGAATGCAAAAGTGCATCCAATGGGCCCAACAGAGTCATGTCCATGATCAACGCAGCAAGTACGTGCAACAACAAAAGCGGAAATATCACCATAGTCAACACAGGCACAACCAGCAGGTTAACCAAAATACTGCTCGCACTAAACCCATGATAGGAATAGAGAGTGAGAGGCAACAACGCAACAAATAGCGCGCATTGCAAATAACACAAAAGCTTAACTTTGGGCGCACGCACTGATCCCTGCATTACAGTTCGAAACACGAAAAAGATCGTCACAACAGCCAGAAATGAAAAATACAGGCCCAGGTTAAGTACCGCAAAAGGATTCGCAATCAGGATAACGGCTAATGCATACAACAAGACTCTTGCGGGGCTGAGCTGCCGGGCAAACAAAAAGCAACATGCCCCCAGCAAAGCCATCAACCAGGCACGCTGCGCGGACACCTGCAATCCACTTAGCCATACATACCCGCCACTGAGTCCTAGCGCAAAAATAAAGTAGCCCAGCTGATAGTTGTGCCATTGAGATAAACGTGGCCACATAAACAACAAACAGAGCTTACAAAGAGCAAAACTCAATGCAAAAACAATGGCTACATGCAAACCAGAAATAGCCAGCAAGTGACTCAGGCCCAGAGATTTAAAATGGTCTTTGTCCGCTTGCGCAATGGCGCTTTTATCGCCTGTTAGCAACACATAATAGAACCAACCAAAATGTAAGCCATCGAACGCACCCGCCACCCAATCTCGATATGCCGCTCGCCAGGATTTATCTTCATTAACTATCACCTCAGATACGACAACCCGGCCTTTGTAAAATATCTGGCTACGAAAAGCATAAAGCTCGGCATCAAATACCGAAAAATTCTTTCGACTACGAAATGGCTTAAGAACGGCGGTTCCGGACAGAACAACCTCATTTAACTCACCAGGCAGTTCACCGCTCAACGAGGCATTGACCCGTATATTACGGTACCAGGGTACTTGATATTGACCCAATTGTTTCAGCTCCAGCGTGACATAAGGTCGCGCACTTGCACCTATCACTTTACTCACGACACCGGCCACTGCGATTTCCTGCTCTAAGACTTTTTCAGCAATTGGTGGCGCATAAACCAACCAATAGTGACAAATCGTCACAAAAATACCTAAAATAAAACCTGCCAAAACACTCGAAAAAGCCTTAAAATACCCGCAGAGAAAAAGGAGCACGCCTGAGCAGACGAACCACTGCCACTGACCCAGATAGAATACTGAGATCAGGCACCCGCTGATCAGGCCGCAGCAGATCAATATTGATGTAAATGGTTGATTAACATGCCAAAGAAGACGATCCAAAGGTTTCTACCCGATCACAATAAGATCAAACAGCAAAAGTCGCTGAAAATATTCGGCAGCTTGTTACATGACGCAAACCTTTGGCATTTAAATCGCCGCTCGGCGCGAGGGGCCTTCTCCGTCGGCCTGTTCTTCGCTTTCATCCCTGTTCCTTTTCAAATGGTCCTTGCAGCCGCCCTGGCGATTCCTTTCAGAGTCAATTTGCCACTTTCCATCGCGTTGGTATGGATCACTAATCCCCTTACTATGCCCCCTATTTTCTATGCATCTTATCAGGTAGGTGCGTTCGCTTTGGGCCAGGAGGAGCAACCGTTTCACTTTGAAGCCAGCTGGAACTGGCTGGTCGAGAGCCTCTCAACCATAGGGCCCGCATTTATGCTCGGCTCGTTGATCTGCGCCTGTATGGCCGCGATTTTGGGCTTCTTTGTTATCGACTTTCTGTGGCGCCGCTCAGTGAATAAAGCCTGGGCTGAGCGTAACCAGCAATCCAGCCAATAACCCTCTTTATGGTTTAGCAGCCAACTGGCTGCTTTTCCAGCGAACTATTATACCAATCCCCATAAGTTGCTCTTAAAGAGAGGAAGTCTCTCAAATTGGGTATGTCTTCATCTGGATTGGCATTACTTATCAAAGTAACTCACAAAACCTGCCAGCGCATTGGTCACAGCCACGGACGCCAGTATCAGCCCCATCACACGGCTTATTACACTGGCACCGGCATTACCTATTACTTTGTGGATACTGCTAGCGACCAACATCAACAGTAAAGTCAGCAAAATAACCGCCAGCATCATCGCCACGGTTTGTACCTGCTCGAACAAATTAAATCGGGCATTTTCTGTTAGCAGTACACACGCCAGTATGGCACCAGGACTGGCTATGGACGGGACTGCAAGCGGAAAGATTGCGGTTTCATGGTGATCCCGGACTAATTTCACTTCTTCGTCTGGTTTACTTTCACCAAAAATCATCGACAATGCGAACAGGAACAGCACAATACCACCGGCTATCTGAAACGCCGGCAAAGGTATGCCCATCGCTGTAAGCAGAAGCTCTCCGGCAATCGCAAAAAAGACCAGTAAAACAGCAGCAACTAAGCTGGCAATCATGGCTATCTTACGCTTTGCCGCAGCATCGTAGCCACGAGTGACGGCAATGAATACAGGCACAGTCCCGATCGGATCGATAACGGCAAAAAAGAAAATAAACGTCGCAACAAAGTCAATCACACCTGTTCCTTATCTGTGCGGCTACCTAGCCAGTCATTTGATATTTTAGCTCTAAGTGAGCCAAATAGAATGAAAATTGCCGATATTAATCAAAAATCGACGGGCAGCTGTTGAGAGAATAGAGCGCGTCCTGGCACCCTTTGTTACTATCACAAACTAAAAAGCGGCAGGTATGCGTGGCCTGCCGCTTGATTCAACACACTTTCTTCTTTCGAAGATAAAGGAACATAAGTATGCGAATTCTTTTGTATTGGTTTTAGGACAAAAATAAAAGCAAACCGATACTTAAGTATTAATTTATCAGAGTCTGATCCCGCCGTCAATTTCTACTACACGACCAGTGAAAAAGTCATTCTCAATGATGTATTTCGCTGTGTGGGCTATCTCACCCGCTTCACCCAGACGACCAACGGGTTTCATCTTCAACAGTCGCTCTTTGGCTTCTGGTTTCATGGCGTCTGTCATCTGTGTGCGGATCACACCAGGTGCGATTGCACCGACACGAATACCATAGCGACCAAGTTCTTTAGCCCAGGACGTTGTCATCGCAACAACACCCGCTTTGGCGGCTGAGTAGTTGGTCTGGCCCATGTTACCTGCCCGTGCGACACTCGACATATTAATGATAACGCCGCCTTCCTGGCCTTCTACCATCTTAGTTGCCGCTTCACGGCCACACAGGAATACCCCGGTTAAGTTAACATCTAATACAGACTGGAACTGTTGCAGTGACATCTTGTCAGTCACTTCTCCGTCTTTGGCTTTTAATAACAGGCCATCACGCAAAATGCCTGCGTTGTTAACCAGCACCGAGATCTTACCGAGATCTGCGACTATGTCGTTAAACACTTGCTCAACGTCGCTTTCCAGGCTTACGTTCGCCACATAGGTTTTTACTTCAACATCCAGTGCTCTAAGCTCTGTAGCTGCTTCTTGCAGTTGTTCTTCCTGCATATCAATCAGTGCCAGCTTGGCACCCATTTTTGCCAGTTCCGTTGCCATCGCAAAGCCCAAGCCCTGCGCACCACCGGTGATCACCACCGCTTTATTCTTTATATCCATGATATTTCAACCCTGCTTCTGTTACTGCTTTTGTGAATAGAGTTTAAAAATAGCACTAAAATCTTCACTGCCACTGCCCTGATTCTGCATCAGGTTGTAGAGATTTTTTGCCAGTGCCCCCATCGGCGTAGCCGAGTTTGTTTGCTGTGCCGCCTGCATCGCCAGTCCCAGATCTTTGGCCATCAGATCAACCATAAATCCAGGTTTATACCCATTTGACGAAGGCACATTCTCTAATACGTCCGGACATGGGTTATATAACTCCAGTGTCCAGTTGCGACCCGAGCTGTTGAGCATAATCTCACTCAATACTTTTGGATCAAGGCCGTGGTCAACGCCCATTTGCAGTGCCTCACTGGTGCCTGCCATGAGTATTGATAGCAGCATATTATTACAGATCTTAGCGACCTGGCCTGCTCCCACAGCTCCGGCATGGAAAATATTCTTCCCCATGTCGTTAAGCACGGTTTGCGCTTTATTGAAGTCTTCGTCATTACCGCCAACGATAAAAGTCAATGTACCCGCGGCAGCACCTGCGACACCACCTGAAACAGGTGCATCAACAAATGCAATGCCAGCGTCAGTCAGGGCATTACCAACAAACTGCGCTGATTCTGCATCTATGGTTGAGCAGTCGATTACCAGCGTCGACTTTTCAAGATAGTTGATTAAGCCATCTTCGCCAGTATAAATCATCCGCACATGCTTGCTGGCAGGTAGCATACTCACGATAAAATCGGCCCCAGCGCAAACATCAGAGACTTTGTCTGCCGCCACAGCGCCCAAAGATACAAGGTTTGCCACTGCTTCAGCACTGAGATCAAACACAGTGACCTGGTGCCCGGCTTTCACCAAATTGGCAGCCATTGGGCCACCCATATTTCCTAAACCAATAAATCCTATCTTTGCCATATGTTTATTCCTTACAGATCAGCCAGGGGATGCGTGCTCTCTTCCCAGCGTGGTGCAAAAAAGCTGTCTATCACTTTGCTGTCTACGTCAGCAATGGTCTTAAACTGCCATTGAGGTTGTCCGTCTTTGTCAATCAACAGCGCACGCACACCTTCACGGAACTCGCCCACTTCACCACAACGCACCGACATTGCCAGCTCGCGTTGAAAACAGTCTTTGAGTGACAACCCTTCGGCACGATTTAGTTGTGCCTGGATTAACACAGCACTAAGTGGAGAACCATGTTTTAGCGCTTTTTGCGCCTTGCTCAGCCATTTATTCTCTGCGCTGTCGAGGGCCAGAATGTGCTCAACCTGGGCATCCAGCGTGTCTAGCTCAGCCAATTTAGCAAAAGACTCAGCCAGCGGCTTGATTTCGCTGCGCGGCGGAATGTGTGACGCTTCATCGAGGGAAATAAGTAGCTGAGTCAATTTCTCATGATTGAGTACGTTGGTCTTACCCCAGTTGACTTCACTGAGGTTGTGCAGCAGCATATCCAGCCGCTCACCGTCCATATAATGATCCGCCAGACCAACAAATTTGGCATCAGTGGCATTGATAGAGGCGCCAGTCAGGCCCAGGAATAAGCCCACACCGGCCGGCATTTTGTTGAGGAAATAGCTGCCGCCCACATCCGGATATAAACCAATGGTGATCTCCGGCATAGCGATACGTGATGATTCAGTCACCACACGATGACTGGCTCCGGCCATCAAGCCCAGGCCACCACCCATGATAATGCCATTGCCCCACAGCAAGATCGGTTTATCATAATTATGGATGTGATAATCAAGGCGATATTCCTCAGCAAAGAAGACTTCCAGATGATTATTACCATCTTCCGCTGCCATTGCATTGTAGAGGCTAACCACATCACCACCGGCACAGAACGCTTTCTCTCCCGCGCCTTTAAGCAATACCATAGCTACCTGCTCGTCTTCAGCCCACACTTTGAGCTGTGGTTCGATTAGGCGGATCATTTCCAGGTTAAGTGCATTGAGTGCTTTTGGCGCATTAAGGGTGGCCACTGCCACCTTCATGCCGTTATTACAGTGCGCCAACTCAAATACCACAGGGGCATCTGCCTGGTTCAGTAACTGTAATTCCACCATTAGCCATTCACCCAGTTTGCTTTACGTTTTTCCAGGAAGGCATTCACGCCCTCTTTCTGATCTTGTGTGTCGAACAGAGTCACAAACAGTTCTCGCTCAAGCGGCAAAGCACTGTTGATGGTGCCTGTACGACCTTTTTGGATCAAAGCTTTACAGGCGGTAACGGCCACTGGGCTTTGGTCTTCAACTTTCTTAGCCAGCTCAAGCGCAGCTTCGAGCGCTTTGCCCTGCTCAACCACTTCTTCAACCAGTCCAATCTCCCGCGCTTTATCCGCTTTGAGGCGTTCACCACACAGAATCATGCGCTTAGCCCAGCCTTCACCTACCAGCCAAGATAGGTTTTGTGTGCCACCGGCACAAGGCAGTAAGCCCACTTTGGCTTCTGGCAGTGCCATTTGAGCCTGCGTCTCTGCAATACGGATGTCACAGGCCAGCGCAACTTCCAGGCCGCCACCCATCGCAAAACCGTTAATGGCGGCGATAGACACACCACGGAAGTCACTCAGCGTTTCAAATGCTTCGCCAAATACGCGAGACATGTCGGCCGCAACTCCTTTGTCGCCATCGGCGAACACATTCAGATCGGCACCGGCTGAGAAGAACTTTTCACCTTCCCCGGTGATCACCAATGAATAAATGTTTTTATCGGCATTAAGCTCGATCACCAACTCTTTGAGGCCTACCAGAGTGTCGCGAGTCCAGGTGTTAGCCGGTGGGTTCGACATAGTAACTATCGCGATGTGACCTTGTTTTTCGAGTTTCAATTGTGCTGACATAATGATGCTCCTTTACAATACGCTTGCTGCGCCTTCGGCTAAAATTCGGCGTGCAATGATCACCCGCATGATCTCATTGGTGCCTTCCAGGATTTGATGAACACGTACATCACGCAGGTGGCGCTCAAGTGGGTATTCTTTGATGTAGCCATAACCACCATGAATTTGTAATGCATCATCACAAACTTTAGTACCGACATCGGTGGCAAAGCGCTTTGCCATGGCACAATAAGTGGTTTTTTCACTGTCGTTGCTGTCTAGTTTAAAGGCTGCCAGGCGCACCATCTGACGCGCTGCAACCAGTTCTGTGTTCATGTCGGCAATCTTAAATTGAAGTGCCTGGAAAGCCGCCAGAGGCTTACCAAATTGCTGACGCTCCTGCATATATTCTTTGGCTGTATTCAACGCCTGTTGTGCAGTGCCGATAGAACAAGTCGCAATGTTGATACGCCCACCGTCCAAGCCTTGCATGGCAAACTTAAACCCTTCGCCTTCTTTGCCCATCAGGTTGGCTGCAGGAATGCGTACATCTTCAAATGTAACCAGACGAGTTGGCTGAGCGTTCCAGCCCATTTTTTCTTCTGCTTTACCATAGATGACACCCTTGGCATCTGCCGGAACAACAAAGGCCGAAATGCCTTTCGGACCGTCTTCACCTGTTCGGGCCATCACAACCAGCACATCGGTCTCACCCGCACCAGAGATAAACATTTTCGAGCCATTCAGAACATACTCATCGCCTTCCAGCACGGCTTTCGTTTTCAAAGACGCCGCATCAGAGCCCGAGCCAGGTTCAGTCAGGCAGTAAGAAGCCAGTAGCTCCCCCATCACCAACTGGTCCATGTATTGATCTTTGACCGCATCGGTTGCGAAGATGGCGATCATCCAGGTCGCCATGTTGTGTATAGTCAGCATCGCCGTAGTTGCCGTACAGCCCATCGACAATTGCTCAAAAATAATGCTTGAATCAAGACGCGACAGACCCAGACCACCCGCTTCTTCCGGTGTGTATAAGCCACAAAAACCCAGCTCACCGGCTTTTTTGATAACGTCTTTAGGGAAAATGTGTTTCTGATCCCATTCAGCTGCATGGGGTGCCAGTTCACTCATAGCAAACTGATATGCGGTTTCGGCGAATGCCTGTTGATCTTCGTTGAGATTAAAGTCCATAAAAGACCTCACTTGTTGTCATGTCGGGCGAAGTGACGATTCTGCCCGGCGTTATTCTTATGTACCTGAGTCTCAGGTATTACTACGAAAGGCCCGGGCTAAAGCCGGGCCTGAAAGGGTAACTGATTGGTGTTATCGCAGGTTAATGCTCATGTTAGGGCCGGTTACGGCCTCATCAGCAAACCAACGCGATGTGATGGTCTTGGTTTCGGTGTAGAAACGCACACCTTGCTTACCATAGGTATGCTGATCACCATAAAAAGAGTTTTTCCAGCCGGTGAATGAGAAGAACGGCAATGGCACAGGAATTGGAATATTGATCCCCACCTGACCGACTTCGATTTCATGCTGGAACTTACGTGCCGCTGCACCACTCGCAGTAAACAAGGACGTACCGTTACCATATGGGCTGTTATTAACCAGCGTAATGGCTTCTTCCAGCGTATCAACACAGACGCAGTTTAGTACCGGGCCAAAAATCTCTTGCTTGTAGATATCCATCTCTGGAGTCACATCAGTGAACAGCGTTGGGCCAACCCAGTTGCCATTTTCATAGCCTTCAACCGTAAAGTCTGAGCCATCTAGCAAACACGTTGCACCTTGTTGTTTACCACTTTCGATCAGTGATAAAATACGTGCCTTGGCCTGAGCCGAGGTTTGCGGGCCATAAGCCGCTTCTGGGTCGTTCCACACACCCGGGCGTACTTTTTCAAGGCCGGCCTTTAAGTCGTCGATCCACTCTTTGGACTTACCAACGAAGACCGCTACGGAGATACCCATGCAACGCTGACCCGCTGCACCCACAGATGCACCCACCAGGTTGTTAATGGTTTGCTCGCGGCTGGCATCTGGCATGATCACCATATGGTTTTTCGCGCCTACACAGGCCTGAACACGTTTCAGGTTCTCAGTGCCTTTACTGTAGATATAAGATCCTACACCGCATGAGCCAACAAAAGAAATTGCGCGTACTTCAGGCGCTGTCAGGATTTGGTCAACCTGCTCTTTTGCACCGTGTACAACTTGCAGAACCCCTTTTGGTGCGCCTGCTTCTTCGAACAGCTCTACCAGACGCATTGGCGTCAGAGGGTCTTGCTCAGATGGCTTTAATACGAATGTGTTACCACACACAATCGCCATTGGGAACATCCACAGTGGGATCATCGCCGGGAAGTTGAACGGCGTAATACCCGCACACACTCCCAGCGGTTGAATATAAGAATATGTGTCGATGTTACGGGCAACGTTCTCAACCGTTTCGCCCATCATCAGCGCCGGTGCATTTGCAGCCTGCTCCACAACTTCAATACCACGCCATACATCGCCCTTGGCATCTTCAAAGGTCTTACCAAGTTCATGACAGATAATGGTCGCAATTTCTTCTTGGTGCTCTTTGAGCAATGCAGCATAACGCATCATAATGCGCGCACGCTCAGTTACTGGCACATTACGCCAAGTCTTGAATGCCTCTTGCGCTGACGTGATAGCAGCCTGTACTTCATCGTGCGTCGCACACGGCACCTGCGCCAAAACTTCCTGATTCGCCGGATTGACGACATCTAACCACTTGTCAGACTGAGACTGGGTAAATTCACCGTTGATGTATAATGGTACCTGGTGCATGTGCACTCCTCCCCAAATAAAACGAAAAAGCGCCGCTTAATTATTGTCGTTGCGGCGCTATACTTAACTTAAACTTCGACGGCTAATGCCACCGCTTCACCACCACCGATACACAATGAGGCAATCCCTTTTGATAAACCGCGATTGCGTAGTGCATGAATAAGCGTTACCAGGATACGTGCACCACTGGCACCAATTGGGTGACCCAGTGCACAGGCACCACCGTTCACGTTTACTTTACTTTGATCAAGGCCTAACTCGCTGATTGCCAGCATAGTCACCATGGCAAATGCTTCGTTGATTTCCCACAGATCCACGTCATCTTTAGACCAGCCAGTTTGTTCAAGCAGTTTATTCATTGCACCTACTGGTGCGACTGTAAACTCAGCAGGTGCTTGAGAATGCGTTGTATGACCGGCAATTTTACACAGCGGTGTTAAACCGTGACGCTTAGCTTCTGATTCACTCATCAGTACGAGTGCTGCCGCACCGTCTGAAATAGAAGAAGAGTTTGCTGCGGTAATAGTGCCGTCTTTTTTGAACGCCGGGCGCAGTGACGGGATCTTGTCCGGACGCGCATTACCTGGCTGCTCATCAATCGCCACTTCAACATCACCTTTGCGAGTCGAAATCACATGTGCTGCAACTTCATTGTCGAAACTGCCATTTTCGATGGCTGCATTGGCTTTACTCAAAGAGCTAAGCGCAAACTCATCCATATTGTCACGCGTAATGCCGTACTCATCAGCCGTATCTTGTGCGAAGCAACCCATAGCTTTATTGTCGTAGGCGTCTTCAAGGCCATCCGCCATCATGTGATCTTTGATTTCACCATGACCCATACGCATACCACCACGCGCTTTAGGGATAAAGTAAGGCGCATTAGTCATGCTCTCCATACCACCTGCGATGGCATTATTGATGCTGCCTGCTTTAATTAAGTCATGCGCGAACATCGCAGCTTTAAGGCCTGAACCACACACTTTATTGATGGTGGTTGCGCCTGTTGAGCGAGCTAATCCCGCATGCAACATAGCCTGACGTGCAGGTGCCTGGCCTAATCCAGCCGGCAATACACAGCCCATAATGACTTCATCAATACTGGCATCTGACAAACCAGTCTCAGCCATAACCGCTTTAATTGCGGTTGCACCTAAATCAGTAGCGCTGGCACCTGAAAGGCTGCCCATAAATCCACCCATAGGGGTACGTTTTGCGGCGACAATGACAACAGCTTCGTTACTCATTAAAAAAACTCCTGTTTACAAGCAAGTTGCTTGCTTTTAGTAATCTCTTACGTCGAGCATACCTAATATTTACGTTTACGCCAACGTAAATCTAAAATCAAGCAAATTGCGATCTCTGAAAGTGTAAAGTTAAGTTGCACATCGAGGTTGCCACTGGTGTGGGATCGATGTGTCGTCCTCCTCGCCAGTCAGTCCTGAACCAAGCGACTATACTGCATTGTGACGTACGATCTGGAGTGCCTCAGCGGGTCTTCTGCAAGCTAAACGAATACCTAAAGTAGACCAGTATGAGCGGCTTCGATATGCGACTATCGGATGAAACAAACACCATACTTTACCTTTACGTAAACTTCACTTATATTGGATAAATCAGTTTTGATGTAAGTGCGTAAACGATGCAAGACAACCAAGAACCAACTTATTCAATCAGCGAACTCGCCAAGGAGTTTGATATTACCACCCGAAGTATTCGGTTTTATGAAGATCAGGGATTACTTTCACCTGATCGTCACGGCCAGACCCGCATCTATTCAAAGCGTGACAAAGTCCGCCTCAAACTGATCCTGCGCGGCAAGCGTTTAGGCTTTACTCTGGCAGAAACCGGTCGCTTGTTTGAGCTCTACGACGCTGACAAATCAAGCGCCAAACAGCTTCATACTATGCTGCAACTGATCGAAGAAAAAAAGGCCGATCTGAGTCAGCAAATGGACGACATTAAAGTTGTCCTGATGGAGCTGGTGACAGCAGAACGCCGCTGCCTGGATACTTTAAAGAATTTAGACGAATAGTGATTGAGCAATGTAGCATTTAATGCGAGTCGCGGCGAGTGCTTAATCAAGAATAACTCTCACACAGGATAACTACAGATGAGCACAGTATCACTTTATAAAGAACTTAACTTTGGCCTGGGCGAAACGGCGGACATGATCCGTGACCACGTGAACAGCTTTGCCAGCAGTGAAATTGCCCCACTGGCAGAAAAAACCGACGAAGAAAATGCGTTCCCCAATGAAATGTGGCCAAAGTTTGGTGACATGGGCCTGTTGGGCATCACAGTACCGGAAGAATTTGGTGGTGCAAACATGGGCTATCTGGAACACGTTATCGCGATGGAAGAGATCAGCCGTGCCAGCGCCTCAATCGGATTAAGCTATGGCGCCCACTCAAACTTGTGCGTAAACCAAATCAATCGCAATGGTAATCAGGCACAAAAAGAAAAATATCTGCCTAAACTTATCTCAGGTGAACACATAGGTGCACTGGCGATGAGTGAACCCAACTCAGGCTCAGATGTGGTTTCCATGAAACTCAAAGCCGAGAAAAAAGGCGATAAGTTCATCCTGAACGGTAATAAGATGTGGATCACCAATGGTCCCGACGCCGATGTATTCGTCATCTATGCAAAAACAGACTTAGACGCAGGTCCACGCGGTATCACGGCGTTTATTGTTGAGCGTGACTTCCCGGGGTTCTCTACCGCACAGAAACTCGACAAACTGGGCATGCGTGGTTCAAACACCTGTGAACTGGTATTCGAAGACTGTGAAGTGCCAGAAGAAAACATTCTTGGTAACTATAATGAAGGTGTTAAGGTCCTGATGAGCGGCCTGGATTATGAACGCGTTGTACTGGCCGGTGGCCCACTGGGAATAATGCAGGCCTGTATGGATGTAGTTGTGCCTTATATCCACGAGCGGAAGCAGTTCAATCAGTCTATCGGTGAGTTCCAGCTTGTACAGGGCAAAATCGCTGACATGTACACACAAATGAATGCGGCTCGCTCATACGTATATACCGTTGCCAAAGCCTGCGACCGCGGCGAAACAACCCGTAAAGATGCAGCTGGCGTTATCCTTTATGCCGCAGAGCTGGCAACCAAGATGGCACTTGATGCAATCCAGTTACTTGGCGGCAACGGCTACATCAACGAATATCCGACCGGACGTTTATTGCGTGATGCCAAACTGTATGAAATTGGTGCCGGTACTTCTGAGATCCGCCGTATGCTGATCGGTCGCGAGCTGTTCACCGAGAGCCGCTAAGGAGGCAGCATGACAGTACTAAACTCAAATGTTAATAGTCATGACCCGCAGTTTAAGGCAAACCAGGACGCCATGGCGTCTCTGGTTGCCGATCTTAATGATAAGGTCGCAACATTATCAATGGGCGGCGGCGAAGCCCTGATCGCCCGTCATCAGAGTCGAGGCAAACTCTTTGTTCGCGACAGAATCGAGCATTTGCTCGATGAAGGCTCTCCCTTTTTAGAAATTTCTCAATTCGCAGCCTACGGCGTATATGAACAAGACATCCCTTGTGCTGGCGTGGTTGCTGGCATTGGCCGGGTGAAAGGCATTGAGTGCATGATTGTCGCAAACGATGCGACAGTCAAAGGCGGCACCTATTTCCCACTCACAGTGAAAAAGCACCTTCGCGCACAAGAAATCGCGGAACGTTGTCACCTACCCTGCATCTATTTAGTAGACTCAGGCGGTGCGAACCTGCCAGAGCAGGATGAAGTGTTCCCGGACAAGCTGCATTTTGGCCGTATTTTCTATAACCAGGCACGTATGTCTGCTAAGGGCATCCCACAAATTGCCGTCGTTATGGGCTTGTGTACCGCCGGTGGTGCTTATGTGCCCGCCATGGCCGATGAAAGTATCATAGTCAAGGAACAAGGGACGATTTTCCTCGCAGGTCCCCCGCTCGTAAAAGCGGCAACCGGTGAAGAAGTGAGTGCTGAGGACCTGGGTGGTGCCGATGTACACTGTAAAGTGTCTGGTGTTGCTGACCATTACGCAGAAAACGACGAACACGCGCTGTCTATCGCTCGCCAGTGTGTTTCTCGCCTCAACCACCAACGTCCTGTCCGCCCCGTCTTAAAAGATTTTAAAGCACCAAGATACGATATTGGTGAAATCTACGGCATCGTGGGCACTGACTTAAAGAAACCGTTTGACGTACGAGAAGTCATTGCCCGTATTGTTGACGACTCACAATTTGATGAATTCAAACGTTACTTTGGTGAAACCCTGGTGACCGGCTTTGCAGAGATTTATGGTCACCCGGTTGGTATCGTCGCCAACAACGGCATTTTATTCTCTGAGTCTGCACAAAAAGGCGCACATTTTATACAGCTTTGTGCTCAGCGCAATATCCCGCTGCTATTCTTGCAAAACATCACCGGCTTTATGGTCGGTCAGAAGTATGAAGCTGAAGGCATCGCCAAACACGGTGCCAAGATGGTTACGGCCGTGTCTTGTGCTGACGTACCGAAATTTACTGTTCTGATCGGCGGCTCTTATGGCGCGGGTAACTACGGCATGTGCGGCCGCGCTTATGAACCCACTATGATGTGGATGTGGCCAAACGCCCGTATCTCAGTCATGGGTGGTGAGCAGGCTGCGGGCGTACTGACTCAGGTTCGTCAGGATGGTCTGGCACGTAAAGGCCAGTCAATGAGCGACGAAGAAGTCGCCGAGTTCAAAAAACCCATTGTTGAGCAATATGAAAAACAAGGTCACCCCTACTACGCCAGCGCGCGCTTGTGGGATGATGGCATCATAGATCCTGCTGATACACGCACTGTACTTGGTCTGGCACTTGAAGCGGCCGCCAACGCACCTGAGCAGGATTCAAAATTCGGCATTTTCCGGATGTAAGGAGGCCCTATGACAGTAACCTTAAATATCACTAAAAGTAAGGTGGCCGTGCTGGAACTCAGCCGCCCGGAAAAACACAATGCCTTCAATGCCGAAGTCATTGCTGAATTAATCAAAAGCATTGAGTATGCCAACGAATTGGATATTCGTGCACTTATACTTAAAACCAACGGAAAACACTTCTCTGCTGGTGCCGATCTGGCCTGGATGAAGTCTATGGCTGGCAATAACTACGACGAGAATGTTGCAGACTCCATGGAGCTGGCCAAACTGATGAAGGTGCTGGCAAACAGTCCACACCCCACAGTTTGCCTTGTTCAGGGCGCCGCATTCGGTGGTGCGCTGGGTTTAATCGCATGCTGTGACATCGCCGTTGCGACGCCAGATGCTAAATTCTGCCTGAGCGAAGTGAAACTTGGCCTTATCCCGGCTGTTATTAGCCCTTATGTGATCCGAGCCATTGGTGAGCGTCAGGCGCGCCGTTATTTCCTCAGTGCAGAAATCTTTACTGCAGACAAAGCACTGAGCATGGGCCTCATCCATGAGGTTGCCGAAGATTTAGCCGGTGCTGAATCTCACTTCATTGAAACCCTGTTGAACAATGGTCCTGTGGCGGTGAAAAGCGCTAAGGCATTGATCGATGAAGTCGCAGGCCACACCATCGATGACACGCTGATAGCCCACACCGCAAAGCGGATCGCAGAAATCCGGGTAAGCGAAGAAGGACAGGAAGGTCTGAGTGCCTTTTTTGAAAAACGTGCCCCCGGCTGGCAAAACGCGGCCAGCAAGTAAGGAGTACACTATGTTAAAGAAAATTCTGATAGCCAACCGAGGCGAAATCGCCTGCCGCGTCATGCGCAGCGCCAAACGCCTGGGTCTGAGCACCGTTGCCGTATACTCCGATGCCGATGCCAATGCGATGCACGTCCAACAGGCTGACGAGGCCTATCACATCGGTCCGGCGCCAAGTAAAGACTCTTACCTGGTGGCCGAACGCATTCTGGACGTTGCCAAGCGCGCCGGCGCGGACTGTATTCATCCGGGTTACGGATTCTTATCTGAAAACGAAGCCTTTGCCAACGCCTGTGAACAGGCCAATATTGCCTTTGTTGGCCCTCTGGCCTCTTCAATAGAAGCCATGGGATCAAAAACCCGCGCCAAAGAGATTATGGCCGAGGCCAATGTGCCGCTGGTGCCAGGCTATTATGGCAAGCAGCAAGATACTGATTTTCTCGCTCAGGAAGCCGAGAAAGTCGGCTACCCAGTGCTGATTAAAGCCGCTTACGGTGGAGGCGGTAAAGGTATGCGCGTGGTGCGTGAGGCAGGCGAGTTTATTAGCTCTCTTGAAGGCGCAAAACGTGAAGCCGCAGCCAGCTTTGGTAACGATCTGGTACTGTTAGAGCGATTTGTTGATAAACCGCGTCATGTTGAAGTCCAAGTTTTCGCAGACAGCCACGGTAACTGCGTGTATCTGGGTGATCGCGACTGCTCATTGCAGCGTCGCCATCAGAAAGTTATCGAAGAAGCCCCAGCGCCGGATCTCAGCGCAGAGCTGCGTCGCGAAATGGGTGAAGCCGCAGTTCGCTGTGCTCAGGCAATTAACTACCGAGGTGCCGGAACTGTCGAATTTTTGTTATGTGGTGATGAGTTCTTCTTTATGGAGATGAACACACGACTTCAGGTGGAACACCCAGTGACCGAAATGGTGACTGGTCAGGATTTGGTTGAATGGCAAATTCGTGTCGCCAACAATGAAGTACTGCCACTGACTCAGGATGAAATTCGCCTCAGTGGGCACAGCTTCGAAGCGCGTATCTATGCCGAAGACCCGCACGAGAACTTTATGCCTTGCTCAGGCGTATTGTCACACCTGGGTTTCCCCGTAGCGAAAGATGGCGTGCGTATTGACACCGGCGTACAGCAAGGTGACGAGATCAGCCCGTTTTATGACCCAATGATCGCAAAACTGATTGTCCACGGCCGGGACCGTCGCACTGCGTTGTTAAAATTGCGCAGCGCACTGGCTGAAGTGCATCTGGCTGGTCTGAAGAGCAATATTGCCTTCCTACACCACCTCGCAGGTCATCCAGCATTCAGCACTACCGCACCAGATACCCACTTTATTGATACTCAAACCGATACGCTAACGGCATCTCAGGCGCCTAATGATTTGTTGGTTTGCCTGGCCAGTGCAGCCTACTTGGCACATCAACAAGCGGAAAAAGTGACCTCACCGTGGCAACTGTCAGGCTTTAAGCTCAATCAGCCGCGCCGTCAGGTCTTGCCATTTGCTGACCACCTGGTCATCGCTGAAGCCAAGGGCGAGCAGTGGCAGGTCTTTTATCAGGACCTGGATCACACCATGGATGTGCGCCTTGATGGCCACAGCCTGGTTGCCAACCTAGATGGTAAGCGTCTGCTTGCTGATGTGGTGATCACCGAAGATCTCATCACTGTCATGTTTGGTCCTTATCAGTTTGATGTAGCACTTAAATCTAAGCACTACGTCAGTGAGCATGAACACCAGGAAGCGCCTCTGGCTGCACCACTCAATGGTACAGTTGTGAAGCACCTGCAAAGCGTTGGTGCTCATGTGAACAAGGGCGATCCAGTTGTCGTTATCGAGGCGATGAAAATGGAATACACCCTGAATGCGCCATTTGATGGCACACTGACAAGCTACTGCTTTGACGAGGGTGAGCTGGTCAGCCACGGCGCAATGCTCGCCATTGTTGAGGAGGCCTGAAATGGCGAATTACCCTGCTCAGGTTAAAATTGTCGAGGTCGGTGCACGTGATGGTCTGCAAAATGAGTCCAGTGTATCGACCGAAGCCAAAATCACGCTGGTCAATGCATTAGCAGAGGCCGGTTTGAAACACATCGAGGCTGGTGCATTTGTGTCACCCAAATGGGTGCCACAAATGGCAGATTCCAGTGACGTGATCCAGGGGTTTGTGCGCCGTGAAGGGGTGGAGATCAGCGCTCTCACACCCAACCTGAAAGGAGCGGAACTGGCACTTACCAATCAGGTCGACGAATTCGCGATTTTCACTGCGGCCAGTGAGGCCTTTACACAAAAAAACATCAACTGTTCGATTGAAGAAAGTATCGAGCGCTTCCGCCCGGTCGTTGAACTTGCGCAAAAAAACAACATCAAAGTCAGAGGCTATGTAAGCTGTGTGGTTGGCTGCCCGTATCAGGGAGAGGTCGAACCAGAACAGGTGCTCGAGGTGTGTAAACAATTATTGGCATTGGGCTGCTATGAGATTAGCCTGGGCGACACCATTGGCGTGGGAACTGCCAATCAGGTCAGGCAACTGCTCACTCTGTTGCTGTCACACATCCCGGCTGAGCGTCTTGCCGTGCACTTTCATGATACCTATGGCCAGGCATTAGCCAACATCCATACTGCACTAGAAATGGGCATTGCCACCATAGATTCGGCCGTCGCCGGCTTGGGTGGTTGTCCCTATGCTAAGGGCGCGTCAGGAAATGTTGCCACTGAGGATGTTGTTTACTTGCTGCAAGGACTTGGCATTGACAGTGGAATTGATTTAGAAAGACTGGCAAAAGCAGGCTGGCAGATTTGTGAGGCGCTTGATAAAGCACCAGTAAGCAAGGTGTCACTGGCGTTGAAAAACAGCTGTCAGTCATAACAACCGAGAACAACGAACAACTAGGAGTGGGCTAATGGCCGGTTTCGATAAAGTAGTTTCAAGCTATGAAGCAGCAATGGAGGGCCTCAAAGACGGCGATACCATTATTGCCGGTGGCTTTGGATTATGTGGTATTCCTGAGGGCTTGATTGCTGAAATTAAACGCAAACAAACTAAAGAACTGACTGTCGTATCTAATAACTGCGGCGTAGACGACTTTGGTCTGGGCATTTTGCTACACGACCGTCAGATCAAAAAAATCATCGCCTCTTATGTGGGCGAAAATGCCCTCTTTGAGCAACAGCTATTAGACGGTATTATCGACGTTGAGTTGACGCCTCAGGGCACGCTGGCAGAGAAGATGCGTGCCGGTGGTGCAGGTATCCCAGGTTTTTACACCGCAACGGGTTACGGTACACCGATTGCCGAGGGTAAAGAAGTTAAAGAATTTGATGGCCGCCCTTACATCCTGGAAGAGTCCATTACCGGTGAATTTGCTATCGTGAAAGCGTGGAAAGCAGATCGCTACGGTAACCTGGTATTCCGCCACACCGCCATGAACTTTAACCCTATGGCTGCAACAGCAGGTAAAATTACCGTTGCCGAGGTGGAAGAAATCGTAGAGCCGGGCGAGCTGGCGCCGAGTGAGATCCACACACCGGGGATCTATGTTAATCGCGTGATTCAGGGTAGCTTTGAAAAACGCATCGAACGTGTCACAACCCGTAAGTAAGGAGATCACCATGGCTTTAACTCGTGAACAAATTGCAATGCGCGTGGCGCAGGAGCTTCAGGACGGATACTACGTGAATCTGGGCATTGGCATCCCTACCCTGGTTGCTAACTACGTACCTCAGGGTATCGAAGTGATGCTGCAATCAGAAAACGGTCTTTTGGGTATGGGTCCTTACCCAACAGAGGACCAGGTTGACGCAGATATGATCAATGCGGGTAAAGAAACCGTGACAGCAGCCACAGGTGCGGCTATTTTTAATAGCGCCGAAAGCTTTGCCATGATCCGCGGTGGTCATGTAGACTTGACGGTACTGGGTGCATTTGAAGTGGATCAGAACGGCAATATTGCCTCGTGGATGATCCCGAAGAAATTAATCAAAGGCATGGGTGGGGCAATGGACTTAGTTGCAGGTGCACAGAACATCGTTGTTACCATGACTCATGCCAGCAAGCACGGCGATTCAAAGTTACTGGAGTCTTGCACTCTGCCGCTTACGGGCGTTAACTGTGTGAAGAAGATCGTCACGGATTTAGCCGTGCTTGAAGTGAAAGACGGTGCGTTCCATTTGCTAGAGCGCGCACCGGGTGTTAGTGTAGACGAAATTATCAGCAAAACGGCGGGTAAGCTTATTGTGAATGGCGACATTCCTGAAATGCAGTTTGCCAGCTAAACACACGCGGTCTGACACGAAAACACCAAACATGTACCGACCTCATTCCCAGTGCCAAAGGCGCTGAGTTACCCAAAATCCCTCGCAAGAGGGATTTTTTTTATCTTTTTCATTCGCATTGGTGTGAATTTATTCAGTTAAGCGCACATTCGTTTACTTTTATATTCTAACGCTTACACTAATAGACGAAGATCTTTCTGGGCAAGGTGGCCAGAGGACCTCGTTTTGGTTGGTTTATCTTAATTACATCGAAACGGCTTTTTTGATACTAAAAAGACGATCGTAATGGCAAGCAACAGGCAACCATTACCGCTGTAACTAACATAAGCCCATCGCATGCTGTTTGCATCAAAGCCGGGTATTCCTGCCTTGCCATTCACTTCTCAACCATGAGGTAACAATGGCAGACAATCACGACAAGTACAGTATTGATAATACTGACTACACAGTGGGCCAGGACAACGTCCAAAAATGGGGGTTTGATGTTCATAACCCGGTTTTTGGCGTCAGTGCCGGCCTGATTTTATTTTTTCTCATTGCAATTTTAGTGAGCGATGCCGAATCAGCGAAGGCAACACTGGACGGACTAAAGTGGAAAATTATCGGTGCGTTTGATGCTGTTTTCATGTGGTCTGGCAACTTTTTTGTCTTATTTTGTCTCGCACTGGTGCTGTCTCCTTACGGTAAAATCCGTCTTGGTGGCGATGCCGCTAAACCACAATATACCACCGTCTCCTGGCTGGCTATGCTGTTTGCCGCCGGTATGGGGATAGGATTAATGTTCTGGGGTGTGGCCGAGCCAGTAGCTTATTATACGGGCTGGTACAAAACCCCGCTCAATGTGGCCGCAAACACACCCGAAGCGGCAGAGCTTGCCATGGGTGCGACTATGTACCATTGGGGCTTACACCCCTGGGCTATCTATGCCGTTGTGGCGCTCTCGTTAGCCTTCTTCGCCTATAATAAAGGTCTCCCGCTGTCTATTCGCTCTATATTCTATCCGCTGCTGGGCGACAGAGCCTGGGGCTGGCCAGGTCATGTGATAGACATTCTGGCGGTGCTGGCGACTTTGTTTGGTCTGGCAACATCGCTCGGTTTGGGCGCGCAGCAGGCAAGCGCCGGGATCCAGCACGTATTCGGGATAGAGGCCGGCCTGGGCTTGCAAATCACTGTCATCGCCGGCGTCACTTTGCTGGCTATCATTTCGGTCGTGCGGGGCATTGAAGGAGGTGTCAAAGTACTCAGTAATACCAATATGCTGCTTGCCTTTGCCTTATTGCTGTTTGTTATGCTCGCCGGGTTTGCTGTTGCACTGGGTAACATCCCGACCACTATAATGGCTTATGCAGAGAATATCATTCCGCTGAGTAATCCGCACGGACGTGAAGATGAAGCCTGGTATCAAGGCTGGACGGTATTTTACTGGGCCTGGTGGATCTCCTGGTCTCCGTTTGTAGGTATGTTTATTGCCCGCGTTTCTGAAGGCCGGACTATTCGTGAATTTATCATCGCCGTATTGCTAATCCCAACACTGGTGACGACATTATGGATGTCGGTATACGGTGGTATCGCTATTGACCAAGTGATGTCTGGCGTTGGCTCACTGGGTGAAAATGGCCTGACCCAGGTACCACTGGCAATGTTTGAAATGTTTGAACAACTGCCACTGGGTGATGTCTTGTCGTTTGTCGCCATCGTACTGGTACTGGTGTTCTTTATCACCTCTTCAGATTCGGGCTCTCTGGTGATAGACAGTATTACGGCTGGCGGTAAGATTGACGCCCCAATTCCGCAACGCGTGTTCTGGGCAACAGTTGAAGGTGCCATTGCTGCTGCGCTATTGTGGATCGGCGGTACAGAGGCTATAGAAGCCCTGCAGGCTGGTGCAATCTCGACCGGCTTACCTTTCACTCTGGTGTTATTGTTGATGTGCCTGAGCCTGATCCTGGGCCTTCGCACGGAGCAAACTCAGTCCTGATCCTATATGACACCAGCGCAACACTTCAAAATGGCATGTTCAGTTACATGCCATTTTTGTTTCTGCCGTAACGTATGCTGACGAAGTGCCAGCAGCACTAAACTGAGCCACTACATCCATAGCGTTTTGATCTCTGTCTGTAATGTATAGTGATGCTGCAATTGCGCCTGCAATAGCTCAGCGGTTGCCAGTGCATCGCTGAGCGCATGATGCGCAATATAGTAAGGTAACCCATAACGTTTACGGCTATCAGCGAGGCGGATTGAGGGGATAGACTGGCGCTTAATTTGCTGCCACCAGGTTAACCGGTTGGTTTCAATACGATGCTCCAGTGCCATAGTATCAATCAAGGGAAATTCGATACCTTCACCCAGGCGCTGCATTAATGCCTGATTAAAGAACGGACGTTCAATGTGTCGATAATGAACCACAATCACTCTGCCTGCCAGGCTCACCAGTAATTCTTCAAGAATAGTATCCAGATCCGGCGCTTCGCGAACCTGAGAATGGGTAATTTGATGCACCACTACAGACTCTTCATGCAGCGGCGTTGCAGGCTTTAAGATCCAATGTTTAGCGTCACGACAATAGGCCCTGCGCGCATCAAAAGGCACCAAGCCGACGCTGACTATGTCATCAGTTTCATGGTTTAACCCGGTCGTCTCGAAGTCGAGCGCGACAAAACGCGCTTCAGACACTGGTGTGTCGGGTAACTGAACACCTGCGTTATAAAACGCACGCAACCTTTCATCATTACTTTGCCGAGCCAAATGCGCAAAACGGTTGGGCCAGGATAAAATATCGCCTTGTATCGCCATTACTTGAGTATCGCCTTGTTCTGATAACGTATTTTAAGATAGCTTTGGGCTTTATCCAGTACAGCAAAGGCTTCTTTGAGATTGCGCTGTTCAAACTCAGATAATCGTTTAGGCAAAATGTTATTGTCTGGTTGTTTTCCCTGTTCTATTTTTCTCGCCTGGTGACGAATGCGGATCGTGGCGATATACTCCAGCGCCGCCTCTAAATCTTCCACCTTACCAGGTGGTAATAGCTGAGCTTCTTTAATGTCTTCCAGTCGTTCAAACGAGTTCTGTTTGCGCGAACCGATAGCCAGAGCATGTACACGTACCAGATCAGATAGAGGTGCGGTACCACGTCGTTTGATGTTCAGCGAGTGCTTATGTTCACCATCTTGTTCCAGCACAAAGTCTTTAAAAAAACCAAGCGGTGGCGTTCTGCGCAGCGCATTGTTTGCCATCGCGGCAAGAAAGCGAGGGGCGATTTTCGCTTTTTTAGCCACCAGCTCACTGAGTCGGCTGGCTAATTGAGTACATCCATAGACCCCATCGAGATCAAAAAATATCGAGCTGTGTAATAACGCCTCAGGCTTCGGGTTATCCACCCAGTCTTCAAACTGTGCTTGCCATTCACTAGCCCGTAACCGCCACTGCGGGTTGGTGGCCATAATGCCCCCATCGCAAAGCTTATAGCCACATTGCGCAAGGCCATCACAAACAAACTTAGCGAGCGCGGCAAAATAACCATCATGCTTATCCGGCTCAAAAGTATCATCGAGGATCAGGGCATTGTCCTGATCCGTGACAATCAACTGCTCATCACGCGCCATCGATCCGAGCGCGATAAAACAATAAGGTACAGGCGGTGTGCCCAGCTCGTCCTCTGCCAGTTCCAGTAACCGTTGCTTTATAGTGCGGCCAATCACGGACATTGCCGTTCCAACCATGTGTGAATTGGCGTCTTCATTTACCAGGCGCACAAAGACACTGGCCAGCGACTGTGCATAATGTGCCAGATCCTCAACACTTTGCTGTTCCATAATTCCTTTGACAAACAGTAAGCTACTTTGTGATTCATAACGCAATATATCCGATAGTGCTATCACGCCAATGGGACGGCGTTTATGGACCACAGGTAAATGATGCAGATTATCTCTGAGCATCATCATCATGGCCTCAAACACATAGGCATTGGAATCTACTATTGTGAGCTCACGGGTCATAATAGCGGCAACAGGCTGGTTGGTATCTAAGCCCTCAGCCACCACTTTAATGCGTAAGTCTTTGTCACTCAGGATCCCCACAATTTGTCCGTCATCATCTTCCGGATCGTCACTAACAGGCTTACTGGGGTCGAAGATCAGCAGTGCTGATACTTGCTCCTCAGTCATCAGCCTCGCCGCATCACGAATTGAGCGTGACAACTCAACCGACACTAACTCTCTGAGTAATAATGTTTTTACTTTGGCGGTAGTCAGATCATTATTGTCGGCCTGCTCGGAGACAGCCTGGATCAATCCACCGCTATCGTCCGCTTCAAAAAAGTCGGCAAAGGCCTCATGCTCATCACAAAATGCCTCAAATAACCCCACAGGGATGCAATAAACCAGGGTATCTTCTAACGCCATTACCGGAAAACGGACTTTGCGGTTTGTTAACAAGCCTCGCTGACCAAACAAACCGCCTTCAGAAATTCGATTATATAACTCGCCATTGCGGCGGTATACCTCAACTGACCCAGCCCGCACCACATACAGGTTAGAGATGGATTCCCCGTAATGCAGAATTTCGCTGCCTGCACGGTAGTACCCTACCTCGACCTCGCTGGCAAGCTGTTGCAATGCGCGCTTGGTGAGCGCATTAAATGGCGGATGTGCAGACAAAAACTGCATGATCTCAAAGTGCTCGATTTGCATAATGACTTTTTTGTGACGCTAATAATCATTATTGTGGGTAATTGCCTGATTGAACGCAAGGCAGTTCATTGCGCATCACGTAAATTCTGTCACACGAATTTTTTAAAGTGTGACTTGTAATACTGGGGGTATGCCATCATATACACAAGGTGCTTTGGAAGCTGACCATACTGCAACTAAATCTATGATAAACCGTCTTGTTGAAGGAAATGGATCCCACAGGGCGCTGTAGGTAAAAGTAAGCAAGTATAAACAGTCCACCTGTCAAAACTAATCCCGGTTTAAGTGGGCTGCACACAATGAGTTGAGTATAAGCTTGAGGTTAAGATGAAACGAATCGTGCTATTTTTGATCACCAACCTGGCAGTCATGCTAGTGCTGGGGATTGTCCTGTCTATCGTCATGTCTGCGTTAGGTCTGTCTAACCGCAGTTACGGCGGTATGTTACTTATTGCCGGTGTATTCGGTTTTGGTGGCGCCTTCATTTCGCTGTTTATGTCGAAATGGATTGCCAAAAAATCAACGGGTGCCTACGTCATTGAGCAACCGCGCAATGAAAGTGAGCACTGGCTGGTGCAAACCGTTGCCAATCAGGCAAAGCAAGCAGGTATTGCAATGCCTGAAGTTGCCATTTACGACAGCCCTGAAATCAATGCGTTCGCAACAGGTCCTAGTAAAAACAACAGTCTGGTAGCGGTTAGTACTGGACTACTTCACAACATGACTCAGGATGAAGCTGAAGCAGTGCTGGCTCATGAAGTATGCCACGTTGCTAACGGTGATATGGTCACGCTGACCCTAATCCAGGGTGTCGTGAATACCTTTGTGATTTTCATCGCCAAAGTGCTGGCGAACTTAGTGGATGGCTTTCTCAATGGCGACGAGGAAAACAATGGCGTAAGCTGGACTTACATCATTTTTGATATGATTTTCCAGATCCTGTTCGGTATTTTGGCATCAGTGATCGTTGCCTACTTCAGCCGTCAGCGAGAGTTTGCTGCTGACAAAGGCGCGGCAGAACTGGTCGGCGCACACAAAATGCGTGCGGCACTGGAACGTTTGCGCAACAACCATGAGTCACAACTTGAAGGTTCTATGATGGCCTTTGGTATCGCCTCAGGTAAGAGTTTGTCGGAGATGTTTGCTTCTCACCCACCACTGGAGCAACGTATTCAGGCGCTGCGCTAAACAGCAGGCTGAGAAAGAAAAAGGCTTCGCAGTGCGAAGCCTTTTTTGTATAAGTGCCATTTCGACTAACGATTCAGATAACCGACAAGCTACTTTTCAATCCAGGGAGTCACCGTCACGACTTCACTTAGCGTGTTAAAGCGCGCAGTATCATTTTCCCAGTCATCGGTTACCTTGAACTGACAAACCTGCTTTTCACAGGTCACGCCGGGTGCCGACAAGTTTGGCTCACTGGCAAATGTTACCTTCACCCCCTGTTGCTCAGGTAACAAAAAGCCCATTAGCTTGCTGACAAAAAAGCCTGACAAGTCAGACAGTAGCTCGTCAAACTCATGATGCAACTGATATAAGCGCTGCTTGGTCAGATGCGTATTCGTGAAGTACGCGGACTCAATCTGAAATTTAATCTGACAGTCATGTTGTGGATCCAATGGTTCAACAACAATAACCGCTTTATCTTTATCGAGTTTTTCACTAAAGGGCAGCAACAATTGTGCTTCTTGCGTATAGTTGAGCGGCTGTTCACTGGTTTCAGTGACAATTTTTCCTGACTTAATCCCGCACGGGGCCAAAGTCGCAATGTCTACCAGATAAAAATTTACCCGGGCAAATTCAAACTCACCCTTTTCAATCACCTTGAGGCGGTCATAAAACCCGTCATACGAAACCACAAACTCTTCTTGTGCCTGTACGTCAGTGGCAACACTTGCCAGTCCCAGCAGCAGTGCCAGTAAATTACTCTTCATCAAAATAAGCCTTGTTGTGTCTTATCATATCGTTAAGTTCTTCAATATAATGCACGCCCCGCTCTGAATATGACAAGAGTCCTGCGGTCAATGCCGTTGCTTCTATCGGCTTTTTTTGCTCGCGTAGCTGAGCACGAGTGGCCCTCAGTTCCTTATACGCATCGTGCGTATTGATATTTCTGAAATAAGATTTGACCGATGCCCGAACCGACTGGAACGCAGCCACTTCGTGTACGGCTTCGTCACTACGGCGTTTTGGGATCATGCCGCACCCTTTTCGATAACACCACTGACCAAAAAAGTTTAGCCCAATACGTGCAAATCGTGACGTGCCCCAGGCAGACTCATTAGCCGCCTGCATTAGCGCCAGCTCTTTAGGGATAATATCCACCCGCGTTAACGCCCGTTTAAGGTTCTCTATGGAAATGGTGTCATCTTCTATTCTGTAGAGTTCAAACACCTGATCAATCCTTTGCTGCTGAATGTCACTGAGCGGCTCTTCAAACTGCAGCATCATCAACGCAATTTCTATGCTTGCACGTTGTTGCAAGATCAGCTCATTCTCCGCTTCAACATGAGGCTTAATAAAATCGAAGAACTGTTTCTTCTTGGTGGCAATATCACGGATTTTCCCAAACTCTGGTAGCTTCACCGAATGTAATGGCTGTTCCACTTCCTTAACCTGCGGCTCAGTCACAACGACTTCCGGCTCGGGCTCAGGCTGTGGGGGGGCTGGGGGTTTGACAATAAATGGATACAAAATCGCGAATATTGAAATCGCGGCAATAATAAACTTCACTAGTAAACGCATGATTCTCCTCACACTAGTACCAACTACCAACTCAAAGTGTCGAAAAAACACTATGATATAGGCATGACTACGCAGGTTTTCTGAAAATCCCTAACAGAATATCCCTGCTGTACTTTGCTCTTTCATTTTCAAATTAGCGAACAATGATACCAAAATTTACCACTAAACGCGAATTTCTGCATTTTATCGTGGCCACCACTACCTGGTGGACACAAACTCACCTAGTGCTTTGATTACTTTTTCTTTTATCCCGACATGTTCAGTGGATATACTGAGCACAGTAGCGCATTGAATAAAGGACACTTATGAGTCAGTCACCCTGGCAACAAAGACAGCTGGATCAGAAAAAATACCGCCCTAATGACAACCGCTCAGCCTGGCAGACAGATCGCTCCCGGATCATTCATGCCGCGGCATTCAGGCGCCTGCAGTCAAAAACACAGATTATGAGTATCGGCGTCAATGACTTTTACCGCACCCGCCTGACTCACTCACTCGAAGTCTCTCAGATAGGTACAGGGTTGCTTCGCCATCTCAGAAATCAGCACCCCGAGTTTGCCTGGCTTCCCTCCTCCAGCCTGATGGAAACCATCTGCCTTGCACATGATATTGGCCACCCACCTTTTGGTCACGGCGGAGAAATCGCGCTGAATTATCTATTGCGCGATCATGGCGGCTTTGAAGGCAATGCACAAACTCTACGGATTGTGACTAAATTAGAGCCCTACTCCAAAGGGTATGGTATGAATCTGACCCGCCGAACTTTACTCGGGTTTATAAAATATCCGGCAGTGATCGATGAGCTATGTCTTAGCATGCCACAGCCCGATCCCAGTCAACGCTTTATCTATACCCAACAATGGCTACCAGCCAAAGGCATTTATCAGTGTGACAAAGACGTACTGGATTGGATCCTCTTACCCTTCAATGAAGACGATCGAACTTTGCTGCAAAGCCATGTACCAGTCAATGAATTTAAAGCCAAGACTCGCTTCAAATCGCTCGATAGCGCCATCATGGAATACGCCGATGATTTCGCCTATGCGGTGCATGATCTGGAAGATGCAATTGCCACCGAGACCCTGAGCGAGCGAGAGTGGCAACGATACGCCCTGCCTGAGTTGCAAAAAATCAATTCCCCATGGCTGGATGAGCATCTCGACAGCATCAGTGAACGACTATTCTCGCACGATGAATCGCTACGCAAAGATGTGATTGGCGAGCTGGTGAATTTGTTTATCGTCAACTGCGAACTGACTATTCAGGATACTGAATTCAGCGATCCGCTGTTGCGTCATACCGTGAAGCTCTCAGACGAATTTGAAGCTATTCTGGGAGTACTCAAACACTTTGTGTTTTCTCGCCTTATACGCGACCCCAAAATGCAACAAATTGAATTCAGCGGCCAAAACATGTTGATTGATTTATTTGGTGCATTCCAGAGCGATCCGTTGCGATTACTGCCCTATACAACCCAGGCGCATTTCACTCAAGCCTCCGATGAAAGAGCGCAAATGCGTGTACTGGCCGACTATCTTTCCGGCATGACAGATGAGTATGCAAGACGTTGTTATCAGCGTTTGTTCGGTAACACCGGTATGCAATCCCCAATAAAAAGCGGCCCATCTATGTGAGCCGCTTCGCAAAGAAAAAACCAAACTGTTGAAAAATTCAAACGTCTACTCTGGATAAAATATCCGCTGATATAGCGCGGGATCTTTTATACCCAAACCAGAAATATATTCATTTATCTCAATAGTCCGCTTATTACTCAGTTTCTGTACCGCACAGCGTTTCATCATTAACTGATGTAGCTCCATTTGCGCTTTCGCAAAATGGTTTTCTGCACTGGCCAGCGCATCAAGAGACGCTTTTTCCGCTCCTTTGATCCGTGCAATCCCGGCACGTAAACAGTATCCATATCCTCTTGCTGAATGTGCTATCTCTTTCAGCAGGCCCTTTGCATCCCGTTCTGCAACTTTAAGCATTTTGGATGCCATCGACGGGTCGTGTTGTGCGCGAGCAAGTGCCACTCTGCCATGCAAGAACAAGTAGTCCGTCCTGACAGAAATCGAGCCAAATAAGCCGGCACGCTTTGCCTGACGAAGATCTTCACGCAATTTCACCCAAGTATCCTCGATGTTCCCCGTCATCAGACCAATTTGAATTAAGGCTTTCGATGCAACCCAATGCTGATAGGTAAACTCGGCAAGCGGCCATGACGCTATCGCGTCATTGATAATGCCCCTGCCTTGCTCCATCTCACCATTAGCGGCATGATAAACACCCATAAACATATTCAGCTCAACCAAAGAGAAATGGTCTCCCCGAGATTTTGCATCCAGGATCCATTGTGGCACCAACTCACCGATCTTGTGTACACGACCCATTAACCAAAAAATATGTGTCGCCGTTGTTCGCGCTATCACAGCGTTGTTCTGCGCATCGAAAATTTTGGTAGAAAACTGCTCCTCGGCATGCATTATCATTTCGATACTTGCCTGGTATTCACTCTGGATTGAAAGAGACACTCCCTCTAGGAGAGTTCGGTGCATTTTATACTCGGGTTCTGTGAGGCTCTCTCCCAACTGACTGGCCTGCTCGAAAATCCGCGAGCTAATCTTCTTATGTCTTGCCGTACCGCCATAAGACAGGGCAAATGCGTAGATATTTAACCCTTGAACCGTCCGTTTCAAATCCTTTTTATTAATGGCCAAACGCAAGCTCAGTAATGAAAAGTACAATCCCCTGATAGGATCCCAGTTGCTTAAAGAGTTCGCCACAGAAAAGACCAGCTCTATTTTCGGATCTGAGACTTCAGCGCTTAATTTCTCCTTTTTAAGCCACCTGCGCCTAACTTCAAGTACCACGATACTCCAGATTATCCGAAGCATCGCTGTTTTTGTCGAACCCGGATAAGGTAATCGCCATTTTTTTAATAGCGGTTTGAAGAGATCTTCACCCTTTTCAATGTGACCACCATACATAAACTGACTGGCGGCCATGCCATTTAATCGGGCCCGTTCTGAGTCGCAGAGACCGTCTGTTTTTGCCAGTTCAGCAAAAAGTTCTGCAGCCTGAACCCCATAGCCGCCCCTGGATAAAGCGATGGCTCTTCGCTCAGTTAACCCATACGCTTCTGCCTGCCTGCTATCTGGCAACCAGGAAATCACCTGATGACAGATGTCTGCCTCCCGACCAAAAGCCAACGCCAGTTCAGCTTCGTCGGCAGCATGTATCATGCAATCAATAGCGCGTTGTGTTTGGCCAGACTGGTAAAACAGTTGTCCCAAAAACGCATTATCCGATTTACAATCTTCAGCTAATGCCGCAGCCAATTTGCCTGCTCTGACCCTCAAAAGCGCACTACACTCGATCGACAATATTGATTCTCGAATTTGATCGTGGAAGCACTGTACATGGCCTCCAGCTTGCACGACTAAAAGTCGCTGAGCGCGCAAACAGGTAAAGGTAAAATCATCAATATGGATATCACCTACAATGGAGAGGATCGTATCTGCCTTTACAGGTTGGCCCGCAATGGCAACGAAACTTAGGATTTCTCTCGACTCGGGAGACAACTCATTGAGTCGCAGCTGTATGATCGCATGGCCATCTATCTCATCCATGTCAGATTGCAGGCCAAAATGAAGTAACTGCTCCATTAAAAAAGGGACACCTCTACTGATTCGCACAATATCATGCGCACTGTCAGACTTAGCAGCCTGACTATCCTCAAGTAAAGCCTCCAGCATTTCAGTACTTTGGATTGGTGTTAGTGGATTTACCGTGATGCTCTCGAATGTGACAGGGCAGTCTGGTGCGTGCTGAAACCGTTCGAGCACAGCAGCAAATCGATTCTCTTCTGAAACTTCGGTACGCTTACTCAGAATAATAAACGGACACTTTTCAGGTAAATACTCTAAAAAGCTGACCAGCAATTGTGCACTATCTTCATCACCCCATTGAATATCATCCAGGAACAAAATGACTTGCTGCTTATTCACCAACAAGGACAAGCTATTTGCCAGTGCTTTCATTGCCAGCGCACGACAATGCATCGCATCCATATTGGGATCGCACTTTCCATGCGAAACAAATCCACGCAGCACAGGAAATAAAATCGCCAAATACTGAAAACCATCGACAATATATCTGCACCGTATCTGAGGAGGGACTGCACTCAGGTATTGCGCAAAATCATCAATCAACATGTCCAACGCTTTGAATGGCACTGTTTCTCGCTCATGACATCGCCCTCGCAATACCACAACGTTGTCTAATGAACTTAGAAACTGCTCTACCAGGCTCGTTTTTCCTATACCTGGAGATCCCTCCACGCATATTAGCTGGTGCTGCCCTCCGGTGTGTGTACAAAACGCCTCATTCAGCATCTCCAGGTCTTTTTCACGGCCTACAAAAACTCTGGTCTCATCGGATACATCCGTCGTTGCTAAAAAGGCATCATTGGCATCAAACGCCGCCAGTACCTCTTTTCCTGTCGGTCGGTCGTGCGGATCGGGTGATAAAGCTCTGGCGAGGATAGCAATCAACGCCTTATGCAGGTGTTGATGCAGGATCGTAGAAACCTGCTTCTCAAACATTCCTTTGTCATCTGGTAAGATAACCAGCTCTTTGGCGCTCCGCCCTGTCACCAGTTCAAGTATCACCACCGCAAAGCTATACCAGTCACTTGCCGCTGTCTGTACTTGCTCTGATAAACACTCAGGTGCCATGTACTTTGGCGTCCCCAACTGTTGCAGCGGTGTGTGGCCCCGTTGCGCGGTTTTCAACTGGGAAACACCGAAATCAAGCAGTTTCAGCTCACCACCTGAGGTGAGAATAATGTTGTTTGGCTTAATATCTAAGTGCAGTACACCCCCACCATGCAAGGCACATATAGCTCTGGCAAGTTGATGGGCAAGACTCAACACATCGAGCCTGAGTGGCGCAATATAGTCCTGTCTCGCAGGTGCACTGGGTATTGGTGAGTCAGTCGCAGACAAAGTACGCGTGGCCACTATGGTGTCAAGCATAGTATCGCTGTGACTTTGCGCGACAAAATGGCTGAGCAAGGAGCCTCTGATAAGCTCCATAACGATATAACACGCCCCTTCTATAAAGGTGAGGCCAAACAGACTCACTAAGTTTGGATGTGCTATCTGCGCGACTTGTCGATACTCCAGCTTGAACCGATAAAGCGACACAGGCTCAGTGCCCTGGATGGTTTTCAAGGCAACGAATCGATTGTTTGCCTCATCCCAGGCTTCATATACCACCCCCATCCCGCCGCGGCCTAATATGCCTCGAATGACATAATCGCCAATACGGGATGGGTAGTTTACTGTTTGTTTGGAAAACACTGACAAGGTTACGACTCGCGGTTTTGTCCAAATAAACGCTTCAGGAAATCAACCTGGCGCGGATCGTCGCTGGTGAATCCATCCAGAATAGCCTGATACGCCTGCGGCGATACGCGAGCCACTTCAGCCAGCACATCAACAGCTATCTCATCATTGCTGTTAAACAACTGTGCTGCCCGTAACTTCAGCTGGGTGCCAATGCCGCCCTTGAGCTCACATTGCCTGGTTTCATCACCGAGTATGGCTGATATCAAACTGTCAATCTGGCTGTCGGAAATGACATGCAAAGCAGTCCCCAACTCTAAGAACGCCTCAATACCTCGGACAAATACGTAAGCGAGTGTTTTCACTTCATTCCAGCTTTTGCTGTAAGAAGACATAGGATCAGGCTTTGGTACTTCAAACCCGGCGCCCTGGATCCGCTGCTGTGCCGCATATTGGCCTGCATACAAGCCACCGTTCATATAACCCAGGTCGAGTCGATTATCTGAGTACTGTGAAATGGGTACTATCCCAGCTTTTTCAGGCTGGCTGGACGCAAAAGCGAGAGTCGTATTCGGACTCTGATTATCTGCCTTTTCAGACTTCCCTTTCGAGTCTTTATCAACGTCTTTAGGGTTTATAAACGCCATAGCATTCGGCGTTTCTGGGTGCAGGTTACGTGCCACCTCAGAGGAGGTAAAATAGATAAGGTCTCGCCATGGCGTATTTGCAAAAGCCATCGCCGACTTGCCATCTTGCACAGGCTCAGTCAGGACGCCAGGCGCGAATACCGTATTTGGTCCGCCTCCTATAAATGCGCCTTTTTCAAAACCACTTTTGTCTGTTTGTTTGGCCCACAGATTAGCCGTGATGGCAATAGGTTCCATTGCGGGTTCATAATCATATTTACCGGTGAACAGATAACTAATGTGTTTAGTCAAAAAGCGCTTTAACGCCTCGTCCGGGTCACTGCCAGATTTAGCGATAGACGCTTCCAACTCAGTAATTTGATCGCCAATGGTAAAGGTCATTAAACAAGGTCTTGGCTGACCATTCGCATCACAGGCTGTATTGTCCATGGTCCACAAAACCGGATATGACGCACCACCTGAGTAGCCCTGCCACCCGGTACCATCTATGTCATTCCACCAACTGGTCTCATAGAATACTTGTGCCTTCAAAGTTCTGCCCATCTTTTGATTCATGAGTACTTTGTAGGACTCGTCTAAATCTGCTGGCCACTGAATTTTGTTTGCTGTATGAGGTGATACAGCCACAATAAGCTTTTTCGCGCGATGGACGACTCCATCAGACAGGGTCAAACAAACCGGAAATTCAGCCTGCTCATCCACCGAAACAGATTCAATCACCTGCTCATAGTGAATGCTATCCTTGAAATCTTTGCTCATAAATTCCAGGACTTTTCCGAATCCACATCGCAACCAGTATTGCTGGGGGCCGTTTTTCGCATCGTTGACTTCATTGAAAAATCCGCCGTTACACGCACAATACCAGAAGAAATATAACGCTGATATTTCGCTTGGATTAACTGATAGCAGGGCCTGAGCCGCGATGGTTATGGAATCAAGCGCCGTTGGTGTCATATAACCACGGCGTGGTTTTTCATGCAGCCATTGCTCGAGTGTAATGGAGTCTAATTGTTTAGCAGTATATAACCCCTTGAAGTCTGACGCCCAGGGCTGGTCCACGTTGATACATGATTCAATATACAGGATATCAAGTGACACCAGGCCTATCGCGGCAACACTGCGTTTGCCGATACCGCTGGGTAACCCGGTAATACAATATGGCGTCTGGAACTTATTGAACGGAAACCGCTTTGGCTCGTTGTTCTCATCTCTGAGAATTAACACTTGCTCTGGAAAATCAAGTCTCTCAGCAAAGTTGTCTACAATATAGGGAGGTAACGTATCCTCATTGTACTCTGTGTCCGGAGTATCCGGATGTACATAATCAGGATAGTGTGTTTTCAGCCAGGTATAAAACGGTTCCCCTTTAACCACAGACCATAAAGGCTCCTGCGACTCGCCGATATATTGAGAGCCGTGTTCATATTCCACGCCGGGAGTATCAAGGTGCTGCGTGATTTTAAAACTGAAGTTTCGCCCGCCGAGCCGATTACTTGCCTCGAGAATCGCAAAATCTTGCTGGTTTTTCTGTAGCTCGGCTGCCGCCGCTAAGCCGGTAAATCCTGCACCGATAATAATGGTATCTTTGTTCATGTACGTCTCCCTCTCTTGAAATTGACTGCCAGTGAAACAGACAGCGACTAGTAAGATTTAGGTTAATATTCGCCTTATAAGCGATAGTATAACAACCTTAACAGTGAACAAAATATCTTATAAAGCAAAGGCTTGAGCAACACCAAATGTATTGAATGATTTTCATCATTATTCTGGTTTAGTCTATAAATTGGTAGAAATGCAATAATTGGATGAGTTTTATCATTAAAAATATTCAAGTTTATTTAGCGTGTGTTGAAGGATCATTAAATAGAAACTAACTTCAGGAAGGAGTACGGGCCCAGAACAGGCCTCGTACTGTACGACATATGGCAGTTAATCTGACAGACCAGACACAGGCGTGTTGCCCACCACCATCTCTGTCACGGGCATGCTCTGGCGCAGTGCCACAGTATTCGCCGCGGTATTACCCAGGAACACGGTTTGCGCCCCTTTCGTGAAACTATCGTTGTGGATGCACTGAGGACGAATAGCGAGCGCACTCCCATCGTTTGGTACCTCAAACACAGTGAAGTGGTATTGCTCATTGGTGACGGTGCGATAATAGCCATCTTCGTGACTGCAATTGAGCCTGCGACCTAGCAATATTCTGGAAACTGTCGGTTCTTTAAAGGCCGGGTCGATGCCTGTCGCCGGAAGCCAGATATGGGGGAAAGGATGATGCTCGACAAACAAGCCTCCACCTTTAGTTGGGCTAAACTCATACTCTGTCACATACTCAGGTAGTTTCTGATCGTACTGAATGCCCCACAAATCCTGCGTGAAGCCTAAGTCAAACTGCTCGCCCGGCTGAAGTAACGTTCCACCATAGTAAGCGAGCGTCTCAAGGTAATTGCATTGCTCTTGTTCAGTTGAGCCAAATCGCAACAATGGAAATGTAAGCGATACCGGCTCGCCGGCACATTCAGAGTTGAGTATAAGCTGGCCTGTACTACCAAACACGTTAGAGGCGCCGTCCAGGCCAGCGATCCCCGCACCGTCCGTCGCAGCAGTCCAAAAACCACTTACCGCCAACGCATTGTCGGCCCCTGGCGGCTTACCGGTGCGCACATCGTGAAGCTGGTTAAGACGCGTGATGAGATCCCCCTCTGGGTTAAGTGGTGCCCTGTCGCTTTGAATCACTTGGTTCGCTGCATTTGGATCAAGGTGAACAATTGTGCCTGTCCGAATTGGGCCAAACAATCCGGTCGTAGTTTGCAATAGGTGTGTGCCTACTTTACGGTCAAGCACTGCCCCGTTTAAAAACTCAAAGTTGTTATCCAAATCAGCATCGGACACACCTTGAGTAACATATTGCCAGCGCGGCTCTTTCATCTGCTGAGCCCGATACTCAGCCAGCGTTTCCCCTCCAAACCCCATGACCCTTTTAATTGTAACATGTGACATGTTTGTGCTCCTTAACGCGTAACTTGCTTTGCTCTGTGGTTGTAGGTGCCAAATAGCACCCAATCAGAGTAGAGTCGAAAATTGACTTTTTTGCCATTACGACCCATTACGTGGAAGTGCTTTATGGCCAGGAGATTCTTTGCTAATGTACCTATTTTAATCAGGTTGCTTAGACAATGAGAAATACGGTACCGGAAGCTTGGTATTTGGTGATATTAATCGTGGCGGTAGTTGTACTGCCATTTATTGTTGGTTTGCTCACTATGAAGATATACAGGCACTTCAGGCCTTTTGAGCGGAATGGGCAAGACAGTATCGGCTTGGCTGATCTGACCGAGAACAGAGACGGCTTTTTCAAACTCTTTTTTGTCGGACTGCTTATCTGCCTGCCCGTCTTTTTATTCTTCTATCAAGCCGGCTAAGGTCTGCCGGCTTGATAGGAGATAAAGTGTTGCTGTATTTATAAACCGAACACCACTTTTTCACTTTTCAGCATTCTGCTACTCAGGTAAGTGAACAGCCCAAACAATGCCAAAGTAGACGCCGACGCCACTGCCAGCGGTGCCAATGGTAAGGCGTTACCTTTGATCAGTTCAATCATCGCGTACTGCTGTGCAGCAATCGGCAACCATTGAATTGTCTCCGTGGCGATATCGTAGCTGGTCATCATACTCAGGCCCACTGGTACCATCAGTACCATAGTGACGTAGGACTGTGCCTCTTTAAACGACTTTGCCATAAAAGAGACGAAGATAAGCATACTGGCAGACATGAGTGCGATTGGAATACCGATGATCAGGCTAACCACCATGAAGCGCTGATCCAGGGTAATACTAAATCCCAGCTGCTCCCAGGCCACCATGGCATAAGCAAACTTTGATACGATCAGCACCAGGGCCAGACCCAGAACCGAAAAAGTCGCAATCGCGGCAACTTTGGCCAGCACAATCTGCATACTGCTGAGCGGATGACTGAGCAATAGTGCCAGTGAATTACGTTCACGCTCGCCTGCACTGGTATCTATGCCTAAGTTCATCGCCGAATAAAAAACCGCAATGATAATAGACAAAGTGACAATTCCCAGAAACAAACCGCCTTTGGCATCTGGCGTGGCCTGATCCTGCGTTTGTACATCCAGGGCACGCATCAAACCAGGATCAATCCCCCTAGCCACCAAACGTAATCCCGCGACTTCGCTGTTATACCTTAGCAATGCCGTTTCCAGTCGCCGGACCGACTTTATCAGCTTGCTATCAGACTTATCAGCAACAATCACCACTGTTGCACTGCGACCTGTCGCCATATCCTGTTGATATGCATCATCAATCTCCAGGTGGATAGGTTTTGTATCGGCTTCATCACTGTGGCTTATGTCGACACTGTCAAGATACTGCACGAGATTAGGTGCACGTTCAGCACCAGAAATGGTGATCTTAAGTGCTTCAGGTGAAGCCATTTGTTGTAACAGTATTGAAAACAGCAAACACATCACGATCGGCGCGCCAAACGCATAATAAAGCCCGGCCATGACCGAACGTTTATCGCGATACGCATCAAGTAGCTCTTTCTTGAACAGGATATTGACTTGCTTCATCATGCCGCTATCCCCTCGTCACTGCCGATCAGAGCAATAAAAGCCTCTTCCAGGCTCGATTTGGCCGTTTGTTCACACAACTGCGTAGGTGTGCCTTGCGCAACCACTTTGCCTTTTGCCATGACCACCACATGATCACACAGGGCTGCCACCTCCTGCATCACATGGCTGGAGAACAACACGCAATGTCCCTGCGCCTTGAGCATCAATAATAACTCTCTGAGTACACGGGTACTCATAACATCCAGACCGCGTGTTGGTTCATCAAGAATGATGTTGCGTGGCTGATGAACGATTGCCTGCGCAAGTGCCGTTTTCATTCGCTGGCCCTGGGAAAAGCCCTGACAGCGCCTGTCAGCAATGTCCATCATTTGCAACTGCTCAATCACGCGTTGCGTGGCCGATATGGCCTGTGATTTGGCCATCCCGCTCAGCTCGGCATAAAACTGAATATACTCTCTGGGTGTCAAGCGTTCATACAAACCACACGGGTCCGGAAACAAACCAAGCTGCTGCTTGGCTGCCATGGGATCCTCATGAACTTTAATCCCGTCTATTTCTGCGTATCCCTGATCTGCCTGTAATAATCCAAACACTGTCCTCAGACAGGTTGTTTTGCCTGCACCATTGGGGCCAAGCAACCCAGTGATCTGGCCATTCTCTGCACTGAAACTCAGTCCGTCCAGCGCATTCACCGACGCGATTTGTTTCTGTAGATTATGCACAGTGATCATATTACGGCTCCTCTTTAACTAATACTGGACCATTGGGATTCATAAAATACCGTTTCACTGCTGTTTTACTCAAACAACTGGCATCCAGTCTCTTTAGTTCACCATGATCAATAAATTCAGCGACCAGTTTGTCAGCACAGCTTTGTGCAGCCACACCATGTGTTGCTTCTTCGGCAATCAGATGACGCGCATTAGCCATATTTTCCATCGCCAGCTCTGCCCACTCAGGTGGTGTTGCGGGATCTAACCCGCCAGATAACAATAGCGTTGGTATACTAGTCGTTAATGGTTGATAGAAGGTTTTGTCTACGGCATCAACCTGCCAAACAGGACAGCTTGCATCGAGCGACTCTATCATCATGCGACCGAAATAGGTCGCTGAAAACCGCGCTCGTTCTTGAGGTGTCAGCACAGGCCAGTCCTCACCGCACACAATGGCACTGTGCATACCCATAGCCAACGAACCAAACGCCGAATCACTGCCCATCAGGCCCACCAATGGCAAATAGTTTTCTCTGCTAGCTTCGCTGATAGCCAACGGTACCAGAGCGCGCGTAGTATGACTGTAAAGCGCCATGCGAACGGCCGAGCGTACTTTACTCTGTGTCAAAACCAGCGGGATGGGTCGATGTGTTCTGGGATGTGGGATCTGAACGATTGCCGGTTGCGCTCCTAACTGAGTTATCAAAGTTTGATACTGTTGGTCCAGCTTGGGATACTGCTGACGGCAATCTGCTTTTTCAGCACAATCGATAAAAATTGCCTGCAATGACTTATCAATGGCTTCACCTATGGCAACCAGACTTTGCTGCATAGGCACTACCCCGTCCAACGTCGCACTAGCCACTGCTTGCGGATAGCGGCGCATATATTCCTGCGCAATACGTGTCCCATAAGAAGCGCCAAACAGGTGCAGCTTTTGATATCCCAGTGCCAGTCTCACCGCTTCAAAATCACTGGCTGCGGCAACCGTCGTAAAATTGCTCAGATCCGTATTGAGTTTCGTTTTACACTTTTGGGTTTCGTCACGGCTATATTCAAAAATAGGCAAAGCATCATCATTGAAGGCAAACTGTGCCTCAAGTGGGTCCATATCACATTGCAACAAGGTGGACTTTCCCGTGCCCCGTTGATCCACCAGGATGATATCGCGATCTTCGCGAGCATATCGTAAGATCCGGGCAAATACGGCTGCAACCTCAATGGCCGACTGGCCCGGGCCTCCTGCAAATGCCAGGATGGCTTCCGATGGATGCACCTGCTTGATGGCCGGGATCACCGCAAAATGAATCCTGATTTTTTCATCGTTACCCTGTTCTGAAAGAGGTTGTTCAACGCTGCCACACATTAACCTGTCTGCCAGACCCTTAGTATAACAAGGTGTCAGATTGGCTGTTTCCAACGCAGTCGCGTAACTACCAGGAGCACCAAGCAGACCTAAAGCAATAAGACTGTGCCTGAACAGTGTGCGGATTCGTCCGCGATAATTGGTCATTATTCCGTCCTTAATCGCCCTAAAAAAAGGCCATAGATACGTCAAGTCGTTGAAGTATATCACTGTTAGAACAGCAGTTCCCTAATCATAAACACTCGATTTGTTGCAAAATCACATTCACTTATCTTCAGGAGTGATTTATTTCGTTGTTCTTTTTTTGTCTTTTGATTTAAAAACTCACTGTGACGAAACGTGACACTAAACACAAAAGGAAACATCAATGAAACTATTTTCAGCGCTGGCGAGCTTCGTTTTAGCCGCAACTTTAACTTCAATCTCCGCTGTAGCTGATGATGTGCAACAACAAAGCGCACCAGCCAGCCTGATAGCCGAACTGACACAAATGTGTGTTGAATGGGCTCAGGATGACGAAGTGGCAACCGATGCGCTACGCCAGTACGTTTTGCAGTGTGTTAACGAAGAGCTAACTGCCAGTGGCTATCTGACCGTGACTGAAGTTGACATCTGATCCTCAAACAGTAAAAAGGCCAGCAAAGCTGGCCTTTTTTGTTATCTCTTGCTTGTCACCCAAGCAGACTCATTAAGATTTGGCGCTCTTGCGCTTTTTCTCTTCTTCGACCCACTTGCCGTTCGCATAAGTCGCTTTCCAGCCTGTGGCTTTGCCTTCCACTTCAGTCATCACGTACTGTGTTTTAGTTTTACGTGAATATCTGACAACGGCCAGGTTACCATCATTGTCCTGCTCCGGCGCATCCGCCAGATAATAGAACTTAGGCGAGATCCGATCTCTGAAACGCTTTAGCTCGGCCACTTTTGGTGCACGGGTTTCCCTGGATTTCGGGAATGTATGTGCCGCCAGGAAGATACCAGATGCACCGTCACGCAGCACAAAATAAGCTTCAGATTTCTCACAGGGTAGCTCTGGTAAGTGTACCGGATCTTCTTTTGGTGGCGCAGGCTCACCGCTTTTAAGTAGTTTACGCGTGTTCTTACAGTCATCACTGGTACAATCAAAGTACTTGCCGAAACGACCAGACTTAAGCTGCATATCTGAGCCACACTTATCACATTCAATCACCGGGCCATCATAGCCTTTGATTTTAAAGCTGCCTTCTTCAATGACGTAACCACTACAACCCGGGTTGTTACCACACACATGCAACTTGCGCTTTTCATCTATCAGATAGGAATCCATCGCGGTTTCACAGATAGGACAACGTTTCATCTGTCTCAGGCTTTCAGTTTCTGCGTCTTCAACATCAGCATCAACCGCTTCATCTCCGGGGATCAGGTTCATCGTGGTGGTACAGCGCTCTTTTGGTGGCAAGTTGTAGCCTGTACAGCCCAGGAATACCCCAGTGGACGCTGTGCGGATCCCCATCTTACGACCACAGGTTGGACAGTCAATGTCAGTCTCAACCATCACATTCTGGCGCATACCACCTTCCGCTTCTTCTTTACCAGCCAGATCGAGCTGGTTAGAGAAATCAGCGTAAAACTTATCAAGTACCTGAGTCCAGACTCGATCGCCTTCTGCGATTTCATCCAGGCGGTTTTCCATTTTGGCCGTAAAGTCAAAGTCCATCAGCTCATCGAAGTTTTCGATCAAGCGGTCAGTAACTATTTCGCCCATTTTCTCGGCATAAAAGCGGCGGTTTTCTACCCGCACATAGCCACGGTCCTGAATGGTCGAAATAATCGACGCATACGTTGAAGGACGACCAATGCCACGCTTTTCGAGCTCTTTAACCAGACTTGCTTCGCTGAAACGCGCCGGTGGCTTGGTAAAGTGCTGCTTCGGATCAAGTGCCTGCAACTGAACGATGTCACCCACTGCCACAGCGGGTAACGCCTGCTCTTCTTCATTTTTCTTACGGACTGCTGGCTGAACGCGTGTCCAACCGTCAAAACGTAACACACGGCCACGTGCCTTAAGTGTGTAATCGCCTGCACCTACGGTGATATTGGTCAGGTCATACTCTGCTGGTGTCATTTGACATGCCACAAACTGACGCCAGATAAGCTCATAGAGCTTCTTAGCGTCGGCATCTACGCCCTCAACATGGCCAGAAAGGATGTTCACATCTGAAGGACGAATTGCTTCGTGCGCTTCCTGTGCATTGTCTTTCGCACTGTATTTAATGGGGGCACCCGGCAAGTACTTATCGCCAAAGTTATCCTGAATATAGCCACGTGCCATTTCAACCGCATCATTCGATAAGTTGGTTGAGTCAGTACGCATATAGGTAATGTAACCGGCTTCGTACAAACGCTGTGCCAGCATCATGGTCTTTTTAACACCATAACCCAATCGGGTACTGGCGGCCTGTTGCATGGTTGACGTTATAAAGGGTGCACTCGGGCGGCTCTTACTGGGTTTCTCTTCAACCTTAACAACCTGATACTGCGCTTTTTGCAGTTCAGTAACGGCTTTGTTGGCTTGCGTTTCGTTCAGCGGCTTAAACGCTTCACCCTGATACTTAGTCACAGCAAAACGAACGTCCTGCTCTGCCAGTGCGGTATCTGCGTGAATATCCCAGAACTCTTCCGGAATAAAGGCTTTGATTTCACGTTCACGTTCAACCAGCAAGCGTACCGCCACAGACTGAACACGACCCGCTGACAATCCACGCGCGACTTTTTGCCATAGCAAAGGTGACACCATAAAGCCCACCACGCGGTCCAAAAAGCGTCGTGCCTGCTGCGCATACACCATGTCCGTGTTTAGCTGACCCGGTGCCTCAAACGCCTGTGTGATGGCATTTTTGGTGATTTCGTTAAATACAACACGTTTGTATTTACTTGCATCGGCACCAATCACTTCTTCCAGGTGCCATGCAATGGCCTCTCCCTCTCTATCCAAATCGGTTGCGAGATAGATGGTGTCGGCATTTTCTGCGAGCTTGGCCAGCTCCTGAACCACTTTTTCTTTGCCGGGTAACACTTCATAGTGCGGCTCCCAGCCCTTTTCCGGGTCTATCCCCATCCGGGCAACCAGGTTCGCGTAATCTTTCTTTTTTCTGTACTCAGCTTTTTCCTCTGGCGACATTTTTCTCACTTCAGCAGGAGATTTAGTTGCCAGACCTTTGGTTTTGCCTGCGCCTGAGGTAGGAAGATCACGGATATGACCGACACTGGATTTCACAATGTAGTCTTTACCCAGGTACTTATTGATAGTTTTTGCCTTTGCGGGAGACTCTACGATTACTAGCGATTTGCCCATAGCTGCCTATTTGACTTCTGTCTGGTTGTTGCCCTTCATTGGGCGCGATTAAATATAGGTATATCCACAAATACCTATTGTTACAAGCTTTTCATTCGATCTTTTCGCCAAGCAGTGATTTTATGAACAATTGTTGCTGTTAATTTACCCAGGCGTATAGATTGCTTGATGGAAAGGGCGAATATAGCGGATATAAAAGGAATTTCAAGGGGTAAAGGAAAAGGGCCAATGATTTGGCCCTTTTTTAAGTCTATTAACCCGCGTCTATAATTTGCATACTTTTTGATACAATCGTCGGATCTTGCCCTTCAAACGGCGATGGAATGGTAAACGTAATCGTCAGATTACCCGTTGTCTTACTGTTTGCGGCCGTTTCCCGGGAGACTTTCACCACGGCTTTTTTGATCCCGTAGATATCAGTGGCACTGACAATAGTATTGACTTCACTAATCGAAATTTCCCCATTATCTGCTGTGATACTGACAGTAGTTCCCGTAGGAAATGCATTACCGAACAGATCTGAATAATAGATCTCAACATCAGCTGACTCAACAATGGTTAAATCAACGACATTCAAATCACAGTAATCCTCGTCTTCCGTCTGCTCCAGGCCACTGAAACCATTGATTGTGCCCGTACAGGCGGCACCGCCAATCAAGTTGCTGGCGATGACGAAGCGCGCGTAAGGTACATCGCCTGCGATGATCAACTCCAGATCTCGGCGTACATCAACCAAATCACGCGTACAATGGCCACCTGTCAAAGCTTGTTCACCACATAACAGGCCATTATATTTATTGTCTTCACTGGTGTAAGACAGATCGTTGTTGCCATCCAGGTAGGTCTCATTGTGACCGCCATCACTGAACCTGAACGTACATTTATGTGCTTCAGCCGCATCATTACAATCTATGGCATCAAATGTGCCATTTTTGTTGTGATCTACAAAGGCTTCCGGTAAGTCAAACGCGCTGAAGAACTCACCTTCATCAAATATCCCGTTCGTTCTGCTAATATCTGCGCTGCTTTGCTTGTCTATAAAGCTCTCCTGACCTTTAGCAGTGGCCAATACAGTGATCCGTCCACCTCTGACCACAGGCAACTCAGCAGGTAACGTAACACCATCTACCACCTCGGTCATATCGTTACCATCTTGATCTTGCAAGAAATTACCGTCAGCATCGGTATAACGATAGACAGATGGAAAACCATTGATACAGGGAACAGGTTGACCACCATATGTATCACAGACATCGCCAATGGTGTTACGCCAGGTATCTGTGTCGTTGTACGGGAACTCACCTTGCTTGCGCCATTGCACGGTACACACGCCATCCACAATCGCACACTGATATGAAGGAGAACCGCCCGTACCATCAATACTGCCGACCACGCCCGCTTCGGCTGTGACACTTGCCACCAGGTTATCACCGGTTAACTGGTTGAACTGGTCACCAAAATAAACAGAAATATTGGTCGTCACACCTACGTAGTTTAATGCGTTTAACACTAGGTTATCAGCAGCAATATCAAAGCTATTCTGATCTGGTACACCCGACGATAATACGATACCTGAAGAGACAGCATTGACCTGATCTGCAACGGGGATCAAGCGCAGCGTCAAGTTATCGTTCACATCTGGGCATCTCGGGTGAGTATTGTCTGCGGCACATTGATCTATAACAGATTGCCAGCAAGTCGGATACTCATTCGTAGTGGCATAAGACGCAATAACCTCATCAGAGATGTAGCAGGCTTCAACCACGATGGCACCAGGCACAACTCCGGATTGCACGGTTGTCTGCGCAAATCCTTCACTGTCTGTACTGCCTTTGTAGTTGGTAAGGTCAGCAGAGCCGGTCAAGTCCGCCAGTCTAAACTCAATTTGCTTCTGTTTTAACGGTCGGTCATCCGTATCCAGTAGCTTAAATTTCACCGTTGAGGTGGTGGGTGTGGCACCCAAGCCGGGCGGTAATGCAATAAAGGCATTAGATGCTTCAATAAACTGGATAGCTTGTACTGGCGCATCGTCAACCGTAAACACATAGCTTTCCGGGTCATTCACACCGCCGCCTGAAGTCACCGTAACCACAATCGTATCATTGCCGCTACAACCCTGAGCACGATATGTTGAAGATGCTTTACCGTCTTTAGAGCGCACCTGTCCATCTATGGTTGCCAACCCTTCATCAGCACAGGTCGAAGTAAACTCCACATCGACGGGCTGACCGTATATTGAATTATCCGGGTCTGCCTCATCAGTAAAAATCGTCGCGGTCAGAATAAAGCTGTCACCGGCGGCCAAACTGTCGCGATTACCACCGGAATCCAGTTCACTGCTTAAGCTTAAGAACAGATCCTGAATACCAACAGAGAAGTTTTTCGTATCGCTCTCATCAAGGTAACTCGCTGTAATCGTACCGGCACCACCTGAGTCACCCGGTTGCAGTTTCAGTAAGCCAACGCCTTGCAGATCAGTCAGAACTTGGCCAGAAGAAGGTAGAATTTGCCCCTTGTTGGTTTGGACACTAACAATCGCATTTTCAATGCCTTTATCCGGGTTCGCAGTCGGTGTCAATTTAACATACACTTCGGCCAATTCAGTTGAAGGGACATTAGTCACTTCATCACACTTTGCCAGATCTGCGTCCGTTATCCCTGTTGCATCTCGGTTACTATCCCAATCATCCTGACAATTGATCAGTAACCGGACAACCATCTTATACTCACCCTCATCAACAATCACTGCACCATCAGAGGCAAAGGTGACGCGAGGCGTTGAGAATGTCAGATACTCTGCATACACTTCACCGATCCCTGAAGTATTGGTCGCAAGTAGCTCAACACTCGCAAAGCCATTTTCATCAGTGACAGCACGGCCACTTTGGGGGTTCATAGTAGCAACCGAATCTGTAGTAAACGTCACTAACTTTCCGGATAAGGGCAGACCATTTTCTATTAGCTGCACAGTGGCAATACCATTATGATCCTCAGCGAGTTTATTTCCACCTGAAAGCTGAGTAGAAATGGCATCTCCGTCACTATCCAGAATGCTTACAATGGAAATATTTACCCCGCCGTCTCCGGCACTATTGAAATTAAAATTCTGAGTAACGATAACGCCATTATTGGCTTCATAACGTGCACTTACACGTCCTGCTCCTGAAATAGAATTGTCTAATAATTGAATGGTTGCGATCCCCTCGTTATTAGTCAGTACCGAGCCTGACTCAGGGTCCAGGACACCAAATTCATTCACACTCAATTGAATATTTTGATTTTCCTGTACATTACCATTGAACGTAAGACGTGCCTCAATGGTCAGCGGCATTTGCGCTGACAGTGAATTTGACTCATCACCCTGGGCGTTTTTACCGACCAGTGTCAATTGATAACCACTTGCACCGAAATTAGGATCGCCGCTTGAAAAATACCGGGCTGTTTTCGTTACGGCTGCGCCACCGTCACCAAACGAAGCGGTGACCTCAGCCCAACCCTCCTCTTGATTCGGGATCAGGGTGACTCTTGCCTCACCGCTTGAGTTTGTATTAGATACGCCATCAGATGGAGAGGTTACCGCCTTTAAACCACCTGATACAGTGATCAATTCATTACTTAGCGGTGTGTCATCTTCGCGCAAGGTCACAACGACCTGACCTGGATTTGTCGCACTGAGCGGATTGCCTTCATTAATAGCATTGCCATTAAGGTCTAAAACAGTCACCGTCAACTGCACTCCAGCCCCTGCTGCAAGACCATTTGAGTAATAGCGGCCAGAACTCACTATTGTATTGGTCGTGTCTGTTTCTGTGTAGGTTACTGTAAACTGCTCCCATCCACGAGAATCGTTGACACTCAATGTCAGCTCAGCATCACCATTGCTGTCAGTCTCAGCGGTGCCATTGTCTGTGATATCAGCCAGCACCAGCTCACTCACAGTAACCAATTGCTTGACCAAAGGCTGACCATCTTTTTTCAAATTAACTTTAAGGAATCCTTCCTTACCAAGACTCAAGGATTCTCTTTGTTTATTTCTTCATTCTGGGCATCCTCGACACTCACGGTCAGCTGAATACCACCATCGCCCGCACCAACATAGCTGGCAACCGTTCTTGCAGCCTCCTCACCCGCTAACATGTATGTCGCGGTAAAAGCATCGAGTTGTTGCGCAACCGTCGCTGTGCTCGTTGCAAAGAGCTGTATTTCAGCCTGACCAGTGGCATCCGTTCTGACTGATTCTGTCGGCTTGGCAAAGCGCGCACTTTCTTCCGCCTCGACCAGAATGTCAGCATTCGCAACAGGTTGTTCATTTAAAGTCAGCTGAATTTTTGCTGTTAATGGTGTCGCTAAAGAGAGATCTGAAGAGGTTTGATCATTTGCATCAACCAGCTGAACGCTCAGATCATAGATTTCTTTGTCGTAAAAAGGGTTCCCTGCAGACTCGAAACCGATACGTGCATTAATATCTTCGTTGTATGTAACCTGCACATAGCCGGCCCCTACCTCGTCTGTGGCTTGTACCAGTAGGCGGGCGGCACCATTTGCATCAGTTTGCACGTTAGAGTTACCATTGGTAACCAGCAGATTTTCACTATCCGCTTCTCTTGAAAACTCCAACACCTGACCACTCAGAGGTGTACCATTATCCGTGAGAATCGCAGTAACAGTGGCGATTTCTGAACCAGCAATTGGATTGCTCGCATCGATTGCCAGTCCATCTGAACCAGTGATGGTCATCGCAATCTGAATACCACCATCACCATCAGCAGCATATGGCACCGAGCCTGTCACGGTATTTTCACCCACATCTGCGGTGGCAGAAATAGTACCTGCTCCCGCTGCCCGATTGGCAATAATGGTCACTTTGGCCTCACCGTTGCTATCAGTTAACTGAGAACTGACAGAAGCAAAGTCTGAAAACTCATCATTAGTGAAATTAACCAGGTTATTTGCAATGGGCGCACCATCATTGGTGAGCTTGGCCGTAATAGTAATAGGGTTGCTGATACTCAGGCTTCCCCCACTCGCGGAACTAGTAGTAAGTACCAATTCATAGTCGGTATTTGTACCGCCACCTCCCGAGGTGTCTTTTTCAATCGAACCACCGCCACCACAGGCGATCATCAGCAAGCTGAGCAAAGTAATACTAAACCAGCGCATCAGAGACATTTTCGATTCTCCCTTGCAATCTAATAATTTTGAGTTATTTTCACCATGTTAACCCAATTGTGGATCTAAAATCACAAATTTTTAGCGGCCGTCATCGATTTTTTCTGTTCATCTTCAACTATCCTGTTAGGCTATAGCGATTTTGTAAATTAGAAGTGTTAGGACAATGTCAAAGGCTATGTCACAAAACAAAAAAATGAGCCTAACAACCCGTATTATGCTGGGCATGGTATTGGGTGTTATTTTGGGTCTGTTAATACAATCCATACTAGGCGATAAGCCTGAAGTTTCAATCCCTCTGGGCCTGTTCGATTTGCCGGTCAAAGGCTTTTTCGTTGATGGTCTGTTCCACATTGGCGGACAAATTTTCATCGCTAGTCTAAAAATGCTGGTTGTGCCTCTGGTCTTTATTTCTCTCGTTGTCGGCACCTGTAGTCTGAGCGATCCAAAGAAACTCGGTCGTCTGGGTGGTAAGTCCATTTTGCTATATTTATCCACTACGGCTATCGCAATAACAGTGGCTATCTCACTTGCTCTGCTCGTTAGTCCAGGTGGTGGTGTTGAAATTCCAACTACCGCGACATTTAATGCTCAACAAGCACCCACACTCACTCAGGTTATTATCGGGATGTTCCCGACCAACCCGATCAATGCAATGGCAAGTGGCAATATGCTTCAGGTTATTGTGTTTGCACTGTTGTTTGGTATCGCTATGGCATTAAGTGGTGATGCTGGTAAGCGCTGTGCAAAAGTATTCGAAGATTTAAATACCGTAGTGCTAAAGCTGGTAACCCTGTTGATGAACCTGGCACCCTATGGTGTTTTCTGTTTGATGGCCAAACTATTTACCAGTATTGAAATGGACCTGATTGTCGAGCTGGGTAAATACTTCCTCGTTGTTGTTGCAGCCCTGCTGATCCATGCTTTTGTCAATTACAGTATTTTGCTAAAAGTGCTGACAGGCCTGAGCCCACTCACCTTCCTGGCAAAAATGAAAGATGCCTGTATGTTCGCATTCAGCACATCAAGCTCAAGTGCCACTATGCCTGTGACACTGGAAACGGCCACCAAAAAGCTAGGCGCTAATAACTCGGTCGCCTCTTTTACCGTACCTCTGGGCGCAACCATCAACATGGATGGCACCGCCATCATGCAAGGGGTTGCAACTGTCTTTATCGCACAAGTCTTCGCTGTAGATTTAACCCTGAGTGACTATCTGATGGTCATTCTGACCGCCACTTTGGCTTCAGTTGGTACCGCAGGTGTGCCAGGCGTCGGCCTAATCATGCTGGCTATGGTCCTTAATCAGGTTGGCCTGCCTGTTGAAGGGATCGCCATCATAATGGGTGTTGACCGTCTACTGGATATGACTCGTACCGCCGTAAATGTTACCGGTGACTGTATGGTAACTTGTGTGGTGGCCAAGTCTGAGGGTGAACTGGATACCGAAGTATTCAATGATGCCGATGCAGCCAAAGCACTGGAAGAAGACATCGACTTAGACAAGCTGTCGAAAAAAGCTTAAGTGAGTAAATAAATACCAAAAAAGGCAGGTTGCTTAAGCACCTGCCTTTTTTATTTGTCAGCCTCGCCTCACAGAGACAACAAACTACTTCTTGTCATGAATGGCATCAAGACGCGCTAACAAGCTCGAGGTATCAAAGCGACCGCCCCCGAGTGCTTGTACATCGGCATAATATTGGTCGACCATTGCAGTCAGTGACAATGAAGAGCCATTGCTGCGCGCTTCGTCCAGTGCAATGCCCAAATCCTTGCGCATCCAATCAACGGCAAAGCCAAAGTCATACTCTCCCGCTAGCATGGTTTTATAACGGTTTTCCATCTGCCACGAACCCGCTGCACCTTTGGCAATTGTCTCAACCACTTTTTCACCGTCCAGGCCAGCCTGTTTCGCAAAGTGAAGCCCCTCAGCCAACCCCTGTACCACACCAGCAATACAAATCTGATTCACCATTTTGCACAACTGACCTGAGCCCACTTCTCCGAGGAGCTGACTAAAACGACTGAAGGCCGCCATTACGGGTTGCACACGCGCAAATACTTCAGGGTCACCGCCCACCATCACGGTTAATACCCCATTTTCAGCGCCAGCCTGGCCACCTGATACAGGCGCATCCAGAAATGCAACGTTTTGCTCGGCAGCTCGCTGCGCAACCTCACGTGCTACCTTAGCCGAGGTTGTCGTGTGGTCAATCAAAACGGTATCCGGCTTCATACCAGCCAAAACCCCATTATCGCCATACACAACGGATCTCAGGTCATCATCGTTGCCCACGCACATGAATACCAGCTCAGCATCTGTAACGGCTTCTTTGGGTGTTGCAGCAAATGCCCCCTGATACTGCTGCGCCCAGCACTCTGCTTTTGTGGTTGTACGGTTGTAAACGGTCACCTGATGACCCGCTTGTTGTAAATGACCGGCCATGGGATAGCCCATCACCCCCAATCCGATGAATGCAACTTTGACTGACATAAATTTGTCCTATTTGGCTGTTAAGCTAGAAAGATGGAGTTGTTATACCTGAGCCATCTAGCCATGGCAAATGAAAAATACCAGCTATGAATCAAGTGATTAAAAAGAAAAAACATCAAGGAGCCTGACAGGATGGAGAACATTTATCGTTTCAGCGTGAAACTACTTAACGGCGAGACGCTGGCACTCAGATCCTTACAAGGCAGACCCGTGTTGATCGTCAACATTGCCAGTAAATGTAGCTTTGCACCGCAGCTGAGCGCATTAGAAAAGTTATACAAAAAGTACCACCCTATGGGATTAGAGATTATTGCCTTTCCCTGCCATCAGTTTGGCCGCAATGAGCCACTGGAAAACGAAATGCTAAGGGAGTTTTACCAGTCGCACTTCAATCTGAGCTTTCACATTTCAGAAAAAATACTGGTGAACGGTCCGGATGCTCACCCACTCTTTAATTACCTCAAGGTAAATACACGGGGGATCGCGCAAAACCGCGCTATTAAATGGAATTTTACTAAGTTTTTAGTAAACTCAGAGGGCGTTTTATTGTCCCGCTATGCGCCCAGGACAAAGCCCGAAACCTTAAAATCGATTATAGAGAGTCAAGTGTCCAATGAGAGTCGCCCTATTCAGTTCGCAAAAGTATGAGCTGCCATTTTTTGAGCATGCACTTACCCAGTTTCCTGATATTGAGTTTGAATTTTTTGAGCAAGCACTAAACGACAAGACTGTTGCACTGGCGCAGGGGTTCGATGCCATCTGCGTGTTTGTGAACGATCAGGTTGATGCCAATGTGTTAGCCGAACTGGCTGAGTTAGGTGTTCAAAGTATTGCATTACGCTGTGCAGGCTTTAACAATGTCGACATAGAGGCAGCGCACGCCTTGGGGATCAAAGTAGTACGTGTCCCTGCATACAGTCCTGAAGCCGTAGCCGAGCATTGTATTGCCCTGATGCTGACACTGAGCCGTAAAACCCATAAAGCCTACAACCGGGTACGTGAAGATAATTTTGACCTCAACGGCTTACTGGGTTTTAACCTGCACAACAAAACCGTCGGTATCATCGGCTGTGGTAAAATTGGTCAGGCTCTGGTGGCCATTCTCAACGGCTTTGGCGCGCATGTGCTGGTCTACGACCCAAATATCGGGGAAGGCTCTTATACGCAAGTATCATTAGATATGTTGCTTGAGCAAAGCGACATCATTACCCTGCATTGCCCACTCACAGATGCCACGCATCACATGATCGATGACGCTGCGTTTGACAAAATGAAGCAAGGTGTAATGCTGATCAATACCAGCCGCGGTGCTCTGGTAGACAGCAAGGCCTGCATCCGCGCGCTGAAATCCAGAAAGCTCGGCTACCTTGGCCTGGATGTGTATGAGCAGGAATCTGAACTGTTCTTTAAAAACCGCAGTGATGAAGTGATTCAGGACGATGTTTTTATGCGCCTGGCCAGCTTTCAGAATGTGCTCATTACCGGACACCAGGGGTTTTTCACCAAAGAAGCCTTAACCGAAATCGCCCACACCACAGTGACTAACCTAAACGCCATTCGCACTGGGCAGACGCTGGAAAATCAGGTTTGATTATTTCATTCTTCACCACACCAGCTCTTCTGCGCAGTTAAATAGAGTTGGTGTGGTGATAATAAAACAGCGTTACGTCAGCGCTGTTTTGTCAGCCTCACTGAACCAGTCCAGGTGATTTTGTCTGAACAGCTCCAAACCTCTTTGCCTTATTCGCTCTACCCAGTCTTCGGCAACCATTGCACCTACCTCATAATCATGTACCGCGACCTGCTCAAGGATCCGGTGCTCGTTGTCTATGGTAGTTGGCATAAGTGCCGCGTCATCAGTATTGACGCAAACTGCTACCGGGCCTTTTCGTAACCCAAACTGATTAAATTTTTCTCCCTTTTTTAACCAGTTTTTATTCGGTGGATCCCAACGATAGATAGGGTGTTCTTTGTAATGCTCAAACCGGCCAATAAAGATGTTAGACGTTGGACAGGCTTCGATGACGATACCTAAAGCGGCATAGTGTTCCATCTGCCAATCCTGAATGGCTTCGTAGAGCGTCAGTTCTGCCGCAGATACGGAGTCAAAGTACCGGCCATGACTAAAGCCAAAGGTTTGTGCACTTTGCTGAGCGGAACAGCCTACGCTTAACAGCGTACCTCTTCTTTGACTAAATTCAGGGTCTCGGTTTGCAAACAGATACTTCTCCCAAAGCTGTATATGTTTTGTATGGCCTGCCACTTTTGATTGTGCACCAAAGTCCATAACCCAGCCGCTCAATCTCGGGTCAAACTGTCCAACTTCAGGCAATTTAAGTGCCTGCTGCGTATCTGATTTGAGAATGATGGGACAATTGCGCCTGAGCAACCAGGCATCGTATAAACGTTTGGGTGGTTGGGCTTCGCCATACAGGAACTCGCTCCAATAGTGGATTTTCTCCTGCAACAGAGGCAACACACCGACCATCTCAGGTACAGATTGAATGACCGACAGGGCCTTTTGATGGCACCAGACTAAGTTATCTAAATGCTCACCCACGGACAGATAGGCCCTGTCTTGCCTGCTGGCCCACTTTTTAGGACAAACACCCATGGCCAGTGCATGACCTAATCGGTCGCCCACACCATAATCACAAAATACGACTGCTTCATCTATTGCTCGCATACCAGATAAAAGATGACTAAAGTCCTCTCCAGCATGGACTGTAATAAATGGTTTAGGTAAGCGATTAAACTTCACACCCTGAGTTGGATATTTACTATCACGCAGCACCCGCAGTGCTGGCGCAAAAACTTCCACAGGTAACTCGTTTTCATTTCCAGCCACATCAAAACCACGGATCGCTTTGCGCAGGTCCAGGTATGTAAACTTCGCAAGTCCTGATATCGTCTCACACTCTTGCTCAGAAAAGGTAACCGAATGCGTAAAGTCCTGTAATAGTTCCGTCTGCTGTCTGAGGGCATGACGACGCGCTTCCTGAAGTTTGTCTTCTCGGCTGCCCGAACGCGTAAAGTGCAACACAAAGTGCGTATTTTCGGCAAACGAGTTCAGATACAACTGCTTTAGCGAGGCAAAAAATGCATCGGGCTTTATTTTTTGATTTTTCCCTTTTAGTAAAGTGTTGGGTGTTGTCCTGAACTCTCGCATCACCCCCTTATCCAGGTCAGCTTCGAGTGATTCATTCACAACACCAGCGCCAAGCGTATGGCTTTCGCCTCGCTGATATCGAGCGCCAAATCTAGACACCTCAACAAACTGAGATAAACCGACTCCCGACACCAGCATATAATTTCGCAAAATATTTGTCAGACGCGCGAGCAAAAGCAAAGATCCTGACTCGATGCGTGACTCCACCAGAAGTCCAGTTAAGTACAACAACCAGCGCTTTGCCGAGGGTTGAGACTCACAAGTGGCTTTGGCAATAAATTGCTGTGGCGCTGTCTCTGCTTCGTAACACTTAATCGCATCCAGCGTTTTGTGCTCAAACTTATCGCCCGATGTGGTGTTGTCACGATACTGAATGGTTTTGTCATTGGTAAATACACCATGAGCTAGCGCGTCGCCAATCAGGCAGCACTGAGTAGCAATATCTTGTTTATTTAAGTAACCACTTTCATACACAGTGTATTCAGGTCTTACAGGCCAGTGAAACTTGTTTTTAATTTCAGCGCCATACAGGCAAAAGCTCAGTAAGCTTGGGCCAAGATAACCATGCCCACCCAGATGCACGTGATTGTCAGCAAACGACTTACTCATTCGCCTTGGCAGTGCAAATGGGCACTGAAATGACTCAATACAATGCGCTAATTCAGACACCGAGAACTCAAAATTGACGTGCAGATCCGCATAGGCCTGGGCAATGACCCAGCTGCCGTCAAGCAACGACAGTAAAGCTAGCCAGTCACTCAAGCGTTGCGGTTTTACAACAAAACAGTTGCCCTGCCAGTCCAGATACTCGTTTGCCAATGACGACAACAAAGGCCGTAGCGTGGTATTGCCGTTTGATAATTGATACAAACTTATCATCGCCTGTACATCATCTGTACGCAGCTTACGATGCACATAAGGCTGGTAATCGAGGATTGCCTGAGTAAGCAATTCAATATCGTGAACACGTGACTTTACCGGTAATATATCTGGCAACACCAACCTGTCGGAGGATAAAAACGCCGCCAGCACCGCGGTGCTATCAGTTACCTTGAACATCGCCCAGATCCAGCTTTAGAATTGCTCTAATTAGATTTTGTAATTTTTCGTCTAGCTGCTCAAACACTTCGGAATCAAAAAATTCATGGCCGAGTTCATATATCGCAGATTTAATACCTAGTAGTCTACGGTATAAACCAACTCGCTCGCTATTACTATAATTACTTTTCACACTTAAAGAGTGCTTTAAAATATCGATAATTGTGTGTTCTGCTTTAATCCTTCCATCATCTATAAGCGTAAGCAGAATATATTCCAATGACTCTACTACTCTTTTCGGGTTAGTTCTTTCAGGTAAAAATGAGGCTAAAAAATCCAAAGAGTTTTCCAATGATTTATAGCGAACCTTTTCAACATCATCGTCATTGCTTGGCTTGTATGCCTTTTGTTTTAAATGCGTTCCTCTCAACCCACTGCCCAATTTAAGCAAAGGTATAGTTTCACCTTTCACAACAGTACAAATAGTAAATATAGGGTTACTCACAACCGCATTGTTTAATAGTGTCAGAAAATTAATATCTTTTTCTTTTGCAGCACCTCCCTTTTCCGCCATGTACTCTTGCGTTAGTATTTTTATATTTCTTTGATAAACGCGCTCATATTTCGCTATATCCTGCTCTTTTCGGACAGTTGAAGCTTTAGCACCAACTAAAACATTTGCATAGATTGCCTCACCACAAATACCACTACGAATAATAGAATTTATAACATTATATTTAAAGCGAACAACCATGTCTGTCAAATGCTCATTTGGCAACTTATTATTCCCATAATTTGACTTGACAACATTCATAGCGGTGAATGTACTATTGAAGCAATACGATAGAAAGGGAACTAACTTATAATCCTTTAGTTTTGTTAGCAGCTCTTTGTTTTCATCCTGCCACTCCCGTATCTTAGTACATATTACTAAAGTACTCGTTGTGAGAGTATTGTGCTCATCAACACCTTCATAATCCTCACCTTCAAGTGCAATTTTCGTATCAACTAAACTTGGCAAACTATAAAATGGCTTTCTTGTTAATATGTTGTGAACATCATTAATTAGTGCCCCATCATCTTTTTGACAGGTAAGCGAGTAGACCAAAAGCTCAAAAGCTCGACTAAAGAAAACATACCTATATGTGTTAGAAAGAGCTGAGTAGAAACTAGACTCCGTATAAATATCCAAAATTAGATCTTCATTTTTATAAATCAAACCTGACTTATTGCCACCTGTTTTTTTATACAATCCATTTTGACAAGCTGCTTCTATCAACCCTTCGTTCTCTAACTTATACTCTTCACCAAAACTGCTCGCTTCGTTGATAGTTTTCTGTGTTATGTATAGCTTATCAACTAAAAACTCCAATGGGGGCATTGATTTTAAAGAGCACCTATTAGCTTTCGTTACGTCACCGAAAGCACTCTCAAGCAGCTCTTTGTTTTTTAACTTTTCCCCACCCTGCTTAAATAACTCTCCAAGCTTCTCTCTCTGTTCTTCCAGTACGTCATACTTTGCCCATGGATAAAGACTCGTATCACTCTGTTGCGCGATATTAAATGCCAGAATTTTGCGAATATCAAAGACCGTTTCGCTGTCGTGTAGTAACGACAAAGCAGACTCGGCAAAGACCAGGGCTTCGCCATTTTTCTTCTGCATGGCCCAATTTTTAAAATTGTTGTACAGCACAATCTGGTTGCTGATATCAGCATCCTTTTCAGACTGCTCAAGTGATGTTGGCGGCAAAGAGCGAACCAGCTGGGTTAGCTCCCGGGCCGACTCCGGCATGGTCCAGTTCCTCCTGGCATCACGGTTGCGACAAAGAAAGTAAAACTGATTGAGCACGCTTTCCTGATAATCCAGATATGAAATGCTGAGCGCACTGTCTGGTCCATATTTGAGCTGCATTTTATTGAGCAGGCGCTCCACCGAGAACAGATTAATTCGCATTGGCGAAGGAAAGACCTTGGTCAGATAAGCCATAGTTAAATGTTCACTCAGCTCCTTGCCTTTGTCCGTCAGCTTTGTGTCCTGGCAGCGATTGTCATAGGCTTTGTCATCAAAGTGCTTCTGAGTCATATGCTCATACAGCTTAATTTCACCACTGACTATCGGGATCAAATAAGGGCAGCCCAGAAAACGCCTAACGTCGTCAACCACTTCAAAAGCCCGCTCCATTGCCATATCTACATCGTCGATTGAAACCACAATGGCCTTACAGCCTAATATTTTTATGGCTGATTCAACAAACAAGTGAAAGTAGCTTTCCAGCTGAATACCCGAGCTATATTTCAGGATTTTGTCTATCCCGATTGCGCCGTTAAATTCACAGGTTTTACCCATCGCATCTGCCAGCTTTTTTAATCGGCGGTGGAAGTCATCGCGATCATTTCGGGATTGCTCATCGCAGCAATTAGAGCGTTCAAGTTTGTTGTTAACTGCCTGATATATTTGCGCCACGATGACATTTGCAAAGGAGTCTTGTGCCATCAACATGGTTGGGTCTATCACGTCAAGAAACAACAGAGCGTCTTTCTTATCACTGTTTTCACTACGCCACATTGCTTCGCAATTGCGCAAAAACACCGTTTTTCCTGAGCCCCTGGGGCTGGTAACCAGAATTGCATTGTGCGATAACCAGGTTTCCCTTGGGTTAACTGCCCTGCCTCTTCCATACTGCTCTGCGTCATTTAAAATCGCGGTTAAGTTACTAACCAGCTGTTGCCTGGCATATACCTGCCAAAGCTCTCCACTGCCAGTTGACGAACTAAAATCATCATTGAATTCAGCCCGGTTTAAATCAAACACATAACCTTCACTCATTACTACTTCCTTAACCCTTTAATGATATTAAATGCGCTGTCATGGACTTTGTAATGGTCACCCATGATCTCTTTATCCAGTCGCGCTACATTGTCTTTTTCCAGTTGGAATAAACTCGCAAACGCGTCTGCCTGCACGCGCTCCAGCTCAAACCTGCCACAGTTAAAGCTCGCTATTTCATACTCTCGCTGCAATCGTTTAAGGTTATGAATCATGATTTGATTTCGCGTCGTTGCAGAGGTATATCCGAACAGCCGATTAACCATATAAGTGCCAACAAAGATAATCACGTTTATTATTCCCGCAACCGCAACCATTTGCGGTGTAAAGCAAAATAGGAACAATGACAAAAACAAAACAACTTGCAAAAAGGGTAAGGTATGAAGCAAATTCTCTTTACGATATGCAAATTTAGGGTTGTATCTTGGGCCTAAAATTATTGCTAAGCAAAGATGGCGCAGGTGCAACTTTTGACGTGTACACACTATCAATGCGACGAGAAATACGGGCAGGCCTAACACAATGGCCATGTTGAGATCATAACCATCATGGAGTGTCTGTATCGCAAACAGGTTGAGCTTTGGGAATGCCGCATTCAGCCCAAAATAGCTCAAAAATACAAAAGCAAGAATGGCCGAGTTTGCACTGATAGTGCGGGTCAACTTGCTAAGTTTTTGATATTTGAGATATGCGGGCTGATAAATGTTGTTGATAAACCAGTTAATTTCACTAATCACCGGATCCTGAGGGCTTTTTGGGGGAAGCCTCCCGCTGACTACACAGTTTTCCATCTTATCCTTGTTCCTATGAATACACATCAATTTGATAAACAAGATTCATCAAATTGATACATTAACGTCACAAGATATACAGGTTGAAGCGGCTTAGCAACTAATCGCGATCAAAGTTGCATTTGTTTCTAGCGTGCGGTTGAATTGGTCACTACTCGATTGAATAAAACACTAACCCTATGTGTTTAAATACAAAAAAGCCCGGCAATACCGGGCTATTCAGAGCTCAATTTGCCACTGTTACTTAAAGAACGCTACATTAGCAAAGACGCAGTCATCAGCACCGGGCAAACAAAGCGCACATACTGGGCAAACCAGTACATTTTTCCACTGCACTCCAGAGCAAGCTGGTTACCACGACGCCATATCCAACCGACAGTAATAAAGTAGAACAGGCCCATCAATGGCAGCTGATATTGGGTGAATACCTGTATGACCAGACCAAATAACCAATCAAAATTCATGATAATGGTGCCTGAACAGACGAACAGCACCAGAGTCACCATCCAAGTTGCCTGTGAGCGCTTGAAACCGTGGTTTTCGACCAAAAATGACACCGGAATTTCGGTGGATGAAATGGTTGAAGTCAGCGACGCTATCGACATCAGCACAAAGAAAGTCAACCCGACGAATAAACCAATCTCGCCCATGGTCGCAAATAACTCTGGCAGAATCGCAAAGATAAGCCTACCTTCGCCAACCAGTTTACCATTTTGAAAAACTTCAACCCCATTGTTCTGAGCGATAAACAAAGCCGGGATGATCAATAGCCCAGCCAGAAATGCTACGCCAGTATCCAGCATTGCCACGCTGAAAGTCAGTTTAGGCAGGTTCTCATTTGGTTTCAGATAAGAGCCATAAATCATCATGCAGCCTACGCCCAGGGACAAAGAAAAGAATGCCTGCCCCATTGCTGCAATGATTAATTCAGGATCACCAATTTTGCTGAAGTCTGGCACCAGATAGGCTTTGAAGCCTGCCGCAGCGCCTTCTAACGTGCCCATGTAAGCAATCAAGGCAACAAGCAACAGCAGCAATAGCGGCATTAAACGGCGAGACCAGGCCTCAATTCCGGATTTCACCCCCTGCAAAATAATCGCAGCGGTCAACAGCAGCATCAAAGGGGTAAAGATAAAGTTCCGTAAGGTTGAATCACCCGACAAAAATTGGCTGGCGGCATCCCAGCCAGCCAAACGTGCGAGCGGCTCAAGAGAATGCGCCAACATCCAGCCAGCAACAATAGAATAGAAACTGAGCATAACAATGGCACCGGCAAGACCGATGTAACCTGCAGACGCACCGATTTTAGGCTGCCTTTCCTGCCACGCCTGCTTGAGCGCTTTCACGGGGTTGGCTTGCGCCTGATGACCCAGATACAACTCCGTATACAAAGCAGGTAATGCCAGTAAGAATATGACGATAAAGTAGACCAGCAAAAACGCGCCACCACCGTGGTTCGCTGCCTGAGTGGGAAATCCCCAAATATTACCAAGTCCGACTGCCGCACCGGCTGCCGCTAACACAAAGCCCAGACGGCTTTGAAAACCTTCACGCACTTGAGCCATAATCGAATGCCAAGTTAATTATTGTTGTAGACTGGCGATTATACGCACTTGTAAACAAATTGCGAGTGTCAGTTCGGGCAAATCGGAACAGCCAACAGTGACAAGGGTTATGCCCCCAGAACAGAGCTGGCCTGTCGGCCTTAACCTGGTACAGCAAGCTCGAAAGCACAGCTCAGCAAAGCTTAAAAACTCGAACCAGGGGTTTTCAAAAAAGCCAATTCTTCAGCGCTCGACTCACGCCCTAAAATGGCATTGCGATGGGGGTAACGGCCAAACTGTTCAATGATTTTTTTATGCGCCAGCTCAAACTCATAGTTTGGTAATGATTTAAACAAGGCATCCGCCTGCTGATGTACGCTCAGACTTTCACTGTGCATGTAGGGTAAATACAAAAAGGTGCGCTGGGTTTTCTCTAGTTGCTGATCAAACCCTTTTTCAACGGCGTGCTGCGCTAAACACAAAGCCAGCGGATCGCTGGCAAACGCTGCCGGCGTGTCGCGGAACATATTGCGCGAAAACTGATCGAGTACAATGATTTCACACAGCGCGCCCACCGCAGTCTTTCGCCATTCAGCCAATTCTCCGGCCACAGCCTGCTGGTGTATGTGGGCAAACCGCGCCGTGATTTTATTGTCGAACTGTATCGACTTTTGCCACCAATCCTGTTCCTGACATTCGACAAACCAGAACTGATAAATTTCCTGATATTCCATGGACACACCTGTGAGTAATTGATTTCGGTATCAGAGCGAGTATTACCCGCTCCCGATAAAGTGTCCAGTCTGACTTACCAGTTCCCTATCTTATGCCGCTTCCAGTAATCGGCTGTGGATCGCCTGCACAACTGCATCCGATTCCGTTTGCTCAACCAAAAAGCACAGATTATGGCGACTTGCACCGTGACAGATCAGGCGAATATTAAAATCTGCCAGTACCTGCATCAGACTCGCTTCACCATGACGCAGCTGGATCTCAGAGCCTATCATAGCCACCAGTGTCAAATTGTTTTCGACACTGACCTGACAAAACTCTCCCAGCTCATCCAGGCAAGCCTGCGCCAGCTCGGGGCGTGCGGCATTTGGCGCATTGTCCAGCGTCAATGCAACGCTAATCTCAGAAGTGGTTACCAAATCAACCGAAATATTATATGCACTCAGAATGGTGAATATACGTGCCAGAAAACCACTTGCAAGTAGCATTTCCGGGCTCTTCAGTGTTAAGAGGATCTGATTCTTACGTTGTGTAACTGCACGGATCCCAGGTTCCGAGCGGTTGTTCTTTTCAATCCAGGTGCCACCAGCATGCGGGTCTTTACTTGAGCCCACAAACACTGATATTCCGCTGCGGCTGGCAGGTAATATCGTTGCAGGATGTAGCACTTTAGCACCAAAGGTTGCCATTTCTGCGGCTTCATCAAAGCTCAGCCGGGCAATTGGCTGCGCTTTTTGGCACAAACGCGGATCTGTACTGAAGATACCTACGACATCCGTCCAGATATGTACACTGCGTGCTGCAATTGCCTCAGCCAGTAGCGCCGCACTGTAATCAGATCCGCCACGTCCCAACGTGGTGGTTTGTCCCTGATTATCACTGCCTATGAACCCTTGCGTGACCACCACCTGCTCCTGCAATAAGGGGATTAAATGAGCCTCGGCGGCTTCACGTGTTGCGTCAATATCTGGCACTGCCTTACCAAACTGGCGGTCCGTTTTAAGCACCTGTCGCACATCAAATCGGCTGCAGGCGACCCCTAAATCTCTCAGTACCTGAGTAAACAGATAAGATGAAAAGCGCTCTCCAAAACTCAGCATTTCGTCACACTGCTGTGCATCCAGCGCAGGTAATTGAGCAAGTGCGTGAAAGGCATCCCGTGTTGCATTAAACCCCGCTTCCAGATCAGCATCGAGCGTTAGACATGCCAGAATACTCTGTTGAATATCCATAACAGACTGAAACAGTGCCTGGCGTGCCTCTGCGTCGACTTTTTGCTGCGTCAGGGTTACCAGGTGATTCGTCACACCGGCGCTCGCGCTCACGGCCACAACACGGACATTCGGATCATCGTGGACTATCGTGGCGCATCGCTGCATGGCTTCGAAGTTTGCAACACTGGTGCCACCAAATTTAGCAACGACATACTGGGAATTCATTTTATCTCCTTGGGATCACACTGGGTGATCAACATCAATAAGGAGAACTTGGCAATAGGATGGACTAACCATAAAGAAATGACCTCTGCCAGAAGCTCTCCACCTGAAAACGGTGACAGTCCCGAGGATTCAACCTCAAGGACCGAAAAATCACGCTGACGCAACCTGACTTTTCTCGGCGAGTACTTCCCTCACTGATGGTCACGGGTAATCGTCACCTCACATCAGCTACCTAAGCATCGCGCCTCTTCTGTTTATTTTGCCGGGGTTTAACTGAATCCTGGCAAAATAAAAGCCCGCATTTTAAGCGGGCTTGAAAAAGGTATCTTTTAGACGTCTAGGTGTCAAGCACAAAATTGTCCCTGTCACCAAAATTTAAATAAATTGCCCCATAAAATAGGCGCCCGCATAGCCCGCCGTATAGGCAATTAACAAGTACAGGCTCATTCTTAAGTAGCTAGTAAAAGTTAGTGCTTTTACTTTACTCATGGCAATGATCCCCGCGGCAGAGCCGATAATCAGCATGGAGCCACCGACACCCGTTGCATAAGTAAAAGTCAGCCACTGCTGAGGGCTCATGACAATGTCCGCCTTTAACAACGCAGCCGTCAGAGGTACGTTATCTACCGCAGCACTCATCAGGCCAACGAGGTAACTGGCATACTGAGGATCAATGAATTCATACAACTGGGTAAACATATTCAGGACACCCACCTCTTTCAGTGCCCCAACCAGCAACAATACACCGACGAAAAACAGCAAAGTGTCGTACTCTATCTCACGAATATAATCGATGATCTTTTTGTTGACGTCTTTCTTGCGCATCAGAAACTGCGCCATCAAAAACATCACCGACAGGCCACACAGGAAAGTCAGCATAGGTGGGACTTGATATTGCACGCTCAGGTACAGCGTGGTGAGTACGGTAGTCATAAAGATAACGGCAATCGTAATGTCCGTTTTCTCTATCCGACGCAGTGCTTGCTTTTCGAATACCAGTTGATCTTTCATGCCAATGGACAACAGCGTAGCCAGCAGCAACACACTGACAATCGAAGGCGCAACCAGCAGCAGGAGATCGGGAATGGTGACCTTGCCAGCCAGGAAAATCATCAGTGTCGTGACATCGCCGGTGATGAGCGATACACCGCCTGAGTTAACACTAAAGATGATCAGTGTGGCATACTTAATCAGCTTTTTTGGGTCGAGTTTGAGTGACATGACCACAGCGAGCGAGATAAGTGTCGCAGTAATGTTGTCAGAAATCGAAGAAAACAAGAAAGCAAAACCGCCAACCAGGAACATCATTTTACGTTCGCTGATCTGAGTTGGCATCACACGATGCACAATGTTTTGTATAAAACCTTTGGAATTAAGGTAAGCAACAAAGGTCATCGCAGCCATCAGGAATAACCACAATGTGGCGATTTCCAGAATGTTGTGATCGAGCCGATGTTGTATAGTTTCTGAGCTTTCGCCATGGATCGGAGAGATAAATAGGATAATCCAACATAAAGTGCCAAAAAAAAGGGTCGTTTTGGCCTTGTTTACATGGATAATATCCTCTATAACGATAAGCACAAAAGCGACCGCTATCAGGGTTAGGATAATGGGCGTGACCATATGCGTAAACAACCTGTAATTAAAAGTAAAAATTGTGAAGAGTAACGTAATCGGCGCGGAGTCTAACACTTAGCAGCACACTGTGCCATGAGTAGTTACACATTATGACAATTTTCTTACCTGATACCGTCACAAAATTGATACACACTGGAAAGCTATGATCCCAGCCAAAAAAGTATTAAATACGCTGAATGAACACTGGGGCGTCCTGGAGCTGCTTTTTAAACGCTTTAAGATGGCCGATTTCAGCCTAAAAGATGTGCAAAACATCATCAAATTGAAAAACCCAAACTGGTCAAGTGAACGTATTTATAGAGAAACCAATCGGTTACTAAACCAGGAAATAATTATTCCTCTGGCCAAATCATCGCAACTCGAAATTAACCGAGCCGTGGCCGACTTCGCTAGTTTTTTATTGCAGGAAGAACACCTTGGCCTGGCTGAAGAAATCACAGTATTAGTTAAAGATCTGCAACGACTGGGACAGCGCTTGGCCCAGGCAGGCGATGAAGGTGATCACAGTGAGCTGCGTCGTTTTAGTCGTATTATGGATGAGCGCGTGCGCAAAATCGTCAAGCTGTATCATCATAATGAAAGTGCCATCATGAACCTGGTGGAACAGGCCAAATCAGATCAAGGTAATCTGTCTTTGCAGAAACGCTATCGCGCCGTGATTGAAGCATTTGATGAATATATCGAGCCAATGCTGGAAATGGTCGATATCCACGGGCCCTTCCAAGCCTGCTTTACGACTATAGAGCATCAGATCAGTGAACAGATCGCGCAAATCGAACAACTTGGCCGTGGTGCACAGGACAAACGAATGCTCGAGCAATTGCGTACCCGGATCCTCGATATGCACCTGATCGGGCGTGAGAGCTTAGGTAAAAGTGCCGATATGCTGATGCCACTGCGCGAAGAACTCAGACGCAACACACTCATTACCCGCCAGGCGGCAAAAGTCCTGGGCTTGGTCCGTAAAAATGGCGTTGATCGTATGCTCAGCCCGGTGCAGCCCTACTTTGTCTCAGACATACAGCGTTTCAGCCTGGGTCAGCAACGTCATATGGTGGCTTATATGGCCAGCCTTAGCGAGTTCGAACACGAGGAATATCAATTGCCGGATCAGCAGGATGTGCCTGCATATCAAAGCCCCAATATTCCGGATTATTCGGACGTGCGTAAATCGTTTAAAGGGTCCGGTAAAAAGCGTACCGCCTTGCTTAGCTTTTTGAGTGATCAATATCCGGCACTGGAAGCGGATGAAATGCTGTTCCTGTACCAAAAGCTGATCAGCGATCCAGAACTCGATATCGCCCAAGACGAGCAACAACAGACAATGCAAATCGCCAATACCCGCATTCGACTTTATCCGTTCAGTGCAACGGACAAGCAATCAGATAACCAGAATTAGTACATACCATGACACACATTAATTTAGACGAACTCAGTCAGTTACAGGCGATCAATAAGAAATTGGTCAGTGGCTATCATATCAGCGAGCAGGACACGACACAGTGGCAAGAGTTGGATCAACACATAGAGTCGTATCAGGCACTGTTCAGCGCCCTTGGCCACGACCTACAACACGACAGTCGTGGCTTCTATTATCTGGCCAGCGATGAAAGCACACCTAACATGGGGAAGATCTCCCGTGCCATTGCCCTGACTGTCTTTATCCTGATCGAGCACTTTGCCAACCAAGGTAAAGACCCGCTACGTGCTTTGTTTGACGAAGTACTGGATTTAGAGCTAATGCAGACTCTGGTTCAACTTAATAAACATCTGTTTGATCAGCTTGAGATTTTCTCAGGGTCCGATCTTCGCAAAGACGTGTGCCTGCGTATGGTTCGCCTGGGCCTGGCTCGCGAAGTAGAGCAAGGTTTCTCGCTGCTGGCACCGATATATCGCTATATCGACGCGTTGATGGAAGTGAACGAAGATAACTACGACACACTTGAGGAAGAAGTATGAACAAGCTGTATGGTCTCAGTAAACTCGCCCTGCTCAACACCGCAGGCTATGCCAAGTGTGTGATCCCGCTGAATAAAAGTGCCTCTATCTGTGCCCCAAACAACACAGGTAAGAGTTCAGTGATCAATGCGCTGCAATTCCCGCTTATCAATGATTTACGCCTGACCGAGTGGGATGGTCACGACCTGGAAGAAACCCGCAAGTTCTACTTTTCAAGTGATCAGTCTTACATTCTGCTAGAAGCGAATCTGCCTCATGGAGACGTCGTCATCGGCGTTGCAGGGTTAGGCAAAATTGCCGGTTATGCGCACCAGTTCTTTTGCTATAACGGCAAACTCAACTTGGATGACTTTACCCAGGGAAAAAGCATCATTAAATACACCAAGTTGTTTAATCACTTGCAGGAACAAGGCTTTAAGCCCGTTGAGCTTAAAGCGGCCGAACTGAATGCCTTGCTGACGGGTGGAGCAACGCCGTACGATGGTGACATCAACCTCAAGATGATCCCGCTGAACAACGTCCAGGATGCCGCGGTATACAAAGAGATCTTCCGCCGAATTCTGAACCTGCATAAACTGGGTGCCCATGATGTCAAACGCTTTATGCTCAAAGTCTTTGAGCGTCATATGTCCAACTCCAAAGTCGACTTTTATGAAGTGTGGCGCCGTGCGTTTGATAAAGTAAACCGCTCTCGCCGTGAGCTGAATGCCCTGGAGTCCATGCAGGAACCCATTGCCGCGCTGGAACAAATGATTGAGGGCGAAGCGACCCTCAAAGGCAAACTTGCCGCCTACGCACCTAAGCTCGATAAAGCCATAGTGGAGTTCGATGAGTATCAGCAGAGCCAGATTAGCGAACTCAATGATCAACTTGAGAATATTGAGCAGGAAAAACGCGAATTTGAGGAAAAGCAACAGCTCTATGTGCAACAGTCACGTGATATCGAGCGAAAGCAAACACAGATAGAGCAATGGTTTACTGACTACCACGCGCTCAAATCTGAGTTCGAGCTCACCAACTATGCAACGCTAAAAACCAACCTGACGCTACTGAAAAAAGAGTACGAACAGCTGTCGTTCTCGATAAACAGTGCACAAGGCCAGAGCCTCCACACACTGGACTACCGTATTGGCGAAACGCAAAAGCAAGTCAAGAGTCTGAAACTTCAGTTGAAAAACCTGGAATTCAACCTCTTTACCCGCATGCGTGAAGACCTGTCACTGAAAGAAGTAGAAGAGATCTCTCGGATTCTGAACCCAGATATTTTGTCTTTTGCCACTACAGGGAAAGGCGAAGTAGAGATCAGTGATGACGACGCTTTTGGCGACTTCCTTGCGCAATTATCTGCGGCAGTCAAAGGCGGTGAACTTAAGCTGCCCGGTGCCACCATTAAGCTTAAAAAGCTGGCACCGGTGCAAATGCAAAGCGGCGAAAACAAAACCCAGCTACAGGCGCAGCTGGACGCACTGCAACAGTCACTGCTAGAACTTAAACAACAGCGCGAAGTATCTGCCAATGTGGCCGAAAAACAACAAGAGCGTGATGCACTCTACGATGAACTAATGGCCACCGAAGCGGCATTAAAGCGCTTTGAGCAATTTCAGACCATGGCACAGTCGGCTGAAGCCCAGCAGGCATTACAGGAACAGCTACAAGCTGAGCGCGAGCAGGTAGACGATTATTTACAGGATGTGCAACGTAATGCCGGGTCAATTTCAGATCGCCGCTCTATTATCAAGAGCAAGCAAGATCTGATCCTGCGCCAGGCGGATCGCCTGAAGCAAGTAAAGTCTGAACGCATCGATCATTCGCTTGACTTATATAGTGGCAAACAAACACCTTACCCGATTGAGATTAAGCTGGACTTCGACAACCTGGCCGAAGTGATCCATCAATTTAACAAAGACTGTCAGGAACTACGTAACCTGGATGTCAATGTGCGCAATACTTACCTGCACATCTACAACGCCGGTATTACTAAGTTCGACAACGAGACAGACGATGCGACCAAATACGCTAAGCTCATCAGCGCCTATCACAACATAGATAATGAGCGTGATGCAGTTGAACGTCAGGCCCGGGTAGCACTCACTGAAGTCGCCGCAACCATCAAAGGTCTGCGTGAAGACTTAGATCGCCTGCGCCGGGAAATGAACAGCTTTAATAAAGGGATCAGTCAGCATCGCATCTCAAACCTCAAGGCATTTAAGATCAACGTGATCCCAAGAAAGATGCTAGTTGAGAGTATAGATACCATCATCGCAACATCCGACTTATACGAACAAGGTGAAAGCTTTGACTTGCTCAGCGAGCAACCCGCCGACAGCAATGCAGTCAACGAAGCCAAAGATCACATTATCAAGCTAGCCAGCGACAAAGCTGGTCTAACACTCACCGATCTATTTGATATTCGCTTTGAAGTGGTAAACCGCGCTGGCGATACGGAGCATTTTGACAAAATTGACTCTGCCGGCTCAAATGGTACTCGGATCACCATTAAACTCCTGTGCGGTATGTTGTTTATCCGTTACTTACTGTCAGATCAGGAGCAGGCAATGTATCGCATTCCCATCTATATTGATGAAGCAGCCGATATTGACCCGCAGAACCAAAAGGCGATCATCGAAACCGCCCTCAGCTTTGGCTTTGTGCCGATTTTCGCCTCGGTTAAACCGCAAATAAGCTGTGATTATCTGGTGCCGATCCGCAGCGTCAATCAGGGCAGCCAGAACTGGGTTGACGAAAAAGACTGGATCGAAGTCGAACACAATTAATATCAAAAGGGCACAATTGAGTGCCCTTTTTTGTGATGATCTTCGTGCTTTAACTGTCGTATACTAAGGTAAGCGTTAGATTTTTTGTTTTTAAGGAGTAAACCATGCTGAACCAATTTAAAAAATACCTTGTCAGCACCAGGACCTTTGCCGTCGTGGCAAGTTTACTGATGCTCAGTGCCTGTGGCACCACCCCGGACTGGGATTACGACAAGTCTGTTGAATTTACAAACTACAAAACCTATGCCTGGTCAGCAGAAGCCAGCCTGCAAGCTCGGCCGCAAAATTATCAGATCAACGGGTTAATGGAAAAACGCATTCGTAATGCCATTACTGAGCAAATGGCAAATCAGGGATTCAAGCTGGTTGATGCCACAGTGGCTGATATACTGATCAACTATCATGTCGCAGTTGATAAAAAACTGGAAGTGGATACTTTTAAAGTCAGCTATGGTGCGCGTTGGAGCTACTGGGGTTGGGGCGTAGACCACCATACGACAGCAAGAGAGTACAAGGTAGGCACACTTGTGGTAGACATTATTGACCGCACTTCTAATCAGCTGGTCTGGCGCGGTGCCAAAGAAAGCAGAATACGTGCTAAACAAACGCCGGAGCAACGTACCGAGTCTATTAACAAAACCGTTGCTGAAATCCTGGCTAACTTCCCACCTGAAATCCAGCACTAAATCATCATTCATAAGCCGGTGTTATCTGTACGATATCACCGGCTATATAATGTCCAAACCAGGTTCAGTTAGAATTTATAACCAAACTTCAGGTAGGCCTGACGACCCAGAGCACTGTGGGTTTTGTTATCAATCCCCATCGACTCAGATGGAGCCAGCGGCGCCTCTTCATTCAACAAATTTGACGCACCTAAGGTTACTGTTAGTTTGTCGTAACCGACATAACTGACACTGGTATCAACCGTCGTCCAGGAGTCAATTTCATACTTGTTCCCATTGCTGTCTGCCAGATCTAAATTCTTATCGACATAATTGAAACTCAGGTTGGCAACAAAGTCATCCATTGACCAATCAACCCCTGCTGTCCAGCGGTATTTCGGGTGCTGATACTCACCATTAAGATCTTCTACGACGGTGCTGGTATTACCGGCGTCATCACTTTCCAATGACTGCTCTTCAAAATTCAGCGTATAAGTCAGATTGTAATTGAAGCGGAACTCACCCATATCAGACGTATTCAGCAAATATTCGATGTCCAGATCTAAACCATCCGTTTCTCGGCCACCAATATTCACAAAGGTATCGTTGATTGTCAGGATTTGACCTAAGGTACTTCCCTGATTCGGTGCACGCACCACCAGATTCGGATCGGTACCACAACAATCAACCAATTTCTGAGCACCAATTTTCTTAATCAAATCTTCCTGATCATAGTTCCAATAGTCCACGCCAATACTGAAGGTATCCGTCGCCTGCCAAATCACGCCCAGATTGAAGTTTTCCGACTCTTCTGGCTGCAATTGCTTATTACCTGCGACGATTGCTGTATATTCAGTCGGTGAACAATCGGCATCATCACCTGTTTGTTTACAACGCTCTTTATCAATCACGCTTGGTGATTCATCAGTGCGGCCCAGATGTAACTGAACAAGCGAAGGTGCACGGAATGCTGTTCCCCAGGAGCCGCGAACTACCACAGAATCGATGGGCGTCCAGCGAAATGCCACCTTAGGATCGGTCGTATTACCGAAATCGCTATAGTCTTCATGACGTAGTGCAAGTTGAAGCTCTAAGTTCTCCAGTAACGGGGCACTGAATTCCGCGAATATTGCGGTATTATCGCGGTCACCATTCGCCTGAGTGGCTTCTGTACCAAAGATCTCTCCTCGGATATACTGACTATCCGGGTTATCTTCAATTTTTTCATAGCGGTGCTCAAAACCAAATGCCGCCGACACATAACCATCCCCAAATTCAAACAATTCACCAGAAATAGTACCGTCTAATGACTGCATAGTGGATGAGCCGTAACGCGTTGTAGTGGTCTCAAAGAAATCCAACCCTGCCTGTGTATTCGTGCTGGGTTCAAACGGGTTCCAAAGCCCTGTATCAATTGCTTGCTGGGCACGCAATTTGTTCGGGAAACCATCGAAGCCTTTTTCGACAGCACTGGAACGAATCGCGGAATACGCAAACTCCCACTCCCAGTCCTGCCACTGACCTCGCATACCCATCACAGCGCGATAGTATTCTGAGTCGACGTCTTTCTTTCGGTTACCAATGTCTACGGTACGACGGCGCATTGAGATATCTACACCATGCAGGTAATGACCGGGCTGATCAGCTAAGGGGTGATTAGGGTTATCACCTGCCATATTCAGCTCCGTAAAGCTTGGGCTACCGGCCCCCTGGATAAAGGTTGAGGCATGTTGCGCTGAAAATTCCGCAAAACCTTCAACACCGTCCATGATCTCCTGTACACCATTATAGTTAAAAGTAACTCGCTCAGTTGAAGGCACTAAACTCATATGTGGTGCGTAATCATAACGACAAACTTCGTTTATGATCATATCAGCCGGGCAAACATCATTTCCCCACTCGTCAGCGAACAAAGTTTGACGAACCTGAGTACCATCATCCTCGGTACGCACTACTGGCAGCCGTTCCCACTGCTCATCTGTCAACATACTGCGTACTACTTCAATGCTGCCAGGGAAGCCAGACGAGCTCAGTGAGTTATTACCGCCCCGGAAAGTCTGATCAGCCGTTGCCGTATAATCTCTGTCTGAATAAAAAATATCGCCGCGCTTAAAGTAGTCAAGCGTAAAGTTGTGATGACCTTTACTGGTTGAGTTACCCCATAATAAAGTGAAATTTTGCTCTTCTCCGCCACCGTCTGAGGTATCAGAAATTTTAGCCGCCACCTCAAAACCATCGATGTCGTTGCGCAGGATAATGTTAATCACCCCCGCAACCGCATCTGAACCATAGGTTGCCGATGCCCCGTCTTTTAACACATCAACACGCTTTACTGCTGAAACCGGTATAGTGTTTAAATCAACAAATGACGTTTCAATGTCTTTTGCAAACGGACTGACCGCAACCCGTCGCCCGTTAATCAATACCAAAGTAGATGATGCCCCAAGCCCACGAAGCGCAACGCTGGAGCCACCGTTTGCCGTATCATCACTCGAGTTTCCTTGTGTACTAAAAGTACCAGTACCTGCGACTGGCAACTTTTGTAACGCACCTATCAGGTCGGTTGAACCTGTTGCGGCCAGATCAGCCGCAGAGATGCTTTGTACTGGCGAAGGTCCTTCCATATCAGAGCGCTTGATATGCGAACCTGTAACTTCTATGCGTTCTACTTCACCCTCTTCAGCCTTCGCTGCTTGTAGGCTACCTGCAAGTACTGTTGAAACTGCCAGTGCAGTGAGTGTAATCCCCTTTTTCATTCTTCCTCTTCTCCATAGTGTTAATTATATTTGTAATTGCAAATATTTTATAACACACAGAAAACAACTTAAGAACACATAAATACAAAACATCAAACTTAAAAAAACAAAAAAGGTTATAGATTAAGCAAACACTAGATTTTCACGGCCCAAGAGTGAATTTTTCGCTGAGATCAAAAAGCCCGGCATACCAGGCCGGGCTTTTAGTTGCATTGATAGCAAATATTTAGATAGCAGTATTATTGATATTTTTAATAAACTGCTTAACAGGTACATCGTTACACTTCAGGTTACGAGCCTGATGACGGTATTTATCCAGGCTAGATAGTCCCTCTTTAGCCGCCTTAAGACATAATTCAGTTGCAACCGTTCCATTTTTAGCCACAAGCTTTACTTTTGCTTGCTCATTCGCCGACTCAGCTTTAACTTGCTTGGCAAATGAACGAATGTCTTCGCCGTTACACTCAAGTGTTTTGGAAAAACGTGATACGAATACACCGTGCTTGGAACCATACGCACGTGCAGCACTCAGACCTTGCTCTGCCGCGATAGCGCATACTTTAGATTCTGGTGATGCATTACCGCTCACAACCTGTGCGCCAGCAGAAGCAGAAAAAGATGCAATCGAGATCAGTGTAACAAGAGAGAGAGACTTAAACATAATTTACCCCAAATGAACGAATTGGTGCGCATTATATATACAAGATATTCCGTGTAAATGGTAAAAACAAACTTTCCTGATCATTTAATAGCCTATTCACAACTCCCTAATCAGGCGCTTTAAAGCGGTTACAATTTTCGCGTTCATTAACAAATCAACGCATCATAAATACCGCTTTATGGAACGCAAATAACACCCACAGATAAGCTGTCTTCAAGCCCAATTACTAACAATGTAAAATCGCACTACCCTCTCCATTCACGCAGACATAAGTGATAGACTTACCATCACTTTATTCTGCACATTAAAGAACAACAACTATGAAAGTTATCTCATTCAATATAAATGGTCTGCGTGCCCGCCTGCATCAACTCCAGGCTCTGATCGACAAGCATCAACCTGATGTCATCGGTTTGCAGGAAATTAAAGTCCATGATGAAGCCTTCCCAGTTGCTGACGTTGAAGCGATGGGCTACCACGTCTATTTTCACGGTCAAAAAGCCCACTATGGTGTAGCACTGCTCTCAAAAAAGCCGGCTAAACAGATCCAAAAGGGATTCTCAACAGACACAGAAGAGTCACAAAAGCGCATGATAATCGGCACCTTTGAAAGCGATAGCGGTGAAGATGTTACGGTTATGAATGGTTACTTCCCACAGGGTGACAACATTAACCACGAAACCAAGTTTCCGTATAAACGTCAATTTTATGTGGATTTGATGACCCACCTGGAAAACACTGCCGATAACAGTGAGCATTTAATTGTAATGGGTGACATTAATATTTCTCCTGTCGATCTGGATATTGGCATCGGTGAACCTAATCGTAAGCGCTGGCTAAAAACGGGCAAGTGTTCATTCCAGCCCATAGAACGTGAATGGCTGCAAACCTTACTCGACTGGGGCCTGAAAGATACTTTCCGTGAGCTAACACCGGATGCAAGCGAAAAGTACTCGTGGTTTGACTATCGTTCTAAAGGGTTTGACGACAACCGCGGCCTGCGCATCGACGTTGTCCTTGCCACTGCGCCATTGATGGCCAAATGTGTTGAAAGTGACATCGACTATGAGCTGCGCGGTATCGAAAAACCATCAGATCATGCGCCAATCTGGGCGACTTTTGACCTGTAACTGACATGTTCACAGCACTCATGGCCATGGGCTTATTCGCCCTGAGCTTCAACAAACAGCAGTACCAGGCATTGCTACAAACACCGGCAAGACAAACCGGCGTACTCGCATGTGCTCTGGTGCTGGCGTTGCTGTGGCAGATCCAGGCTGGCATCTTGCCACACCTGTCCATCCATATATTGGGGATCACTGCAGCAACTCTCACGCTCGGTTGGCATATGGGCCTGTTATCCACCACGCTCGCAACTTTGCTCAGTTATTTCTTTGGCCCCATGCCCATCGATAACTTGTGGACATTCTGGCTATTTACCGCGCTACTTCCGGTTTACCTCAGCTACGGCCTGTTTTTACTCTGTTATCACTTTCTCAATCGCCATTTCTTTGTCTATATCTTTGTCTGTGCATTTTTGTGCGGAGGCCTGGTTGCAGCCAGTAAAATAGCGATAAGTGCACTATATTACCTGAGTATCGGCCTTTATGACTGGCCTGTGCTGGTCGACAATTATATCTTTTATGCGATCATCATGTGGTTCCCGGAAGCCATGCTTAATGGCATGGCCATCACCTTACTGATCACTTACCGCCCACACTGGGTTAAAACTTTTTATGATAGGGATTACTTAGATAAATGACGCTACATTATCGCTGCCCCATTTGCTCAGCGCCTTTGGCTGAGCAACACAAAACGCTGCATTGTGAGCACAATCATCAATTTGATGTAGCGAAAGAAGGGTATGTTAATCTCCTCCCGGTCCAGTTTAAGAAATCCCGTCAGCCGGGTGATAATTTGGATATGGTTCAGGCTCGGCGAAACTTTTTTGCCACCGAGCACTATCAATTTTTACAAACTCATCTGGCGCGCACCATAGCCGCGCTGCCCTGTGGATCTGTTATCGATATGGGCTGTGGAGAGGGCTTTTATACCCTGGCAATTGCCAACGCCCTGCCTGCAACCAGCCAGGTATTTGGTGTAGACATCTCAAAACCGGCTATCCGTTATGCGGCAAAACGCTACCCTCAGGTCCAGTTCAGCGTTGCTTCGATCAAAGATGCACCGTTTGTGGAACATGAAGCAGATGTGTTGCTGAGTGTTTTTGCGCCGGTATTTGCTGATGAAATGGCCCGTTTACTCAAACCTGATGGCCAGTTGCTGGTTGTCAGCCCTGGTCCTAAGCACTTGTACGAGCTTAAAACACATATTTACGATGAAGTGAGATTACATGACGCACCGGATTGCCCACAGGGCTTTACTGAAGTAGTTCAGGAGCACCTCGAACAGACGCATAAAGTCTCAACAGACGTCATTAAGCACTTGATCAAAATGACGCCTTTTGCGTGGAAGTTTAAAGAAAGCCATTACCAGACATTAGAGCAGGCAAACTTCCATGAAGTGACGTTTTCTTTTCTGATCACTCGCTATCAAAAATCTGAACAGTTGACTGATTAATCCTTTTAGAACAAAAAAACCTCTGACATATCAGAGGTTTTCTTTTGCAAATGCTTTGTCCATTTTCTCAAACATATCGTTTAGCAGTTTCGCCAATTCACGATACTTGGGGTCTCGTGCAGCATCGGCCTGATACCCATTAGCCACCATTTTGTGATAAAGCTCCTTATACCAACTATTCAAAGCCGGATTCAACCGTGTATCAGCCCGCTTACCCAGCCAGAGCAACCCCTGGACAGGCAAAGACAAGAAGAACAACGCAATCGTAATAGCCTGAGGTAAATAAGCCATTCCCAAGTATGAAGTCTGGATAAAGACCGAAATAATCGCCAGCGCAGGCATCACCTGAAGGGCAAACTCAGTGGCTTTGATCACTCTGAATTCGGGAAATAACAGCGTCAATTCCTTGCGCATTGGCCATTCTTTGGCGTACTGACGTCCAAGTTGCACTTGTGAAATAAGACTTTTCTGCATCATAACTCCCGGGTGCGAGGGAAAACTCTCTGCGCATTATATTGATTTAAAACCGCAACGGGCAACTTACATTTAGTCAATTCCAGGAAACCAAGCAACACCATTAACCCATTGCTTACCTGCCATCGACTAGCGCTTGCTTAACAATCAATAAAACTCGCAATAAAACACGATAAACCAATATCGATGGCCTAACGTTTCTCAAAAAAATCGGGTAAAATTAACTTTATACTCGTCAATTATACCTTAGTCTAATATTAAGCTAAACGCGCCTTTTCATTTAGCTTAATACGCAATAACAGTTATTGTCAAAACGGATAGTCATTATGTCATCTACCCATGTTCTGGTACTCAATTGTGGCAGCTCCAGCCTCAAGTTCGCAATCATAGACCCAACAACCACTCAGGAACACCTTTCTGGCCTCGCTGAACGCCTTGGCGAAGACAGCCCACAAATTAAATATAAACACGATGGCGAAAAACACATCATCTCACTCAATGCAGGCGATGCACATCAAATTGCTATCGACAAACTCGTCGAGCTGGTCAAATCCCTGGGTCTGGACAAAGAACTGGTTGCCGTGGGTCATCGCGTCGTACATGGCGGTGAGCACTTCACACAATCCGCACTGATAGATGACACAGTACATCAGGCCATCGTTAAAACAGCGGATCTGGCGCCATTGCATAATCCAGCTAACCTGTTGGGTATTGACGCAGCAACGCAGGCATTTAGCCACTTACCCCAAATTGCCGTCTTTGATACTGCGTTCCATCAGAGCATGGCTCCCAGTGCCTACCTGTACGCTTTGCCTTATGACCTGTATAAAACCCATGGTATTCGTCGCTATGGTTTCCATGGTACCAGCCACTACTTTGTATCGACTCAGGCCATCAAAGCATTAGGGCTTGAGCAGAAAAGTTCTCGTATTATTACTGCGCACCTCGGTAATGGGTGCTCAGTGTGTGCGATAAAAGACGGAAAATCCGTCGATACCAGCATGGGGCTCACGCCACTGGAGGGTCTGATCATGGGCACTCGCAGTGGCGACATCGATCCGGGGCTTTTCTCCTATCTGGTTAATCAGCTTAATTACAGCGTTGAGCAAGTCGACACGTTACTAAACAAACAAAGTGGCCTGTTGGGGATCAGCGAATTGTCTAATGACTGCCGTACCATTGAAGAAGCGGCAGCGGACGGACACCCACAAGCAACGCTGGCACTGGAGATGTTCTGTTATCGCTTAGCTAAACAAATTGCCAGTTTTGCCGTGCCTCTGGGTGGCGTAGATGCCGTGGTGTTCACCGGCGGTATTGGCGAGAATTCAGATGTGATCCGGGCAAAAGTTGTCGAGCAACTCGGATTCTTGGGTATGACCATTGATAAGACAGCAAACCTGGATGCTCGCTTTGGCAAACAGGGCGAAATTACACGCACAGGTACTGGCCCCAAAGCATTAGTCATCCCTACCAATGAAGAGTGGGTGATTGCCCATGATGCAGCGCAACTGGCACAGGAGCAATAAGCCATGAGCCGTCGTATTATGTTAATCCCTATTTCCACCGGTGTTGGCTTAACGTCAGTGTCAGTTGGGATAGTCCGTGCACTAGAACAAAAAGCCGTTGCGGTTAACTTTTTTAAACCGATTGCACAACCACGAAAAGAAGACACCGGCCCTGAAAAATCAACTTTAATCGTACAACAAGGCTCTTCGATTTCTCCACCAAAACCGTTTGAGCTCAGCTACGCAGAGCAAATGATCGGTGACGGGAAAGGCGACGATTTACTGGAAGAAATTGTTGAGCGCTTTGAAAGCGCTATCAACCCGGGTGAAGTAGCTATCATCGAGGGGATGGTCCCTACCCGCCGTCAGCCTTATGCAGGTCGTGTCAATCGGGAAATCGCGCAAACGCTCGGTGCGGACATCGTATTTGTGCTCACCCCGGGTAATGACAGCAATGATCAACTTGAGGATCGTCTGGAGATTGCCGCCGGTAACTATGGTGGCGTCGACCATCCGCGGGTACTGGGTTGCATCTTTAACAAAGTAAACGCACCGTTGGACGAAGATGGCCGAGCGCGCGCAGATCTGGTTGATCAACATGAGCCCGAGCAGCTTGAAAATGAACTGCACAGGCTCGCCTCGTTACCCGTCTTCCGTAAACACCCATTTATGTTGCTGGGCGCTATCCCCTGGGACTTTGATCTTGTGGCGCCACGTGTCGTTGATCTGAGTAATTACCTGGGTGCAGAAGTGATAAACGCAGGAGACATGGCGCACCGACGTTTAAGACGCGTGACCTTTTGTGCCAGAACAGTGTCAAATATCCTGAACCATTTTACGCCAGGTGCACTCTTGGTTACGCCGGGTGATCGTTCTGACATTCTCGTTGCTGGCTGTCTGAGTGCCATGAACGGCACTAAGCTGGGTGCCATTTTGCTCACCGGTGGTTTCAAACCAGAAGCCAAAATCATGGAGCTGTGTGAGCAGGCTATGGCAACTGGCCTGCCTATCTTGGCGACCACAGCCGATACCTGGCGAACATCTTTGCTGCTGCACAATTTCAACATGGAAGTGCCTGCTGACGATGAACAGCGTATCGACAAAGTAAAGCAGCATAACGCTGATAACATTGATGCTGAATGGCTGGATTCGTTGGCTCAGGGTGTAGCCCGAACACGAAAATTATCGCCGCCAGCCTTTCGCTTCTTATTGACCGATTCTGCGCGAAAAGCAAACAAGACCATAGTACTGCCGGAAGGTAACGAGCCTCGTACAATTAAAGCGGCAGCAATTTGTGGCGAGCGTGGGATTGCTAAAACGGTACTACTGGGTGAGCGCGAAGAGATAGAACGTATCGCTGCACAACAAGGTGTTGAGCTCAACGACAATGTCACCATTCTAGACCCGCAGGAAGAAGTTGAGAAGTACATTGCACCTATGGTTGAACTGCGCAAAAACAAAGGCCTGACTGAAGTGGTCGCTGCTGAGCAGTTACAAGACAATGTGGTACTGGGAACTATGATGCTGGCTGAAGATAAGGTCGATGGCCTGGTATCAGGTGCAGTCAACACCACTGCAAACACGATCCGTCCGCCACTTCAGCTCATCAAAACGGCCCCGGATTCATCCCTGGTTAGCTCCGTGTTCTTTATGCTGCTGCCCGATCAGGTCCTCGTTTATGGTGACTGTGCCATTAACCCTGATCCAACCGCAGAGCAACTGGCTGATATCGCGATTCAATCTGCTGAGTCTGCCGCCGCATTTGGCATTGAGCCCAAAGTAGCCATGATCAGTTATAGTACGGGTACTTCTGGACAGGGGGCTGACGTAGACAAGGTACGTGAGGCAACCCGCATTGCGCAGGAAAAACGCCCGGATCTCGATATTGACGGACCGCTACAGTACGACGCTGCTATCATGGAAAATGTGGCACGTAAGAAAGCGCCGAACAGTAAAGTTGCAGGCAAGGCGACAGTGTTTGTATTCCCGGACCTCAATACTGGTAACACCACCTACAAAGCCGTTCAGCGGAGTGCCGATCTGATCAGTATTGGACCCATGCTACAAGGTATGCGTAAGCCCGTGAACGACCTTAGCCGTGGTGCACTGGTTGATGATATCGTGTATACCATTGCACTGACCGCAATCCAGGCGGGACAAAACGACCACTAACATCTCCGGATTACCCATAGTATAATTCGGGAAGTTCGCCTACTTCCCGAATTATAACCTGACAGGCTGTGCAGCCAACGGAAAAAGGTTTCTTTTGGCCATGCTTGACTATACTATTACAGAGTCACAGGTGTCGGGACTCGGATATGTCGAAGCAAACATTACAGGTATTGCCACACAATTTTACCATCCATAGTCTGGATAGTGATCAGGCTGTGCCCGCCGAAGTAATGTCAGCTGAGATCTTCTTCATCGCCAAAACCTCTGAAGAACTCTCAATTGTCTGCCCCAGCGACCTGGTTTTTAATAGTTTCGCCACTGAGCCACACTGGCGCGCACTGGAAGTCATTGGCCCACTTGGTTTTTCACTCACAGGCATCATGGCCAATATATCTGGCGTCTTGGCCAGTGCCAATGTCTCCATTTTTTCCATTTCCACCTACGACACTGACTATATTCTGGTTAAAGAAGCCCAACTTCCTGACGCTATTAAGGCGCTCAAAAAAGACGGATACCTGTTTGTCTGATGCATTTATCACAGCAAATTAATTACGCCCCCATTGCCCAAATTGCTAACCCAATCATGCATATTGCCAGCCCCTTTACGGGCAAGGTCCACCCTGCAAGTCGGCACCCAGAGGCGTTATTTTCAAGCGGTATGCTGGGCCCCGGTGTCTGTGTAAAATTGAATTCGGCGATGATGCTGGCACCCTGCCCTGCCAAGGTAGAAAAAATCAGTCAACATGGCTGTGAGTTTGTCCTGAGAACAAAATCGGGATTGCTCCTGCTATTGCACCTTCTGATCCCGGCAGAGTACCGTAGAACAGAACATCTCATCCAGCACAGCTATGGCAAAAAGCACGTCGCGATGGGAGATATCTTGTGCTACTTCGATGTACCGAGCGATGTTGATGTGCTGGGCACCCTGTTATTGCTCAATGCAGACAAACTGGGACCATGTTATTATCCTTTAAATCAAGTCACTGCGGGTAAAGATCCGCTTATCACATTATCCAGAGCATGTAATTTATGACCACCATTATGTACGGTATCAGCAACTGCGATACGATTAAAAAAGCAAAGAAATTCCTTGAACAAAACGACATCAATTACACCTTTCACGACTACCGCAAAGACGGGCTCGACGCGCAAATGCTAGCTGAATTTGTTGCGGCACTGGGCTGGGAAAACGTACTGAACAAACGTGGTACTACCTATCGTGGACTCAGCGATGAAGACAAACAAAACCTGGACGCTGACAGTGCACAAACACATATGTTAGCCGCCCCCGCCATGATAAAGCGCCCTATTCTGCTGCACGCAGGCCAATATCACCTGGGCTTTAAAGCGCCGCAATATCAGGAAATTTTCTCGCTATGAGTGAGACACACAGTGACGTAGTCGCACTGGCCAGGGCACTTATCCAACGCCCTTCAGTCACCCCTGAGGATGCCGGGTGTCAGGCAATGATTAATGCTCGCCTGAGTGCGCTGGGGTTTAATGTCGAAGAGCACTTCTTCGTTGATACGCTCAATACCTGGGCACGCAAAGGAGATGAGGGGCCACACTTTTGCTTTGCAGGCCACACCGACGTGGTGCCCGTTGGCAACGAACGTGACTGGCAATACCCGCCTTTTTCAGGTGAAATCCACGACGGTATGCTGCATGGCCGTGGTGCTGCCGATATGAAAGGCTCACTGGCTGCTATGGTGGTGGCGACTGAACGTTTTGTCACGCGTTTTCCAGACCACAAAGGGTCGATCAGCTTTTTAGTAACCTCTGACGAGGAGGGCCCCTTTGTCAATGGCACCACCAAGGTAGTGGATCTGCTTGAAGCAAGAAATGAAAAAATAGACATGTGTTTGGTTGGCGAACCGTCGTCCAGGGACCAACTTGGTGATGTGGTTAAAAACGGCCGTCGTGGCTCGCTCACGGGACACCTGACCATTAAAGGAGTACAAGGCCATGTTGCCTACCCTCACTTAGCCAAGAATCCAATCCACCTGAGTACACCCGCACTGACTGAGCTCAGCACAGCGCAATGGGATCAGGGCAATGCTTTTTTCCCGGCTACCAGTTTTCAGATCTCGAATATCCACGGCGGCACCGGAGCCGGTAATGTCATCCCTGGCAGCCTGGATGTGCAGTTTAATTTTCGTTTTAGTACCGAAGTCACCGCAGAGCAACTCAAGGCACGTGTGACCGAGATACTCGACAAACATAGCCTTGACTATGAGCTTCACTGGACACTCAACGGTCTGCCCTTTTTGACAGAGCCAGGACCCTTACTGAGTGTAACCCTGGACGCCATCAAAACAGTCACCGGGATTGATTCGAACCCGGAAACCACTGGCGGAACATCGGACGGTCGCTTCATCGCGCAAACTGGTTGTAAAGTGATTGAACTGGGCCCAGTGAATGCCACTATCCATCAGGTCAATGAATGTGTGAGTACGGAATCGCTCGAGCAGCTTGCGGAAATCTATGAGTTAATTCTGGAAAAGCTACTTACATGAGCCAACTCAGCACGCTTGCCTCACAGGCATCTGGCCTCTCCACCAGCCATTTGGTTGAGTTCAATAATGTGTATGTGCACAGTGCCGTACAACGTGATCTCAGCGCGCTTAGCAAAGCTGCCGAGCGCGCTGGATTTGCTTTCAGTATCGCCTCGGCACATCGTGACTTTCATCGTCAGTGCCTGATCTGGAACAACAAGATTAAAGGCATACGCCCGGTATTGAACAATCAAAATGAACCAGTTGACCTGTCTTTGCTATCGCCACAAGCACGTGTTCACGCAATCATGCTCTACTCGGCGCTGCCAGGGGCAAGCCGACATCACTTTGGCACCGATCTGGACGTTTACGCGCGCAACTGTCTGCCTGACGGACAGCAGCTTCAACTCGAACCCTGGGAATATGAGCGAGATGGACCTTTTGGCGAATTTAATGTCTGGCTGAGCGAACATTTGGCAGAATTTGGGTTCTTTCGACCCTATCAGCGTTACCAGGGCGGTGTTGCGGCTGAGCCCTGGCATATCAGTCACCGTAGTCGTGCGACAGAAATGATGACGGCGTTATCGTTGGAAACATTGACAACTGTTATCAGTACTCATGACGTTGCAGCGAAGGAAACAATTTTGGCTATGCTGCCAACGCTGTACGACCAGTACGTTGACAACATATGTGACTAAATCAGCAATACAGAATTCGTTATTGCTGACGATAGTGTTCAAAAAACCGCTGCATTCGCTCCATCGCAGGCTCCAGCTCATCCATATGCGGTAAAAACACCAAACGGAAATGGTCCGGCTGGGGCCAGTTGAACGCTCTTCCATGCACCAGCAGAATTTTCTCTTCACGCAACAAATCGAGCATCATTCGCTCATCATTTTTCACATTGAAATGTTGCGTGTCAATTTTAGCGAATGCGTACAACGCCCCCATGGGTTTGACACAAGATACTCCCTGCATATCATTCAGCCCTTGCCACGCAATCTGGCGTTGCTCATATAACCGCCCACCAGGTTGGATCAATGCATCTATCGACTGTACCCCGCCCAATGCCTGCTGAATTGCAAATTGCGCCGGCACATTGGCACATAAACGCATGGATGCCAGCATATTCAAGCCATCGATGAGGTCTTTCATGGCGGAGACTTTGCCACTCAGCACCATCCAGCCCATACGTAAACCTGCTGCCCGATACGTCTTAGCAAGACCATTAAAGGTGATCACGGGTAGATCATCGCACAATGAAGCAATTGACCAATGCTGGGCACCATCGTAAAGGATCTTTTCATAGATTTCATCGCTGAGCAGCAACAGGTTATGCTCTCTGGCAATATCAATGAGTCCCTCCAGCAAAGCTTTGCTATACACAGCGCCGGTTGGATTATTCGGATTGATCAGTACCAGCGCACGTGTATTGGGGGTAATTTTGGCCCGTATATCAGCCAAATCCGGAAACCAGTCAGCCGCTTCGTCACACAAATAGTGTACCGGCTTCCCCCCTGACAACTTAACAGAAGCGGTCCATAACGGATAATCAGGGGCCGGGATCAGTACCTCATCGCCATCATTTAGTAGTGCCTGAGTGACCATCTGAATAAGTTCACTGACGCCATTACCAATAAAAATATTATCTACGCTGATATTTGGCAGATTTTTTTGCTGATAATGCTGATAAACGGCCACTCTCGCAGAATAAAGCCCTTTAGAATCACAGTAACCCTGAGCGTCTGACAAATTACGAATGATATCACGGTGCATATCCTCAGGCATATCAAAGCCAAAGGCAGCCGGATTGCCGATATTCAGCTTGAGAACCTTAGTGCCCTCGTCTTCCATTTTCTTTGCCTGCGATAACACAGGACCACGAATGTCGTAGCACACCCCATTGAGTTTGCTGCTTTTAGTAATTTTTATCATTATTTCTCCCCATTCAGCCTACTAGAATAGCGCCCCAATGACTGGAAGAAAAGGAGATTTCTTGATGAAGATAAAAACAAGGTTTAAGGGAAAGTAGAGTGATTTTACAAAAAAAGAATAATACCAATTTGCTTAATTAAGTGTTCTACTTTGAGGCAAGAAAATAGGGTCGGTAACTAGGCAAAAATTTTGCTATTTAGTTGTTCTAAATGAGAAATTTTTAACGCCGTTAGCGTCCTATTTGCTCCTTCAAATAGAACAGGTATTAAGTGAAATTGGTATAAGCTGCCAGTAACGAAAAAAACAGCTCATCATGAGTAGTGAGCTGCCTATTGGAGCAACGCTCGTACGCGAGCGAAGCACATCATTCTATGCATTGGCCATCAACCATTGCTGCAATTTTACAGTAGAGCCAGCTACCTGTTGAGATAAGTTGCCTAACGACTCTTTGGCAGAATTGACATCTCCCTCAAGCAGAAACAGCTCAATCTCACGGGCACTGTCAGACAAACTCATTGCACCAAACTGTGCCGCATTCGATTTTAGGCTGTGCGCATTGCGTGTCGCTGCCTCCAGATCTCCAGGTAACGACTCACGGACTTCACGTTCCAGTCGTTCAAATTCACTGATGCAAAATACTAAGGTGTCTGAAAATTGCTCACCTAACAGGGACTGCATCGTATCCAGGCAAGCTTCATCAATTATTACATTCATATTAGTCCTTTTCATTATCAGGCTAACAAACCCAGCAAAAGCCTCTCTATATTGTTAATGCTAGCTAAGAGGGTCCTAAACTGCAAACTATGATATGATCTGTAACAGAAAAAACAGTAAAATAATGCGATGAAACGAGCCTTTTGCGACCACTGCCACTTTCCATTACGGACATGCGTTTGCCCATTCCTGGGCAGCCTCATTCACAATCGCTGTAAGATAGTGGTATTACAACACCCCAGTGAGGTCAAAGTAGCCAAAAACACCGTTCGATTACTGTCACTACAACTCAGTAATATCGAGGTCGTTCAAGGGGAATCTGAAGCCGACTTTAGCGATATCCGTAGCCGACTGAAGTCGCAAGTCTGTGCCCTGCTTTATCCCTCTGAAAACGCAATGACGCTCGATGAAACGAGAGTTCAGCAAGAGCAGCCAAACATAGAAACATTGGTCGTGCTAGACGGTACCTGGAAGAAGGTACACAAAATGCTCATGCTTAATCCCTGGTTGATGAGCCTGTCACATGTGTCGTTCGCGAACTTGCCTGAAAATCAGTATCATATTCGTAAAGCTGAGCAGGCATTCAGCCTCTCGACCCTAGAAGCGACCGCCCATTTTTTACACCTTTATGAACAGATCTCACCAGCCCCTTTCTATCAGGCGCTGGCTGGTATGATTGGGCAACAGACCAGACACATGCCAGATCACGTAAAGCTTAGGTATCTGAGTGACGAATAACAGGTCGACTAACCGATTAAAACGCCAGTTTTTCCGTAATGGTCCGGATTATCGCTTTGGCGATCAAGCCAGTTTTGATGAAATCAAAACCACTTTCGGTTTTAAAACCATTACCTTAGGCGCCTGGGTGAGTAAGGAAGAGCAGTATATAGCAGCTAACCTGCTCTACGATGCGCTGGCTGATCTTACTCAGATCTTGTCACTGCCCCCTGTTGCGATTGGTTTACGAGGTACATTGAACCTGGCCTTCGGTAGCGGTGGACAGGCCGGTGTGCAGGCCCATTATGACAGCAACAAGCGTACCCTGGCACTGGCTAAGAACGCAGGAGGCGGTGCACTCGCGCACGAATGGTGGCATGCTTTTGACCACTACATTGCCAAACACATGTTCCATGAGGCGCGCGCGCACGACTTTGCATCCGCACTTTGGCTGGTGCAGCCGCCTATACTGTCACACCCGCTTAATGAGCAGCTCGATGCATTATTTCGCTTGTTATTTCTGAGCAGTAGCGCAAACGAGCCGAGTGATTATTTTAAACATGCGGTGTTGCTGGATAAAGCACGTGGTGGCCAGTATTATGCGAGACCACAGGAGCTAACCGCACGCGCATTTGAATGGGTCATCGCGAATCACCCCCAGATCCATAATGCTTTTTTAGTGGACGACGTACTCGACTCCACATTACAGCTCCAGGGCGGCTTTCCCGACCCCAGCATCGCGGCAGCAACGCTCACAGCCACAACTAACTATTTTCAGATGCTAGGTGCTGCGTTATATCGTCAAGCGCAATGAATTGTGTTAACCACGCCTTATATTCTTCAAACGGAAGTGGTCTGGAAATATAAAACCCCTGGCCAATATCACAGCCAAACGCTTTCAACATTTGGTAGCAATGCACGCTTTCAACGCCTTCAGCAACTACCATAGAGCCCAAATTGTGTGCCATATCACAGGTCGCCTTGCAAATCGTTTGATTAGTCGCTGAGCTGGCAATATTCATCACAAAACTCTTATCTATCTTTATCTCATCAACTCCAAGCTGGCTCAGGTAAGCCAGTGAAGAATACCCAGTGCCGAAATCATCTATGGCCATTTTGACACCAAGGCGCTTAAAACCATCAATGATCTCATTCAGGTCGACTTCATTAGCAAGAGTTACGGACTCTGTGATTTCCAGCATAAGCTGAGATGGTGCCAAATTTAACTGACTGATTAGGGTTATCAATTGTACCGCCAAATCTTTTCGGCCAATGTCTTTGCCCGAGACGTTGAGTGACAAAACATGTTGCGAATAAATGCTACACAGCTCGGCTTGTAAAGATAATGCCTGCTCAACCACCCAGTCGGTAATTTCAGGGATCATGCCAGAGGCTTCAGCAATAGGAATAAATTCATCCGGCGGAATAACACCTAACTCGGGATGATGCCAGCGCAACAACACCTCTGCGCCAAATACCTCCCCTTGCTGCAACTTAACCTGAGGCTGGAAATACAAGGTAAACTGATTTTGCGAAACCGCATATTTCAGCGAAGACGCCACCTTAACCCGCCGCTCCAAATACAAAGAGTCATTATGATCGAACAACTGCCATTTTTGCGTGCCCAGCGGCCGTGCCGATATCGCCTGTAAAGCACGTTGCATTAATGCTTCGGTGGATTGTGCATGAACTGGGTTACTGGCTACGCCTATTTCAAGCTGATCAACAAGTAACTCTCCTTTAAAATTGATCCCTTCTTCAAAAATTGAAGCCAGCAAGCATGCATATTGCTCAACCTGGCTTAGCTCTAACTTGCCACGCAAGACAATAGCAAACAGGGTGTCATCCAGCCGATAGATCTGCGTTTTGCTGTTCGGCTCAGCGGCGATTGTCACCCGGCCATAGGTATCCAACTGCACTTGTACTTTTTTCAATAAAGACTTGAGCTGAATCGCAGCATAATCCCAGCCCATATTCAGTCTGATCACGCTCAGTACCTTTGGTCGAAACATCACCAATGTGTGATGCTGATGCGTGCTTTGCAAACCATCAAGGGCTTTTTGTAGCATATGTCGATTAGGTAACCCGGTTTCTTTATCATGGTTTGCATACTGGAGTAACAGCAGCTTTTTCTGCCTTTCATGCCAATAGACGAAATAAGCCAACAATAACACATGCCCCGTCAGTAAAGCATGATTGAGCAGGTAGTAGCGTGAACTGGCAAGCACACCCAGCTGACCCAGCATCAGGATCACCAGTAACACCAATGCGGGCGTAAAAACAAGGGCCAGCAAACGCGCTTCGCGTTGATGTTGGGGTGGCTGCACACACAGTATATAGGCCACATAAGCGGTCACAACCAACGCGGCCATCACCTGAAACAACAGCTGGTAACTGGCATGCAGTGGCGCGCTGATACACACCACCAGCAAAAGCGCCCACAGCAAACGCCATAGATAATACTTATGCTGCTCATTGAGGCGCTTTTGGGCTGTAAAATAATGGAAGAAACACAGCAAGCAAGCCAATGAAAGTAAGAAGAACTGACTATTGTATGTCACCAGTGCACCACTCATCACTGTCGGGAACAACAACACATTTATTCCGCTCTCAGCGCCACTGATAACCGCAATCAGTATGACGTAGCCCGCAATGGCCAGTAACCCAGGCCGGAACTGCGAAACAGCCATCATGACAAGAAAAAAAGCAACAAAATAGATACTGCCCGTCTCAACACCAAACAAGAATACTCTGTGACTAAATAACTGCACAAAGTCGGGTTCTGACGCCATAGAAATGGATAATACCTGGGGATGCGTGCCCTGAGCCTGAATAAAAAGCTGCGCGCTCAGCTCACTTCGTGGCACTTTAATATGCGGCAGTACCGCCTGAGCAGGTGAGGCAAGCTCTTTTGCCGGAGCAATCAGTGTATACTGGATCAGCTTACCTGAGCGCTCAAGATAGAACCTGAGAACCCCCTGGATTGGCTGAGCATATATCACTTGCTCACCTTGTGTATTGGCCGGAATCTCGACGCGTACCCAAGTTGCAATGCCACGCTGCAATTTAATATTCTGATTTGACCCTGACATTTGCGCCGTCATTTGACGGATCTCCGCCAGAGTCAGTTGATTTGTCGCATCATTATAAGTTGTGAGCGAAATTGGCGCCTGATTGCCTGCGAATAGATCACTGGGCTGAGCATGGCTCTCTAAAATCAGGCCTGTCGTTACAATCAACAATACTGCTATCACGCGTATCACGCCTGACCACATCCCAACCTCCTTGAGCAAGTGGTATATATAGCTCAGCCGATCAGCGAACCAGTTGCAGCAGAGGCTTGTTTCGCTGACTTCAGATAAGTACCAACACCACTGTGCGCGTATTCAATTTTGCACATCGCGATGTAGCGGTAATGTTAAGTATGGAAGCTGAAGTTTGAATTGCCAGTATCAAGTTAAAATATTCTCACTGCTGCTGGCATAAGAAGGGGCAAGTAAGACAGCGGTAAGTGGCGTTTGGAGGTGCGCTACTTACTCGCTGGTAGATTTAATTTGCGCTCACGCTATCAGCGATTATCATCACTGATCCGACTTGCGATTGCACTGTTCTGCCCTTTGTATTTCGCATCTTTTCGCATGTTGTAAGGTGCTTCAGCAGGGCTGCTCAGGGTTTCAAAGCTCAGTGCGCCTATCTTCATCTTAGGCCTCAGTGCCAATGGTAACTTGCCCGAATTATAAAACTCCAGCACGATATTTCCCGACCAACCCGGATCAATGCGATGTGCCGTTACATGTACCATCAAGCCAAGCCGAGCTAGCGAGGAGCGCCCATCCAGCCAGCCAACTAAATCTGCCGGTAAAGTCACGGATTCATAGGTCATTGCCAACGCCAGCTCACCAGGGTGCAGGAAAAATGCCTGACCATCTTCGAGCACAATTTCATCACTCATGATGGATTCCATTGCAGCATTAATCTGCTCTTTTGGTCCGCTCAGATCAACGTAAGGCGCAGCATGGTCCTGAAACACTCGAAACTTGTTGCCCAGGCGCAGGTCAACGGTAACCCCTGAGATCATCTCATCGCCGGCGATGGCTGGATTTGAATGTGTTGTTTCTTTATAGCTTGTTTTATGTCTCTGTCAGAGAGTCTCATTAGTTAGTCATCCGTTATTAGAATTTCGACCCCTTGAGTCGATTGTGATTGTAAATACAACATGCTGCTGATCAGCTGCGCGCAATAAATGTAATGATCTTTTATCGCCAGCGACTGAGCTGTGATGTTCGCACCTTGTTCAGAGTTTTCCCGGATCCCAGTATCAAGCGGAATTTCAGCCAGCAAAGGAACACCATGACGTGCGGCCAGTTTGGCGCCCCCTTCACTACCAAAAATCGCATTTTTACCACCGCAATGCTGACACGAAAAATAACTCATATTCTCGATCAGACCAATAATGGGCAGGTTCACTTTATTGAACATTGCGACGCCTTTTTGTGCATCGGCCAGAGCCAGATCCTGCGGCGTAGTGACCACAATTGCCCCGCTGGCAGGTACTTTTTGCGTCATGGTCAACTGAATATCTCCCGTCCCGGGAGGCATGTCCACTATCAAATAATCCAGCTCACCCCAGGCTGTTTCATTCAGTAGTTGCGTTAATGCTTGTGAAGCCATGGGCCCGCGCCATACCGTTGCGTCGTCCTCCGGTACCAAAAAACCAATGGACATCGCCCGAATACCGTCCTTTTCAAACGGTTTTAAAGTCTTTTCATCAATTGCCTCGGGTTGTTGACCAGTCAGTCCCAGTAATGAGGGGATCGACGGACCGTAAATATCCGCATCCAGAACACCAACTTGTGCGCCCTGGGACGCAAGCCCGGCAGCCAAATTAACGGCTGTGGTCGACTTGCCCACTCCCCCTTTACCTGATGCCACCAAAACAATATGTTTGATTTGCTTAAATTGAGCTGTGCCCGCAACCTTACTTTGGCAGGTAACCTGAATATCTGTATTGAGAGAATCGCTCAGATGTGAGGACAAAACAGCGCCCTGTCCTGACGCCGCGAAAGGTAACATCAGTGATACTTGCCAGAGCCCATCCTGCGATTTGTCTGGGGTGATCTCTGTTATCCACTGCGTATCAATTCCCATTGGAAATATTGCACTGCGGTAGTGCTGCAGGTGAGTTTTGATCTGTTCTTTGATTGGGTCCTTCCTGGTAAATAGTTTTTCAATACCAAACATACAAATAAAACGCCTTGAGGTGATGAAATGGGCGCTGGAATTATGTAACATTCACCTCATTAAAACCAGTCAAATTCGCGTCTGCCGGGATTTTCCCAGCCGTTCTGGTCAGTCTTTTATCAATAATTGACGCACTGACCGGTCCGAAGTTTTTGTTCTTTGCCCAGATAAGCACCGAGCGTGATGCCAGTCGCCAAATCTGCAGAGTCAAACTGAGCCGCTCTATATTCGTGGAATAACTATGACAAAGAGAAAAATTCTCATAACAAGTGCATTGCCGTACGCCAATGGACCGACTCACCTGGGTCACCTGTTGGAATATATTCAAACTGATATCTGGGCGCGTTTCCAGAAACAACAAGGCCATGAAACCTATTATGTCTGTGCCGATGATGCACACGGCACCCCAATTATGCTGAATGCACAAAAGCAAGGCATTACACCTGAAGAGATGGTTCAGCAAGTCAGTATCGAAAGGCAACGTGATTTCGCTGACTTCAACATTGAATTTGACAACTACCACAGCACGCACAGTGATGAAAACCGCGAGCTGAGTGAATTAATTTATACGCGCCTTAACGACAAAGGTCATATCAAAAAGCGCACTATTTCACAGTTGTTTGACCCAGAGAAAAGCATTTTCCTGCCTGATCGCTTTGTCACGGGAACCTGTCCAAACTGTAAAGCAGAAGACCAGAATGGCGATAGCTGTGATGCCTGCGGCGCAACATACAGCCCAACCGAGTTGATTGAGCCTAAATCAGCGATGTCTGGTGCAACGCCAATTTTGAAAGATTCAGAGCACTTTTTCTTTGATTTGCCAGCATTTGAAGACATGCTGAAAACCTGGCTACGTTCAGGCAGCTTGCAGGCTGAAATGGCCAATAAGCTGGACGAGTGGTTTGCAGATGGCCTGCAACAGTGGGATATCAGCCGTGATGCACCTTACTTTGGTTTTGAAATCCCTGGAGCCCCCGGCAAGTACTTTTATGTCTGGCTGGATGCGCCAATCGGCTACATGGCCAGCTTCAAAAACCTGTGTGACAAGCAGGGCCTGAACTTTGATGAGTTCTGGGCGGAGGGCTCAGATGCAGAGCTTTATCACTTCATTGGTAAAGACATCATCTATTTCCACAGCCTGTTCTGGCCAGCGATGCTGGACGGGGCAAACTTCAGAAAGCCGAACAACGTTTTTGCTCATGGCTTTGTCACCGTAAACGGCGCAAAAATGTCTAAGTCAAAAGGTACTTTCGTCAAAGCACGTACCTACTTAGAACATCTGGACCCAGAGTACCTGCGTTATTACTATGCCGCTAAACTAAATAGTGGTGTAACAGATCTTGATTTAAACTTGGAAGATTTTGCACAGCGCGTCAATTCAGACCTGGTTGGCAAAGTCGTAAACATCGCCAGCCGCTGCGCAGGCTTTATCACCAAGAAATTTGACGGTAAGCTCAGCAGCACAGTCATGGACGAAGCATTACTAAACAGCTTTGTCGCAGCCAAAGACAGCATTGCCGGCCACTATGAGAACCGCGAATACAGCCGTGCAGTTCGTGAGATCATGACCCTTGCCGACAAAGCGAACCAGTTTATCGACGCTGAAGCACCCTGGGTACTGGCCAAAAATGAAGATACCCTGGAGCGTGCGCACCAGGTATGTTCACTGGGTCTGAACCTGTTCCGGGCATTGCTGACTTACCTCAAGCCTATTCTGCCTGGTATGGCAAAAAATGTTGAAGCATTCCTGAATACGCAACTGTCTTGGGAAAGCCTGGACACACCGCTGGTTGACCATGAGATCAACAAGTTTAAAGCCCTGATGCAACGTGTTGAACTGGATAAGGTGAATGCTATGGTTGATGCTTCTAAAGAAAGCCTGGAGAAAAAAGTCGGTGGTCAGAGCGCTCAGCCTGCGGCGGACAGCCCACTGGCCAAAGAACCAATCGCGGACGAAATCGAGTTCAATGATTTTGCCAAAGTTGATTTGCGCGTCGCTAAAATTGCCAACGCAGAGCACGTAGAAGGCGCAGACAAACTGCTGAAACTGACACTGGACTTAGGTGGCGAAACCCGCCAGGTGTTTGCAGGTATTAAGTCTGCCTATGCACCCGAAGATCTGATCGGCAAACTCACCGTCATGGTTGCCAACCTGAAGCCCCGCAAGATGCGCTTTGGCATGTCTGAAGGCATGGTTCTGGCAGCAGGTCCTGGTGGCAAAGAAATCTATATTCTTAACCCGGACGAGGGCTCACAACCGGGCATGCGCGTGATGTGATCAGCGCTGCTATTAAGCTAGATTGAACAAACGGGCCATCAGGCCCGTTTTTGTTAAGCGGTTTGAGTGTCCTGAGACAATTCGTCGCGCACTACCATCAGGGCATAGCCCAGCAGGTTTAGTCCATTCCACTTCTGAGGCACACTTGCAAATTCGTGATCTTCTGCCAAACCAATCCCCCAAATTTTATCAACCGGACTGGCCTCGACCAGAACCCTTTTGCCGGTTGAAAGCAAGAACTCCTTCAGTTCAGGGTTTTGTGCAAACTTCAGCATGTTTGCACTGACAACAATATCGAATCGCTTAGCATTCCAGGTGGCTTCATCAAAACCGGTGACAGCCCTGCCCAGCTTTTTAGCCTCGCCAGGATGACCACATTCTAAAATACGCAGCGCCACTTCATGATTATCAAATAGCATCGCCTTGTGGTACATCATGTAATGCTCAGCAGTTTTAAACATCAACCCATGCTGCTCAAAGTAAGCCGGATACCATTGACTGAAACAGGACTTAGAAACACCTGATTTGGCTTTTTGGTGACCCCAGAAAAAAACAAACTTCGGCTTTTTTGATTTCGCAATATACTCGATTAATTGCGTGTTACTACTTATTGCCACAAAGACTTCCTATGTATAATGTGTGTCACTCATGCACAGAGGCTGTTCACCGCCTCTGTGCACCTGATTACTCACTAAGTTAATGTATGTGCCATGATGAACTTCTGTCCGTCCATATCAATGACACTAAATCCATGAGATTCATATAATTTCACGAGATGAGCTTCACAGCGAAGATACAGTGCAGGCAACTTGAGCTTAATTGCCTTGGCAATCGCAAACTCAACCAAAGCCGTTGAGATGCCTTTGCCACGATGCTCAGTCGGCACATACACACCATCAAGCCAATGCTGATAGCCTGAATAACTGGACGTTATTCGCTGCGTGATTTCGCCCGCACCAACCAACTCATCGCCAATATAGGCGGCAAAGCCTGTTCGCGAATCAGATGAGGATAATTTGTCAGTCACGCTTTGCAATGTTGCATTTGGGTCTTTACTGTCCCATTGCTGGTAATACCAATTAGCGATAACCTCAATGTCTGAATGGTCGCTCGATAAGTCGGAGACTTTCATTTGGACTGTCCTGGGTGATTGTTATTGTTCTTAATTCCATTATATGTTCAACGTTTCTTAACCCGTTGAAGTGCCGGCATGGTACAGAGGGTTGAAATTACCCTAGGCACCGCAAAGCCCTAATCTAGTAATTTGTTGAGAGTATTGTACAGTAATTTGGTCCAGTGTGCTTTGTGCATTTCACCTTGCGCAAAGGCCGCGCTAAAGCACGACTTTACACGATAAAGCGTTCGGCGAGCTGCGAAGCGTTGCTTCGGTCTCAGAAAGGTACGAGTGGACACATATCCCTATGGAGGGCTCCCGGCTTTTCATCCATGAAAAGCGTTCGGCGAGCTGCGAAGCGTTGCTTCGGTCTCGCCTCACCCAACCATTTCTTCGCCCTTGGGCGGGGAATATGGGACCCTGATAGTCACCTCAATGCCCTCACCCGGGCTTGAGTTTGCTGAAATTTCCCCTTTGAGCAGTTGCGTAACCAGGTTATAGACGATATGCATGCCCAACCCACAGCCGCCCTGACTTCTTTTCGTCGTTACAAAAGGATCAAACAAGGTTTTCAGACCTGCTTTTGGCATGCCAACGCCGTCATCACGATAGGTCAGTAACCAATACTCTCCAGCCATGCTTGTTGATACCTCAACCTTGCCCTGAGGATGGGCTTCAAAGCCATGGATCATGGAATTGTTGAATAAGTTCGTCATGATTTGATAGATGGCGCCCGGGTAGGTATTCACCAGCATGTCTTCGTCGCCCGTAATGGTCAGGCTGATCTCTTTGCCTTTGCTCAGTGGTAACAAAGAGCTGAAGACATCGGCAATATAGTCCTTCACATTGATGTCTCGTTCAACTTCACTGGATTGATCCACAGCAACCTGTTTAAAGTTGCTGATCAGCATTTGTGCCCTGTCCAGGTTGCGTAAAATAAGCCGATACCCTTCCTCCTGCTCGGCATTAAAACGCTCTAAATCCGTCTGGCGTAGTTGCTTTTCCTGAAGCTTTTCATTGATGTTGTGCAGACACTCCTGATTGTAGGTCAGCGCCGTTATAGCGACGCCCAGTGGCGTATTTATCTCATGGGCGATGCCGGCTACCACATTACCCAATGAGGCCATTTTCTCACTTTCTATGAGCTCTTGTTGGGTACGCTTAAGCTCCATCATAGCTTGTTCCAGTTTCTGGTTTTTCTTGTACAGCTCATCCGTACGCATTGCGACTTTGATTTCAAGTTGTTCATTAAGGGTTTGTAAAGCATTTTGATGCGCCTTCAGCTCCGCGATATCCTTCAATGCCCCAACAATACGCTGCGGTCTGCCATGATGGTCACGGCTCACCACCTTGCCGCGCTCCAATACCCAACTCCACTGGTCTTTTAACGTTTTGACCCGCATGGCGATTTCATAGGTATCCAGCTCTCCTTCAAGGCATGACTCGATCTTTTCTTCCCAGGCAATACAATCTTTTGGATGCACAAACTGATCAATGTCTTCAACTGTCATAGAGGTTTGATTTTTACCATAGTCAATGCGCGGTTTTACGCAGTAACGATAGACTTTTTTGTCCTCCAGATGCCAGTCCCACAGTTCGTCGCCACTGGCCCACAAGCTCAGCTCAAGGCGTTGTTGTAGTTCATTCATGACTCTGTTGTCATTCACAACCTGACGATAACGTGCCTGGCGTTGCCTGAACCACAAAGCGAAGCTGAGTGTTAAGGCCACAATATAAAAAGTTTTAGAGTACCAGTCCCACCACCAGGGCGCCTTTATCTGGATCGTGAAACGATGCACAGGGGACTTCTGGTTGAAGCGATTCACCGTATAAGTCTGTACCTGATAATTACCGGGTTCCAGTTTCAGCAAATTAATTTGCCTGACACCATCTGCGAGTTTCAACCACTGGTCGCTCAACCCAACAATACGATAAAAGAAATTCAGTCGCTCAGAGCCATAATCCAGGCTGGAGTAATGTAAGGAAACGATATCCTGATTGTAATTAAGCAGCAGTTTTTCAGTCAGCTCAGGCGCCAGTGTCAGTTCGCTACTGGCTTCAGGATGTAAGACTTCGCCAAGCAGCTCGATATTGGAGATCAGTAAGGGACGGATCCCAAACGCAATGCGGATCTGTTCAGGGTAAAACTGGTTGAACCCTTTAGCACCGCCAATAAATACCCGACCATCAGGGGCTAACCAGGCTGCATTGTAATTAAATTCATTGTCCTGTACGCCGTCTACAACCAGGAAATTATCGATATTATGATCGTGAATATTAATCCGGCTCAGACCGCCGCTGGTTCCGAGCCAGATATGTTCCTGCTGATCAAAGACCATGGCCCAGACCGCTTCATTGGCCAGTCCATCGGTCACTTTGAGTACTTTTTCCACCTCGAACTGCTTGTTGAGAATGCTGACACCGGATTCGCTGGCCACCCAGACAGCGCCGAGCGAGTCGCGGGACAACATGAACACAATATCTGATGCCAGCCCATTGTTGGTCGTAAGAGATTTGATATTTTGGCCATCGTAATGAAATAAACCATCACCAACACTTCCGAAGTAGAAGCCGTCGCCGTCTACCAGCAATGAAGAGACATGATTGGGTGCCGACACAGATGACGCAAAGAAGGGCAACAGCTTTTTCTGGGCTTCGTCGTAATAAAGCAAACCCAAAGTACGCGAGCTAAGCAAAACCAGCTGTTTAAATACGGTGATATCATTGAAGCTCAGCTCGGGTCCGTTGCCAAAATCAGGCATAAAATAGGTGACTTCACCGCTTATCAGGTTTAACCGTGCGACTCCGGCGCCACGCGACGTCAGCCAGGCATGCTCACCGACAATCTGTATCTTAGTGATAAAAGTATTGGAAAAACGGGCTAGCTGAGGATAAACCTGCTCCACTTTCACAAACCTTTGCTGCTCAAAAATATAACCACCACTGGAAGTTGCGACCCACAGCCTGTCCGATTCATCCAGCGCGAAGCTGCGCACATCTGAATTAGTTAGCGGAGAGTGTGGATAATTATACTCGCCCACATGACCAAAGGTTTCGCTGAGCTGACTAATAAAATGCAAACCCCGAGTCTCTGTCCCTATCCACAGGTCGCTGTTGCTATCGCGAAATACCGAGAGGATACTGCTATCCTGTAAACCCGATTTATTATTGCCACGTTTATACCAACGCTTTTTAATTTCCCCTTTCATATCAAGCAAGTAAACACCATGGCTGGTTGCGACAAAAAGCTCACCAGCAGACGCAAAAACCGAGTGCAGCACCAACTTGGCATCGGGTGTAATTGCGCTTTGCCATAACGCGCGCTCAAACAGCGTATCATAGGCGGTAAGCTGGTTATCTTTACTGATTAAAAAAGCGCGCTCGCCACTAACCATGAGAGATTTATAATCACCATCCAACAACAGGGTTGTTATGCCCGTTTGGCGGTTGTTGACCATTAACCCTTCATCAGAAAGGTAATAAACCAAATTTTTATACACGGTCACATAGCGTATAAAATCCCCTTCCAGCGCCACTTCCTGTGGCTCCAACGTAGCCTTATCAATTACATAATAAAAACCATCTTCCGTGGTCACGGACACTGCGGCGCCCTGGCAGCCAATTGATTGCACCCGATCTGATAGGACCAAAGGGCTAAAATCACTCAAAAAGCTTTGAAATCGTCCTGTCACAGTGTGGTAGACACTCAGCCCGGTGCTGGTGCCAATCCAGAGAGATTCCCCACTGTGGCACAGGGCTGTAATAAATGCCCCGGCCAACGCAAAGGGATCTTGCTGGCGGCTAATAAATTGCTTAAAAGAATGGCCGTCAAATCGATTCAGGCCAGCCTGAGTACCTATCCAGATGTAGCCCAGCTGATCTTCTTCAATGGCGGTAATACTGACCTGACTGAGACCTGATTCATAATCATAATGACGCATCACCTGTGCAGTATCCGAAAACACAGGGACGGCAAACGCGATTGCAGAGTATAGCCAGATCATGAGCGATATGAGGATACTGGCACCTAACTTTGTTTGTTTTGTCTGCTGCTGATACAACCCTATCACCTTTTATACAGGCTCTTTGTTGTAACTATAGCAAAACTTTACAATCCGGCTGAGATGTCGTTTGCAGGATTAGCCTGGTGATTCGTCATGTTCGGACAATGAGAACTCGGTCATTTGGCCATCTCCCTGTAACAACCGATAGCGACTTAAACGTCCCTGCTCCAATTCAACCAGGCTAATGGCGGAAGCACTCACCAGATAACGCCTGCCGGGGCTATTGCTGTGATGTTTACGCACCGATAATTGCCAGCGTTTGGTAAATAAATTAAACGGGCTCCATGTAGCAAACAGCCAAGTGTCCAGCTTCTCCAGAATATGCAGCAGGCGTTTTGGAAACTCATTTTTAATACCCGAAGAGGTAAGCTGCCAAATGCGATTGTCATGACGGCCAAATCGCGCAGCAACCGAAAAACAAAATGAATAGTGAACATCGCCCGAGAGTATAATCGTCTCAGAGGGCGTATCTTCACGTTTAAAAATATCGATCAGCTTTTTCGCTGCGCCCTCATGGGCCATCCAGTTTTCAACATCGACCACCAGAGGTTGACCACATGCGTTAAATACCGCTTGTATAGTCTCAATAGCCTTTACCCCAAAAACCGGCGCCGGGCTGACCAACAGCACACTCTCCTGTTCCAGCATTTGCTCCTGCAATTCCATCAGTGTTTCCCAATCCATGAGTCCACTGGGTTCGTTAAAGTCCTGTTCGTTGCGCCAGCGGTGCGTGCGCGTATCTAACACCACCACTTTCGGCTGGGTTTCAAGGCAATAATGCCACTGAGTAAAACGGTGCAAGGTTTTATCAAAGCTGGTCAGAGCCCATCGGTTATGAGCAGTGAGACTTTGTGTAAAACCCTCAATCAGCTTACCCGAAGCCGTCAGGGCATCATTCCCCAGCCCCTGAAACAGCCAATAGGCGATCAGACCATTGGCAATGATCCGCCGGCTTGCCGGCGAATTCGCTATATTCTGCTCCCAGCGAGCGGTCAGATTCCAGTCATCAGTCACATCGTGATCGTCAAACATCATCAGAGTAGACACATTTGCAAAAAGCCGCTGCGCAGCAGGCAGCGTCTCTATAAAGCCCTCCAGCGCTCGCTTATCGGCTGCAAACTCTAGTGCCTGTGGGTGGCTCAGTGATTGACCATGTAACTGCGATAAGTCAACCAACTGCCAGGCCTGATAACTGAAGTTAAGCAAATAACAGCCAATAAACTCCTCAAGTGTAATGAGGTGATTGCCAGCCTTAACACTGGAAAAATGGGCTTCATCTTTTTTCAGCCAATGGCTAATTGTCCACTTACTACGTTCCTGCCAAGGGGTTTTGGGTAACCAGTGATGGCGCTGATAAAGTTGCTGCTCCAGTGATTCAGGCAAGCTCAGTGTCAGGTTGTCCTCAGGATAAATTTCCAGTAGTGAAATCAGCTTATGAACGGCTAAAAGCATTGGACCAGCCACATCGTCGGCATAGATTTGATCGCCAGACATCAACAATAAGGCGGGTCGTTTGGCGCTCTCATCAAGGGTTTGGCGCAGATAGTCGTCGGCGCTTGCCAGGCTGTCTCGGCTGTGATGATGAGGATTACGACATGAACCATGCAACACACTGCGCAACCTGTCTGGTATCAATAACTGAGGCGCATCCGTATAACTCAGGCTGCTCATATCAAGCCATTGCCCGCCAGCTTTAACACGATAGCTCAGGTTGGTATCGCACTCGAAGCTACCCGTTTTAGGTGTTACCAGCACAAAGCACAGATACAGATAGGTGCCCAGGCGTATTTCACTCAGCTGTGACGACACTTCGAAGCCATCAATTGCGACTTCAAACTCAGGAACGTCCGTGGTAACAAATTGCAGGCAAATTTGTGTAGGCTCTGCCCGGCGCACCATAGGGCCGAGCAATACATAGGGAAGTGCAGAACGATTAGCTGGCATTACCACGCTGAGCCAGGCCAAACAAACGGTAGAAATTCTCCGTTGTCGCGCTAGCTAACTCCTTGTAACTAATGCCTTTTAAATCCGCAATAAAATAAGCCACGTCCTGTACATAGGCAGGCTGATTGGTTTTGCCTCGATGTGGCACAGGTGCCAGATACGGTGAATCCGTTTCAATTAGCAGCCGCTCAAGTGGCAGGCGCTTTACAACTTCTTGCAGCTCAACGGCATTCTTAAAAGTCACAATCCCTGAGATGGAAATATAAAACCCCATATCAATGGCTTGTTTGGCCATTTCCCAATTCTCAGTAAAGCAATGTAAGACACCGCCACACTGCTCAGCCTGATGCGCGCGCATAATATCCAGCGTATCCTGTCTGGCATCGCGGGTATGGATGATCAAAGGCTTATTGAGCTCATTGGCAATATCGATATGCTGCGCAAAGCTGTCTCTTTGTACCTGATGCGTGTCTTTTGAATAGTAGTAGTCCAGTCCCGTTTCACCAACCGCGACCACTTTTGGGTGCTGCGCCAGTTCCTTTAATAGTGCAGGATCCAGCGCGTCTTCCTGATTGAGCGGGTGCACGCCACAAGATGCCGACACATCATCAAAGGGCAGAATTTTTTCCAGCATGGCAGGAAACTGTGCCAGCGTCACGCTCACACACAGAAAGTGTTCAACCTGTTTAGCTCTGGCATCGCCCAAGATCTCGGGCAACGTTTTTCCAATTTTATCAAAATCCAGTCTGTCCAGGTGACAGTGAGAATCTACAATCATAACAACTCTTACATGGTGTAGGTGGGTTTGCCTGAATTCAGCTTAGTACCCAATATTTTTACTATTTTATCATTCAGCAATTCGTCTTCGGTCTCGAAGCCTACCCCTACCCCTGGCGGGTTGGAGTTCTGTGCGCCCTGTGGTGTTATCCAGACCACCTTGCCCGTGACAACATCTTCTTCCAGCGCATCTGGTAAGGTAATACGCAGCGTCAGCGCCTGACCCATTTCATAGCGGCTATTGGTTTGTACAAATAAACCACCACTTTTTTGATAAGGCATGTAGCTACGATATAGCTCGTCAATGTCTTCAAAATCAACTAGTAACTCTTGCACCTTGACTCCTATCTTAAGGTTTGCTGCAACTGAAAGCACAATCGTGACAGACTCAGGGACAAGTTTAAGCCTAATACAGTGTGTTGGTCTACTGAAAACCGCCTGAGCGTGACAATTGCGGCCTGCGCTTTGCCGAATGTCAGTTCACCACGCGCTATTTTAGTGTTGATTGCCGCCAGAGCAAAGCCACAAAATACCTTGACCAGGCTGGTGTCGGCTTGCAAAGCTTTGGCTAATGCATCGGCGTCAGCGCCTTCACCAAGACGTTGAGCTTCCTGCCACAGGTTATCAATAGCACCCAGCTGCTGCGCTTGCGCCCATCTAAGTAATAATAGCGGCTGGGAGATAAAGTGAGCGACCCAAGGATATTGTCCGCTGTGGATCCCTTGCTGTGCCAGCCAGGATTCAGCGCTATTAACATCAGCAACCCCCACATTCATCTTGTTACAGCGACTCAAAACGGTCGCAGTAACACGCGCAGTATCGTTGCATAGCAACAGTAAATAGCGCCCTTTTGCGGGTTCTTCGAGGGTCTTCAGTAACGCATTAGCAGCAGATTCTGTGAGCTTTTCTATGCCATCAATCACCACCACTTTGTTGCCCCCCTGCTGTGCAGAGTGGAATATGAAATCATTTAAGCTGCGGATCGCCTCTACACTGATACTGTGTGATTCAGCCGTGATCAACAGTTTGTCCGGATGATTATCCGCGTCTACCAATAGACAGCTTTTGCACTGCCCACAAGCGCGCAACGAAGTACCTGCCTGCTTGCACAACAATGCAGCCGTGAGCGACTGCGCCAGCTCCAGTTTGCCCACGCCAGTCATACCATGGAACATCTGCGCATGATGAAAGCGCTGTTGCTGAAAACTCATCTGCAACTGCGCAAAAACCGTTTCTAACCACGGGTACATATCAACAGACCTGTCAACGATTTGTGTTATCACGGCGACTGGCCGCAATCACAGAATCAACGACCCTCAGGCAGGCTGACAATACAGACTCTTTATCTTCCGACGCATCAATCACACTAAAATGCTCAGGGTCAGCTTTTGCCTGAGCAAGGTAGCCCTCTCGTGCGCGATGCAAAAATTCCATTTTCTCATCCTCAAGTCTGTCGAGCCCTTCGCCTCGTTGATTGACGCGTTGCAGCCCCAGCTCAGGGTCTAAATCTAAGATGAGATTCATGTCGGGCTTGAATCCGCCGAGCGCCAGTTCATTAATGGTCTTTATGGTCTCAAGATCAATACCGCGCGCGTAATGTTGAAAACTAAAAGTTGCAGCGTCAAAACGGTCCGAGATAACAACCTTGCCGGCCTCCAGGGCTGGGCGGATTTTTTCTTCTACGTGTTGTGCCCGGGCTGCACCAAACAGCATCAGCTCGGTCATTGAGCTCATTTCTGGTGTACTGGGATCCAATATTACGCTACGGACCTTTTCACCAATCGGAGTGCCTCCGGGCTCGCGGGTCAGTACTACTTCAAATCCCTGCTGCTCGAGATAGTCGGCAATGCCCTGAATCACTGTTGTCTTGCCAGCACCGTTACTGCCATCACAAACCAACATAAAACCTTTACTCATACACTCTCTCTGACGTACCGCTCGGTACCCTGTACCGTTATCTAAAAAATAATTGACATTATAGCGGTTTCACGTCGCTATCAGTAGGATTAATTCTTTGAATAGTGTACCGTTTAGTGCATCAATCGATTTTCGCAGGGATAAAGTAATGCAAATTGATCTTCATCACGCTATGACCTGGGTAGTTGCCAGAGACGCTGGGTTCTCACCCGCCCAGGCCACCACCATTGCTCATGCGGCACAATATGTAGATGATGCCACCAACTATGGTCATATCAAGTTTCAGAATGGTGCCGCTTACGAGCGTATTGCGACTGCGCATAAAATGCTTGAGTATCGTAATCTGGATAGCCTGAAAAACATGAAAGTGTGGGTACCGTTTCATTTTTTGCCTGGCAACGGAGGGTTACCTGCTGGTGAAAATCCTGCGGGTAGCTTTATTCAGAAACTTGTTTGCCGACCAGACTCTTTTGTGGCAAAAGACATGGTAGCTGAAGTATTAGCGGATAAAGACCGACCTCATTCATTACATCGCCTGGGGATCACCGCACACGTCTTTATCGATACCTGGGGACATCGGGGCTTTGCAGGGGTCGACCACCCAGTCAATCACGTTCGCGACATCAAAGATCATAATGGTCAGACCCACGAGACGCTCATCGCAAAAGTCAGCGATTACTTTGCCAATATTCTGCAGGACAATATTCCCAGCCTGGGCCATGGTCAGGCGCTGTCCCACCCTGATCTGCCACATCAGCACTGGTCTTATCAAAATGGCCTTGGTGAAGCTGTTGAACGCAATAATCCGGTTGACTTTTTGCAAGCAGCAAACGCGCTGTGTAAAGTATTTCAGACCTACCTGGTCAGGCCCATCACCGGGTTGTCACCCGACGTAAAGCGAGAAATTGCCCAGTGCTTTAGTCAGTTTGTCAGTGATAACGGCGCAACACGCCACCAGCAATGGTTGGATGCCATCGCCGCTGATCGCTTTGGCTTGGGTGCACACCAACTGACTTACATCGCCAAAGGCCCAGGTTCCTGGAAACATCAGGCGCTGGGGACCACGCTGGCGGATGGCGATGAAGATTGCTATCAGTATCATCCGGACTTTCTGCATAGTGACTGGAAACATTTCCATGATGCGGCGAAAAAACATCGCCAAAGTATCATAGTCGATATCTTGCCAAGATACGGGATCTGTGTCAGTTAAACCCGTTTGCACCGTAATCAGAATCTGATGCGGTGCAATAACGGCTAGTCTTGTTTTAGTGTGACAGGCTGATCTTTGACGCCGGCGTAGAACACCACTATCTGCGCGGCTTCTTTACCCACACTTTTCCCCCAGTGCCAGGTGTCAACAACCTCAACCAGGGTATCACCCGCTTTGATGTGGATCGTTTCCCCGCTTTGTGTCTCAACCTGAAGTTCTCCTTTTAACAACAGCCCTGCATTGATATAAGGATGTTTGTGAATTGGCAAAGTCTGCCCGGAAGGGATGGTAAAACGCATAATCCGCACCTCTGGCTGGCCTTTTGGGTAAGCTGGCAACACTGCACCATTCCAGCTATGTTGCTGCTTTGTCAGCGTTTCTACCTTGATCTGTTCAGTACTGTGCGCTTGCGCTGTACTGATGCTCGCGATACTCACTAACCATAAAGCCGATAAGGAAAATACAGTGCTGTTCATAGGTGATAATCCATAAGAGTTTTGCGTATCCTAAAACGTTAATGTGTTTTAATTGTGGATCTCTTTCGACGCTGCAATATCGCGCTGTGGCGACAGTCGTAAGGCGATATCGCATTGAGCAGGTAAAGTTTCCAGCCCCCATTGCGTCAGTCGCTGAAAAAACTGGACAAAGTGCGCAACCTCTTGTTGCGACATGCGGCGAGACTGTGTACCAGACAAACTAAGTTTCTGCTCTTGCTCAAAGCGCCAGCGGGCAACATGAGAAAAACACCCTGCGTCGAGGAATATGAGCTTATCCACCTGTCTAAACAGGCTCTGATAGTCCGCTTTGAGAAATTGATTGACGGCATGCCGATAACGCCCATCCGGATCCTGGCTTTGTTCCAACTGATTGACAGGACAGCTTAGCTGCTCAGCTGACTGTGCTTCAACCCCAAGACACCAACCTTCCAGGATCAGCACATCCAAAGTGCGGGTATGGGTCCACAGTTCAGGTGCAAACGGCTCATCCATGGATTTGTCGAATCGGGGTAATATGAGCGGCTGCCAGGCACGGAATTGCGCCAGAATCTCTTCGGCCAGTGCCGTATTATGTGTACCAGGTACACCCCGGGTTTGAAACAAGGGATGAATATCAGCGGCACGCTGCGCGCGTTCCGACCTGCTCAGATAGAAGTCATCCAAAGACACGCTGTCAGCACGCAACCCGCGCTGTGTCAGGTCAGCCTTTAAATACTCTGCCAGTGTCGATTTGCCGCTACCCTGAGACCCACTAATCCCCAGACACAAAGGTGTCTGCTGCGCTACCTGTTGCGCCAACCAGCCTGTCACAGGCGCCAACGACTGAATGTAGTGTGCTGTCAGCCCATGCTTTCTACAAAATTGGCGTTGCCAGGGCGCCATAACAAAGGAGTCATTCATTGAATTATGAATTGTCGGTCAATTCATATTTATAACCTGCGCCATAAATAGAGTGGATGAACTCGCTGTTCGGGGACAATTGGGACAACTTTTTGCGAATTTTTTTGATATGACTGTCTATCGTACGATCACTGACGATGCGGTCATCATCGTATATATTGTCCATCAAACGCGAACGGTTATAAATGCGTCCGGGATGTGCTACCAGAGTTTGCAACAACACAAATTCCACCTGTGTCAGTTCAACAGAATTGTTTTGGTAGGTTACAAACAAGGTGTTTTCATCAAGCAGCAGCTGCTCTGACTGTGGTGCACTGGCACCCACCCGGCGCAAGATGGCTTTGACCCGTGCCACAACCTCTCGTGGGCTGTAAGGTTTACACACGTAATCATCGGCTCCCACTTCAAGACCAAGCAAGCGATCTATCTCTTCAACTTTGGCGGTCGTCATGATAATGGGTACCATAGAGTTGCGCCGAACTTCCCGACAGATAACAATGCCATCGACATTAGGTAACATCAAATCGAGCAATATGATATCTGGCTCAAAGTTCTCAACAGCGGCTAAAGCCTGGGCGCCATCATGGACCATCTGTAATTCATAGCCCGCCTGAGTGACGTACTTGCCCAAAATAGCCGCAAGCTTTTTCTCGTCTTCTATGATCAGTACTTTTTGCATCTTAGGCGCTCACTTTCACCTTGGGTCTTCTCCTCCCCAAAATTAAGTGAAATCGCTTGAATTTACAACCCTTTTAAGAAAACCGCATCACCACAGCTAAACCACCAAGTTCACTTTCGCGAGCCTTAATCGTGCCATTATGCGCCTGCACGATACTGGTACAGATTGCCAGCCCCAGGCCTGAACCACCCGAGGCGCGATCTCTGGACTGTTTTACTCGATATAATCGATCGAACAACTTGTCTAACAGCTCGGGTTCTACCCCGGGCGAGCTATCCTGCCAAACTATCTCAATTTGCTCCCCATGTTGTTCGATCGTGACCAGTATTCGGCCTGGATTGTCCTGATCAGAATCGGTATAACGCAAGGTGTTTTGCATCAGGTTACCGAATAGTTGTGCCATGCGCCTGTCATCACAGTCCATCAAACTCTGCGTGTTTCCTTTCAGCTGATATTCAAAATGACGATTGGCAAGCTGTGCCTGATGATTGCCAAAGGTTTGCTCGACCAGCTCGCCCAGACAATGTGGTGCCATTTGATAGCTTAACGAGCCTCTGTCAGACATGGATAACTGGTGCAAATCATCCACTAACTGAGTCAGCCGGCCAATCTCCTCGTGTAACGACTGCAACTGCGCGGGATCCGTTTCTATCACACCATCGATCATGCCTTCTAATTCGGCTTTGAATACAGCGATTGGCGTGCGCAATTCATGAGAAATATCGGCGATCCACTGTTGTCTGGCTTGCTGGTTTTCTCGCAAGGTCTCAGACAGGGTGTTCAGATCCCGGGCGAGCATGCCCAACTCATCGTTACTGTCCGTGTTTAAATTACTCTGATAATCACCGCTTGCCAGGTTTTGTGCTGCACGCCGTAATGCCAGCACAGGGGCAACCAGATAATGACTAAACGGAATGGCCAATAAGCTGGACGCAATCAAAGCGGTGATAGCGATGTACATAAACCAATTTTTTTGACGCTCGGCAAATAAGCTATCGAACCGGTTGCTAACCACCAGACCGTCCTCAAGCCCTACATACCCAAGCAAAGGCGCATCGGCCTTGTCAGACTGATGAACAGGGACCCAAAGAGTAGTTCTGGTTGTTGTAAGCGAGCCAATCACTTGCTCACCGGCCGCATTTTTATACACCAGACGACCGCCCATACTATCTGAGCGTCCTCTGGGAGGTCTACGCTTTTGATGAGGGTGGGCACCGCGCTCGCCTCTGGGTGGGCGATCAGCGTCGGGCTTTGGACGTCTGTCGGTTTGATACTGCGCCTTAGTGCCCTGCTCATTACGCATGCCACGACCATCCCGACCCGGCTCAGGTCCCCGCTCAGATCTGCGCGGCCGCTGCATGGAGGGGCTGTCGTAACTGTCATAAGAAGGAGTCGCAGCGGGCGAAGTGGCACTTCGCGCGTTTCCTCGTAGTTCGCTTACCAGCTGATGCCAGGCCGGATGGCGAGTAAACACCCACTCCTCGCCATAACGTGCGTAATTATCTCGAATAGAAGGCATTAAAGCGACTAAGCGGGCACGGCTATTTTGCTGAATATAGTCCTGGAAGCTCTTTTCAAAAGCAGTCTGATTAGCAAAGTAGATCGCCATGATCAATACGGTGTTGACCAACAGCAAAATAGCCAGCAGCTTGTGCCGTATTGTCAGTTTCATAATGTAGCTACCCCTGTGAACGAAATTCAAAACATGGCATACCAATTGTACTTAATACCCGGTCAATTTGAAGGAGCAAATATGACGCTAACGGTGTTAAAGATTTCTTATTTAGAACAACTAAATAGCAAGATTCTTGGCTGGTTACCGACCCTATTTTCTCGCCTCAAAATAGAACGCTTAATTAAGCCAATTGGTATAAGACCCGATGCTAGTCAGTATGTAAGGTTAATGTGCAAACAGTGTGGAAGTAGTGACAAAATTTGCCAAAGCAGGAACACCCTCATGCAACTGCTCTGTGTGAGTGGCCCACCAAAAGTCAGGCGAGCCGGGTTTCTAACTCAAGTAGGATGACTAATTAAACTGCACAATTTCCAGGCCAAGCATGTAGCCCTCGCCTTCGCTGTTATTACCACACCGGATAACTTTAACATGTGCGTTGAGAGGAGGAACCGATCCACCATGGCTGTCAATAAACACATCCAGCATTTCATTGATCTCCAGGGGTTCCTCAACAATGATTGATAATCCCGTGGCACTTAAGTCGTGGCAGGTACCGTGCAGTTTATGCCCCGAGGACAACACGGTTAACTGTGCCTGGGTATTGACCATCATGCGCATAAAGCGCCGCTTATCCTCATGTATCATGGCGTGCTCCACTCTTTGTTATCATTGCTTGCCTGCAAAAAATTACCTTGGAATAATTTGCACCATATTTTTTATTTTCTCTGATAAGGATTGCATGGAAAAGGGCTTAACCACATAGGCATCACAGCCAGCATCAAAGCCCGCCTGTTTCTCCTGCTCCGACTCCAGGCCCGACACCATGAGCACGGGAATATCACGAGTTTCAGGCGTATTTTTCAACATCCGACAAGTATCATACCCATCCAGCCCAGGCATACATACATCGAGCAGGATCACATCTGGCGGATCGGCAATCGCATTCGACAGGCAGCTCTTGCCCGATTCAGCATAGCTAAACTTAAATGCGTCTGACAAAGCCATTGAAAGCATCTCAAAATTGAAATACTCGTCGTCAACCACTAGCACATGCGGCGTTTTCATCCTGCTCCCCTGTGTGGACATAGTCAATGCCGCTTCCTTTTCACAATCCAAAAATAATTTCCTCTTAATAAGGTAATTGCCCTAATGCAAATTGCAAGTCAAAACACACTATTCGATCTCATTTAACGCATTGGTGATCCGTTTTGCCGAAATCGGATAAGGTGTTCCTAGTGTTTGAGCAAACAATGACACCCGAAGTTCCTGTTGCATCCAGAAAATCTCATCAAGTGTTGTTGGCATCGGGATCCCTTTTGGCTGTTTGTTACACTTATCGGTATAGGCAGCCGCCACTTTTTCAAGCTCCAGAACACATAAACGGTCCCGGTTAGGGTCAACAGGCAGCTTCTCCAGACGCTTTTCAATGGCTTTCATATAACGCAGCAAATCTGGCAGTTTATGCGCCCCATGCTGACTAACGAATCCTTTAAAAATCAGGCTCTCAAGCTGAGATTTAATATCACCATGCGCCGTGATCATGGTCAAATCCACACGTCCCTTCATACGCTTATTGATACCATGTGCAATGCTCAGCACCTGCTCAACCGCAGATGCGATTTCCACCACTTTATCGCCAAGTTCTGCCCGGACATGTTCTTTGGCTTGTTCAAAGTCCTGCTCTAAACGAATCGCACTATAGTCACCCAACAAGGCATCAATCCCCGCTGCGGTACAATCATCAATCAGATCATTAATTTTACCGAACGGGTTAAAGTAAAGCCCCAGTTTGGCTTTATTGGGTAAATGCTGTTGCAAATACTTCACCGGCGAGGGCACATTCAACATTACCAGTCGGCGTAAACCAAGACGATGTGCCTGCTGCGCCTTCAGAGGGTGGTCAAACAAACTGATTGACGTACTTTGCTTGTTATCCACCAACGCAGGGAATGCTTTGATCTCATACCCTCCCTGCTTCTTGGTGTACTCCCTGGGCAAGTCACCAAACGACCACTCGGTGAGCCCTTCTTGCTCAATGCCCTTTTCAGCAACTTTAGACAGCGTTTGTGTTACTTTGCCTTGTAACTTGGCTTTGAGCACATCCAGATCATAGCCATGAGCAATGACCTTGTTATGTTCGTCAAGCACCTGGAACTGCATTTTTAAATGAGACTCCAGTGCGCCTAAATCAAATGCTTGTGCGTCAACTTTGACACCCGTCATGCGCAATAAACGATTGGCCAACGCCTCCAGAAAACCCCCTTGCATCGGCTCAATCGCAGCCAGCACTGCATCAGCATAGTTAGGTGCAGGAACAAAATTACGTCGCAGGCTTTTTGGCAGGCTCTTAATCAATGAGCAGATCAATTCATGGCGCAGTGCCGGGATATGCCAGTCAAAGCCCTCAGAGGCGACCTGGTTGAGCAATGGCAGGGGTATATTTACCGTTACACCATCAACCGGCTGACCCGGTTCAAAGTGGTAGCTCAATGGCAACATCAGGTTACCCTGCTGCCATACATCGGGATAATCTAGCGCCGTAATATGCGACGCTTCGTGCTGCATCAAGGCATCCCGGTCCATGTGTAAAAATCGTTTATCGGCTTTTTTCTTGTCTTTCCACCAGTGATTGAAGGCAGCACGATTATTAACATCAGCCGGGATGCGCGCTTCATAAAAGGCCTGCATCATATGCTCATCAACCAGAATATCACGGCGTCGGGCTTTGTTTTCCAGATCCTGAATGTCTTCAATCAAGGCCTGATTGTGCTGTAAAAAGGCTTCGTTTTGCCCCAGTTGCTGGGCGACCAGCGCTTCTTTGATGAATAATTCACGACACAGAACGGGTTCAATCTGACTGTACACAGTGCGCTTTTTACCCACTATGATCAATCCATACAGGGTTTGCTGTTCAAATGCGATGACACAGCCCTGTTTCTTTTCCCAGTGTGGTTCACTGTAACTACGCTTAACCAGGTGCTCCGCCAATGGTGCAACCCAGTTCACGTCAATCTTGGCGTTAATACGGGCGTACAGTTTACTGGTTTCCACCAATTCCGCTGCCATCACCCATTTGGGGCTCTTTTTAAACAGACCTGACCCCGGGAAAATATGAAACTGGCTGTTACGTGCACCCTTGTAGAATTTCTTCTCGTCTTTTTGACCAATGTGACTTAGCATCCCGCTCAATAACGCCTGGTGAATGGCCTCGAAGCTCGCCTCATTACCAGACGCCTTTAATCCCATCTCAGTGCAGACTGTGGTTAGCTGGTAAACAATGTCCTGCCACTCTCTCACCCGCATATAGGCCAAAAAGTCCTTCTGGCACTGCTTTCTGAACTGGCTACGACTCAGCGCCTCTTGCTGCTCTTCCAGATACTGCCACAAGTTAAGAAACGCCATGAAATCCGAATCAGCATCTTCGAACCGACCATGTTTTTCATCCGCTGCGCCGCGTTTTTCCTGCGGTCGCTCTCTGGGGTCCTGAATAGACAAAGCAGCTGCAATAATGATCACTTCACGTAGCGCCCCTAAAGGTGCGGCAGCCAGGACCATACGCGCGAGGCGAGGATCGATAGGTAAACGGCTCAGTTTACGGCCGGTCTGAGTCAATGAGGTTTGTTCACGTCTGGCAGCAGGCTTAACCGCCCCCAGCTCTTCGAGCAAACTGACACCGTCTGTGATGTTGCGGTTATCTGGTGCCTGAACAAACGGGAAGCGCTTAATGTCGCCCAGACCCAGCGCTAACATTTGCAAAATGACCGATGCCAGGTTAGTGCGCAGGATCTCAGGATCTGTGAATTCAGGGCGACCCAGGAAATCTTCCTCTGAATACAAACGGATACACACCCCCGCAGCAACCCGGCCGCATCGACCCATACGCTGATTTGCACTGGCCTGAGAGACGGCCTCGATAGGTAGCCTCTGTACTTTGGTTCGGTAACTATAGCGGCTGATCCGCGCAGTACCCGGGTCAATAACGTAGCGGATCCCGGGTACCGTCAGAGAGGTTTCAGCAACGTTGGTTGAGAGGACAATACGGCGGTGGCTATGCGCGGCAAAAATACGATTCTGCTCCGCATTCGACAGGCGAGCATACAAAGGTAATATCTCAACCCCTTTGAGATTGCGCTTGCTCAATGCATCCGCGGTATCGCGGATTTCCCGCTCACCATTCATAAAAATCAGAATATCACCGGGACCCTCAGCGCACAGCTCGTCAACAGCATCGAAAATGCCCTGTAATTGATCGTTTTCAGCTTCGCTTTCATCGCCACTGGCGTCAATCACCGGTCGGTAGCGCACTTCTACCGGATAAGTACGTCCCGAGACTTCTATGATTGGTGCGTTATTAAAGTGCTTGGAAAAACGCTCCGGATCTATGGTTGCTGAGGTGATGATCACTTTCAGATCGGGCCGTTTAGGGAGCAGGTTTTTCAGGTAACCGAGGATAAAGTCAATGTTCAGACTGCGTTCGTGGGCTTCATCGATAATAATTGTGTCGTACTGATTCAGATATCTGTCTTGCTGGATTTCAGCCAGCAAAATACCATCAGTCATCAATTTAATATAACTTTTGTCAGAAACCTGATCGCTAAAGCGGATCTTAAAACCCACTTCCTGACCAAGCTCACAATTAAGCTCTTCGGCAATACGGTTGGACACGCTACGTGCAGCCAGACGACGAGGCTGAGTGTGGCCAATATAGCCATCGACGCCACGACCCAGCTCCAGACAAATTTTAGGTAACTGAGTGGTTTTACCTGAACCAGTCTCACCCGCCACTATGACGACCTGGTTTTCAGCAATGGCTTTTTTAATATCGTCTTTTTTCTGACTGACAGGCAGTGATTCGGGGTATTGCACACTCGGCAGGCCAGCCAGGCGCTTTACTCTGAGCGTTTGGCTGTGCGCTATGTCACGCGTTATCTGTGTGATTACCTTTTGCTGTTTCGCTTCATCTTTTATTTTTTTGACGCCCTGAAGACGCTTTTTAAAGAGAAACTGATCCTTTTTGAGGCAATCCGCTATGTTCGAATACAACGACTGCAAATCCACTACACGACACCTTGTTACTGAGAAAATCGTCGCGTAGTCTAGCAAAAAGCATGAGTACAGCCCAGTCCCTTTGACAGGGGCTGCGCACTAAATACCGACAGGCAGGCTTAACCTGGTAAACTCTATGTGACACGCTTGCCGGTATACTGAGGCCTGATCAGCGCTTAAACAAAGCGATTGCCCGACTCATAGGTATCATGAAGGTGCTTGTCAATTGCATACAGCACATTAGTCCGGCTGATCACCCCTACCAAACGGCAATCGTCATCGCACACGGGATATAATTTGGGTTTATCGGCCGTCATTCTGTCAGCCAGCTTCAAAATGCTGTCGTTCGGGCTAACACACAAAGGTTCGGTATTCATCACATCAGCCACGATACTGTGTGATTCGTTCTGATAAGTAGCTTCGAGCATAGTGCGAATACAGTCCTGCTCAGACAGAAATCCCACGACGTGTTGCATGTCATCAATCACGGGGCCTCCGGCCTGACCACTTTGTAGTAACTTTTCCACTGCCGATTCGATGCGCATGTCCGCTTTAAAGGTAACCGGACGATGATTAAGATAGTCTGCTACTTTGACAGATTGCATATTTCATTCCCCTAAAAAAACACCAGCTTCATATTAAATAGTAGCTGGCGTTACAAAAATTGCCCAAGTTTACAGGCCTTAAGCACATTAATTAGGGTTACTTTGTGTCGTCAAAAATACCGACATAGGTAGGTTGTGTGTTAGATTTGCTGGCGCGATACATCCCTTTGGTATTAAATGGCATGCTGATATTGCCCTCGGCATCTAAAATGATCACTCCGCCGGTGCCCCCAGCTTTAAGCATTGGGCCAAAAATAACATCCTGTCCCGCTTGTGCCACTGTTTTTCCCTGATATTGTACCCGCGCACAGATATCCGCCGCGACGTTATAACGAATAAAATACTCACCATGTCCGGTCGCAGAGACTGCGCACGAATCGTTATCCGCGAATGTACCTGCGCCAATGATCGGTGAATCACCGATACGACCGAATCGTTTCGCCGTCATGCCACCTGTAGAGGTGCCTGCCGCGAGGTTGCCCTGTTTGTCCAGTGCGACGGCCCCCACAGTGCCCATTTTGTATTGCTGTGGTAACTGTTGATGCAGTGCCTGATAATCCTTAGTCCCCTGCTCTGCCTGCTCCAATTTCTTTCGCGCTTTTTGCCAGGCCTCATAGCGATGAGGTGTATCAAAATAATCCTTATTGGCGAACGCAATCCCTTCACGCTTTGCAAACTCTTGTGCACCTTCGCCACTCAACATCACGTGCACCGACTTTTCCATGACTGCTCTGGCTAACTCAATGGGATTTTTTATCAGCGTCACTCCGGAAATTGCACCAGCCTGGCGATCCCGGCCATCCATAATTGACGCATCCAGCTCATGCGTGCCGTCATAGGTATATACCGCACCTTTTCCGGCGTTAAAAAATGGGGAATTTTCCAGCACCTTAATTGCGGTCGTAATTGCATCCAGGCTCTCGCCGCCTTGTTCCAAAACCGCATACCCTTGCTCAACAGCTGATTGCAAAGTTTGTCGGTAAGCCTGCTCCTGCTCTGGCGTAAATTTGGTACGCTCAATTGTGCCTGCACCACCATGGATTGCGATAGCAATGGGTGAATGAGCTGGAGCTGAAAAAACGGGATATGCTGCGCTTAATGCAGCAAGTAAAGATGAAGTAACTAATAAACGGCGCATGTCGAATTCCTGTTGTTCTTTTATTGTTGAACTAAGGTGCCGGATATAAATTCTTGTTACAAAAAAAAGCGATAAAAAAAGCGCCCTTAAGGCGCTTTCTTGCAATTCATAGTCACTCGTGACTTAGCTTGCCTGACGCTTTGCTTTCAGACGTGCCAGACGACCAACCTGATGTGTAGAAGTCAGGAAAGAGAAAATCGGTGCCAGATAGCCACGTTTACGCAGCTCAAGGTAAGCTTCGTCGCTCAGTTCATTCAGCTTACGCTCGTCTACCAGGTAGATACCGTTGATGTCTTTCTTTTCACCAGCGATTTCAACCGTCAGAGTCTGTTGTACCAGCAGATCTTTCTCTGCCAGGTATTGTGTGAACGCTTCAGTAACGCGAGAGAACTCGATGAAGTTAACCAGCGCTTCTTTACGACGCTCAAGGTACTCAGTTTCTTTGCCGTCTTCGAACAAAGCATTGCCTTCTTCTTCACCTACCAGCGGGCTCGCTTCATCAATCACGATGCCGTACTGATCTTGCTCTGGGTGCTTAACCAGACCAAATGGGTAACGAGATGCAGCCAGAGGTGCGATACCCGCAGTCCACTCGCCATCTTGTACAAACAGGTTTTCACCTGGCTCAAGACCAAATAAAGCAACCGCCTGATATTGACCGCTCTCTGTGTTCTTAACAAATGCCATCGGGAATTCTGTTGCAACACGTGCAAACTCGTGTGCAACGACCGGGATCAAGTGCTGAGATTTTAAAAATTCTACATTGATGCCATTTTTTACTTTAGTGTTGGCATGTTTCTCGTTGTGTAAAGGCTGCACTTGTTGCTCCGCCATAATACTGCTCCGTTTTATCATAAAGTTGTTATTTATATGCGTCCAAGGCTATAGCTTTTCAAGGTAAAAGAAAAGAAATATTGTGGTTAAATTCTTTGAAAGCCATATCTTGCTGCTTTTGCAACCAAGTCGCTGTGCGTCTCTAACATTGCTCCAGCTTTTTGTTGCTGCTGGGCCACCAGCTTCAGCATAGCTTCCTGTTGTGACAGTTTTTGTGGCGACGGGTAATTGCATTGACTTGGATAATTCATGCCATACAACACGTACAGATGATTCTCCAATCTGAACACATCCAAACTACTGACAAAATCATACTCATTAGGAATGTCACTACGCCATAATGCCAGTTTATGTTGCAGTGATTCCGGGATCGTTTCTGGCAAACGGTTCATACGCCAAAACTCACTATCGTCACGATTAGAAATGCAGTAATGAAGTTTAATAAAGTCAACGATTGACTGCCAGGCATGTGTCATGTGCTGATTAAACTGCTGTGCAATGGCGGGGATTTCCTGACGTTCACCAGGGAGGCGCTTTGACAACATTCTGGCTGCCAAATCAAACACTAACAACCCTGTCGCTTCAAGTGGTTCAACGAAGCCCTGGGACAGCCCAATACCAATACAGTTTTTCACCCAAGCTTGCGCTCGATAACCCACCTGCATTTTAATCAGCCGAGATTCGACGGTGTCTTCTGGCTTTCCGAGATAAGCAGATAGGTCGCGATGCGCCTGTTCATGGCTCGTAAACTGATCGCTATACACATGACCAACCCCCTTGCGGGTTTGCAGGCCAATGTCCCAAATCCAGCCAGCCTGCTGAGCGGTTGAAATAGTATAAGGCGGCACCTCATGCTCATTTTCATAAGGGACTTGCGTCACCACAGCATGATTGGCAAAGAGGACGTCACTCTTATCAATAAACGGGGTATTAAGCGCTTTGCCAAGCAATAAAGACTGGAAACCACTGCAATCAATAAACAAGTCGCCTTCAAGCAACCCGCCTTGTTTCAGCTGTAATCCCGATATGGACCCATCCAGTGCGAGCTTGACCGATTCTACCTCATCCAGCACGTGGTTAACCTGACGGTTTTTAATCGCATGCTCTGACAACAATGCCGAAAACTTGCCAGCATCCAGGTGAAAAGCATAATTAATCATGCGCTCATATTCAGCATTCGTGATCAGCTTAGGCGCCTTGTTTTCGAGTGCGATATGGGCCTGAATGGAAACACTTTGGTCAAAACGAGCCCTGGCCTCTGGCAGTTGATGCAACCAGTAAGGCAACAGATTAACCCCGTTAACATTTGGGTCGTCAAATGGATGAAAATAGCAATGGGGTTGTCCGTTAACTGGCTTATTCCAGCCAACAAAATGAATGCCATTTTTAAACGTAGCATCGCACAGGCGAAACATGTCCGACTCACGGATGCCAAACTTCTTCAGGCTATCGACAATCACCGGGACAGTCCCCTCTCCGACACCAATCGTCGGAATGTCAGGAGACTCTACTAATGTAATACTCACATCCTCGGACGCATCTGCGGCCAAATGATTGGCAGCCAGCCAACCCGCTGTGCCACCACCGACAATGACGATACGCTTAATTTTGGTTTCTGCATTTTGCACAATTCACCTCACAACCACTGTAAAGACCACCACGGACAGGCATGCCACTATTGATACATACAAACTACACCTGTCTCGATCTTGCCATAAAACGGGCATAAAAAAGCCCCACTATTTAAGCAGGGCTTTTCCAAACAACAAAATTAGAAACGTAAGTTTGCACCCAGTGCAATCTTGCGCTCACCTACATAGCTCCATGCAGGGAAGTTGTGTTTCGTTTCTTCTTTCAACAGACCGTCAGAGCCAGAGATACCGATCTGGTAGCTGTCTTCTTCAAGAATGTTTACAACTTCAAGCGTCAGGCTGATATTGTCGTTCACCTGGTAGTTACCAGTGAAATCCAAAGTACCGAAGTCCATGTGCTCGCGTGAAGAGTAGAAACCCGTTTCACGGATCATGAACTCAGAACGCCAGTTATAAGCAAGACGAGCACCGAAGTCATCATTCTCATAGTAACCAACCAGGTTAACTGTGTGGTCAGAACTGTCTGAGAAACGGCCGATACGGTCATCGAAGTTTGTTTCTTCAGATGAGCTGTCTGCATACGTGTAGTTAACAATCGCACCGAAGCCATTGTCAAACGCGTGCTGAAGCTGAAGTTCAAGACCGATTACGTCACCACCGTCGCCATTAACACGGTTAACGATATTCCACACGTCACAGTTACATGCCGGGTCATTAATACCGATAGACTGATTTGGCGTGGTTGATGACGTTACGAATGTCTCGATGTCTTTGTAGAAGAACGTCGCACTTGCGAAGTTGCTGTCACCATAGTAGTACTCGTAAGACACGTCCAACTGAGTTGCTTTGAACGGCTCAAGACCTGGGTTACCAGTTACTTCTTGCTGGTCGTTAGGGTTTTCGTTGTCGTAACCACTCAGGCTAGAACGTGCAAACACATCCTGGTAGTTAGGGCGACTGATAACCTGTGCGATTGAACCTCTCAGGATTGTGTCTTCATCCAGGTCGTACGCGATATTGAAGCTTGGCAGGATATCTGAGTAATCCGCTTCTTTGTTAGACAGAGTCTTAGATTTCAGTGCATTACCGCCGTAGAAGTTACCTGAATCTGTGATACCTGTCACGGTGATGTCTGAACCATAGTAGTCACTGTTTACATCTGTAGAGATGTAACGCAGACCGAAGTTACCACGGTAGTTTTCACCGCTGAAATCAGCCATTACGTAAAACGCAAAGTTTTCTTCTTCAAGCGCGGCATAACCACTGCGGTCACGTACGTATTCGCTGAAGTTCTCCGCAGTATGGTTGAACATCGCGTCCAGGTGTGGACCTGGGATAGTGATGTATTCAAAACCAGCTTCGTTTACACCGTTGCCATATAATTGAGCAGGTGCGATATCAGCAATGTCCGCAATTACACTAGTTGGGTTATTTGGATCACTTAGCACAGGCGTACCATCTGCATTACGCTGAATGTTTGCCAGGCCTTTAAAGTTGTCTTCTTCAACCTTGTGGTTAGTGAAACGAGCACCAACGTGAACAGCAGTAATGATGTCATGGTCAAGCATGAACTTAGTATCAAGTTGTGCGTACGTTTCTTCATCTGTATTCGGCTGATTACGTACTGCCCATGCTGCTACGCCTGGGTTACCCTCATTCCAGTGACCAACGCGATAATCATTTTCTTTCAGCTGGATCTTGATACGCTTGCCCGTCATGTCAATCATGCCGTAGCGATCTTCATGAGAACCAATCAAACCACCATAGTTTGTTTGCGCTTCTGTACCACCCGTTGCTTCTGAACGACCGATACGACCAGAAATTTCGAACGTGTCACGTTTGAATTCAAAGCCAAAATCAACCGTTTCAGATTCCATCTTCGCACGACGTGCAAAGGCTTGTAGCCAAGATGGGTTATCTGTAGGTGTTGCTGCCGTTGCTTCAGACAACATACATACGCCATCCGGGTTTTCGCCCAGGCAGTTTGCGCCAGCCTGGAAAATCCAGAAGCTGCTGTTGTTGTTGTTCGCTTCTAACTCAAGGTTCATATAAGTCAGATCGAATGACAGTTCATCATTTGGTGCGTACTGGAACGCTACGTTAGTTGCTGTTCTTTCACGCTCTTGTAGGAAGTAGTTTGCAGAAACTGCACCATTCCAGCCAGCAAGTGATTCGTTACCACGACGAACATAGTCAGTTTCCTGTACTGCTAATGCAGCAAGTACACCAAATGTTTCGTCATCGTTTTTATAGCTTGCAAGGCCACTGTAAGCAGGATCCCACTGCTCAGACTGGCTTGAATATACGCTCTTTACAGAAGCGAAAACGGTTCCGGAATCCAGGTCTAATGGTTTACGGGTTTTTACGTTAACCGTACCACCAACACCACCTTCAACGATGTTTGCTTGTGAAGACTTATACACGTCGATACCTGAGATAAGTTCTGGTGGCAACAATGTGTAGTTGAAGCTTCGGTCAATTGCTTGCTCTGTGTACCAACCTGTTGAAGCAACGTTCTGACCATTCAGAGTTGTCAAAGTTAGCTGGCTAGACGCACCACGAATAGATACTTGCTGGCCCTGACCAAACTGACGGCTAACAGCTACGCCTGGGATACGACCCAGTGCTTCACCTACGTCACTGTCTGGAAACTTACCGATATCTTCTGCTGATACCGCATCTACAACGCTGGTTGCAAATCGTTTAGTATTAACTGCTTCGGCCAATGAACGGCGGATACCGCGCACTTCAATGACTTCAACGTTTTCTTGAACGCCAGTCTGGTTATCTTCAGCAAACGCCACGCCTGTCACACCCGTACTTAGGATGAGGCCAACCTTAGCTGCCAGTAAGCTTTTTTTAAAATTATTAGCTAACACAGGATTCCCCTTGAATCATTTTGTTGGTTTTTAAATCACTTCTGCCCAGTGATGATGACAACGCTGTCATCTAATAACAAACCATACACCCAAAATTACAGATTCGCTACATCTTTTTTTGTGGCTTACATAAGATTTTTTCAACAAAATCCTAAGCCACTGAAATAGATAGAATAAATAATTTTGTGGTTATAGTTTGTTACAAACGAGAAGAATATATCACAAGCTATGCACTTTTTAACAGCAGTTGCGATGAGTTATGTAGAAGAATTGGACCTAATTAATAAACTAATCTAATTTAGGCAAGTTGTGCTGTCTGATTATTCCATAAACGTTCGGGCAGAAGCGGATTCAAGGTGATAATAGATCTCAATGACAACGCTGTCATTTTATCTTTTTCATCATTACTTTGTCCAGTATATTTGTGTGACAAATTTGCGAAGAAGCCTTTAAACTCGGTGTTGTAGGGCATTTCATCACTGCAAAACAAGTACTTAAACTGAGTAACGGGAATGAAAATTTGTCACTACCCTTTCTTTTTAATTTAGATATGCATCATCGCCAATTAAATGATGAGGCTCATGTAGCGCTTTCACAGAGGAATGTGCCTTGATTACAAACGGGCAGACGTGCTTAAAACAAATGAGCAATGTACCACCCTATTTGATTCGCTTCCTGCACTGTGCCATTAAGGGCAACAAAAAAGCCCGGTCGAATTACTCGCCGGGCTTCTCAAAACACAATAATAACTGCGTTGAATTATTTACTCAGATCAAGCATTAGCTTATTCAGACGAGCAACGAACCCTGCCGGGTCTTTCAGACTGCCGCGCTCTGCAAGCAATGCCTGATCTAACAGTACCTCTGACCATTGAGCAAACTTATCTTCATCCTGCTCAACGTTCAGATGTTTAACCAGTTGATGCTCCGGGTTAAGTTCAAAAATTGGCTTAGACTCAGGTGCAGACTGACCAATTGATTCCATCAGCTTTTGCATTTGTGAGCTCATGTCGTGGTCATCAACAACCACACAAGCCGGAGAATCTGTCAGACGGTGCGTAAAGCGTACTTCTTTTACTTTATCACCCAGCGCTTCTTTGATGCGCTCAACCAAACCTTCTACCTGCTTCTCGCTCTCTTCCTGCGCTTTTTTACTTTCTTCGTCTTCCATATCACCCAGGTCTAAATCACCACGAGTAATTGACTGGAATGATTTCTCAGCAAACTCTGTCAGGTGGCTCATCATCCACTCGTCAACGCGATCTGACAGCAACAGTACTTCAATGCCTTTCTTACGGAAGATCTCGAGGTGCGGTGAGCTCTTCGCAGCTTCAAAGCTGTCTGCCACCACGTAGTAAATTTTGTCCTGACCTTCAGTCATACGCTCGATATACTGCTCCAGTGATACATTTTGCACACTCTCGTCAGTATGTGTCGAGCTGAAACGCAGTAGTTTAGCAATCGCTTCTTTATTTGCTGCATCTTCAGCCGGGCCTTCTTTGATAACCTGGCCGAACTCATTCCAGAAAGTCTGGTAGTCTTCTGCTTTATTCTTACCCATGCGATCAAGCATCTTCAGGATACGTGATGTACAGCCCTTACGGATTGCCTGAGTAACTTTGTTGTCTTGCAAGATTTCACGAGATACGTTCAGTGGAAGATCGTTAGAATCCAACAGACCTTTTACAAAACGTAGATAGCTTGGCATAAACTGCTCAGCGTCATCCATAATGAATACACGTTGTACGTACAACTTCAGACCTGTCTGACGGTCACGGTTCCACATGTCGAAAGGTGCTTTTTTAGGAATGTACAGCAAGCTGGTGTATTCCGTTTTACCTTCTACTTTGTTGTGTGCCCAGGTCAGTGGTTCTTCCCAGTCATGGCCAACATGCTTATAAAACTCTTTATATTCTTCTTCGCTAATCTCAGACTTATCGCGCGTCCACAACGCCGTAGCACGGTTTATCCCTTCCCATTCACCAGGATGAGCTTCAATTTTCTCGCCGTCCGGCCCTTCAGATTCAGGTACTGGCGCTTTGAACATTTCAACCGGGATAGAGATATGATCAGAATACTTAGTCACGATTGAACGCAGGCGGAAGTCATCGGCAAACTCCAGCTCTTCATCACGCAGGTGCAAAATAATTTCTGTACCACGCTCTGCTTTTTCGATATCTGCCAGCGTGTATTCACCCTCGCCTTTTGACTGCCACTCAACGGCCTGCGCTTCACCCGCTTTGCGCGTACGCACTGTCACTTCGTCGGCAACGATAAACGCTGAGTAGAAACCCACACCAAATTGACCGATCAACTGAGAGTCTTTTGCCTCATCACCGGTCAGGTTTTTAAAGAATTCAGCAGTGCCTGACTTTGCAATGGTACCCAAAGAGCTGATCACTTCGTCGCGGGTCATACCAATACCATTGTCAGAAATGGTCACTGTTTTTGCGTCTTTGTCGGCACTGATACGTACACGCAGGTCGGCGTCCCCTTCATACAGGTCACCGTTTTGCAGCGCTAAGAAGCGCAGCTTATCAGCGGCATCCGACGCATTGGATACCAGCTCACGTAAAAAGATCTCTTTGTTTGAGTATAAGCTGTGGATCATCAGCTGTAGTAGTTGCTTAGTGTTGGCACTAAATGAATGATTTTCTTTGGTATTTTCGGTAGTCATTTGGTACACCCTAACTTATTTGGTACACAATAGTAGTACATAGTTAATCAGTTAACTTGCGTTATGCTGAGGTATATTGTGCTGGGGAGATATTTTTCAAGAGTGATAAAGTAAAAAAATTGCGAATTGTATATATTCGGAGCAAGGAGAAAGCCCTCTCGGGCATTCATTAAATCGCTTTTCTGCCGCTAAACGCATGCATCAAAGTCATACCATCGACGAGTTCCAGCTCACCCCCAACAGGCATACCGTGTGCGATCCGCGAGGCCGTCACATTGTGTTGATGACACATTTCACCAATAAAATGAGCTGTGGCCTCTCCTTCAACCGTCGGATTGGTTGCCAGGATCACTTCATTGATGTTGCCATTGCTGAGCGTTTTTTCCAGAACATCCATACCAATTTCGTTTGGACCAATCCCATCTAACGGTGACAAGTGCCCCATCAAAACAAAATACAACCCCTGGTACTGACCAGTTTGTTCAATTGCCAGTACATCGCTCGGGGATTCAACCACACATAACAACCCGGTATCCTGACGTTTAACGTTGCTGCAGATATCACATACCGGAGTTTCTGAAAATGTTCGGCAAGACTCACAATGACCAATCTTATCCATCGCCTGTAACAGACTCTGGCCTAACTGAGTGCCGCCACTACGGTCTCTTTCAAGCAGATGAAAGGCGATCCTTTGTGCTGATTTAGGTCCAATGCCGGGTAAACAACGCAAGGCTTCAACCAAAGCGGAAAGTGAGGGGGATAATTGCATAATAAAGCGTTCTTAAATTTGCTGACAGCGTTGCACAATGGTAACCAGACACTCGATGACATAACACCAGTACGACGGCTATCTATGACACTGTTCATTGTCGTTCAATGGTAGCCATCTTACTATGCCTGGCACAGTAGCGACAAGCCTAAGATAAATCACGAATTAGGTATCACAGCACGTTAGGTAAAAAGAAAAAGGCGGGCAATCGGAGAAGATTGGATCTCATGGGTAAGAGTGAATACCCGCCTGAAGGACGCAAATTGTCTCTTTAATTCGTGCCAATTAACTCTTAGCAACCAGCTCTTTACTTACCTGATCGATACCTACTTCGCTGATCCGAGACGTAATTTCTTTTTGCTTTGCGCTAAGCAATGAGATGCTCTCAGCAACCAGATCATAGACCTGCCACTCTCCGGCTTTGTTTTTGCGAAACTTGAATACAATGTCGATGGTTGGGGCATTGGGCTCAACTATCTCAGACTTAACTGAGGCAAATTTACTGTCGGCACTGACAACCGGTTCAATAAAATTGACCTGCTGACCTTTATAGCTCATCAGCGCATTTGCATACGTGTTTGCCAGATACTGCTCGACGGCATCGATAAACGTCACCGCCTGCTCGCGCTTTATCTCACGGACATGTTTACCCAACAGCTTAAAAGACACATATTTAATGTCGATATGCGGCATCAACTGTTCCCGTACCAATTTTTTCAGCTCAGCTTTCTTGTGCGCTTCTTCCAGGGTATTTAGCTTGCTGATATCCACAAACAGTTGATCACCAACCGACTTGATCAAGCCATAAGGATCGCTTTGTGTATCCGTCGCAGCAACGCTTTGTAGGCTGCCAAACGCCAGCAATGCCACCAGCATAAGTTGCAGTAGTTTTTTCATGATCCGCTCCGTTCTATGTTAATGAAGCTAGTTTAGCGCTAACTTTGCAGATGAAAAATACACAAATTAGCACCATATTAGTGCCACTTTGGCATCAATTGAATTTTCTATTAAAATCAAACACCTAGTTTTTTGGTGTCAAAAAGGCATCAATTAGTTTCTATTTGATGCCTTTTTAAAAGCAACGGACATCCAGACAATAAGGATATTCAATTCTACTGGGTTTGATTTCATTATGATCAGAGCAATTCTATTTCTGCTGTCACTACTTACTATTATTACTGCACCTGTATACGCGCAGCAGCATGGTTATGCCGTTCACTATATTCATGGCGAAGGCAGTGTCGACGGGATCAAATTAGCTTACCAATATCATCCGGAGCTGGACTTACCACAAGCCTGGCGTCACTTTGATGTACACTTCGAAAGCAGTATCAACTTCTGGCAGTATGGGGAAGAGAACCATCATGATGGCAATTTTGTTCTGGCGGTTTCCCCCGTGATCCGCTATCCATTCACGACCTTTAACGGTCACCCGGTGGCTCTAGAATTTGGCATTGGCCTGGCCTTACTGGATGATACCCAGTTTGCAGGTAAAGACGTCAGTACCCATTACCAGTTTGAAGACAGATTAGGGCTGGTGTATCAGATGGACAAAGCCAATGTTGCTATCCGCTATATGCATTACTCCAATGCAGGATTTAAAAGCCCCAACCCCGGGCTGGATTTTCTCTCCCTGTCCTACTCAGCGTATTTTTAAGCAATTTATGCCCTGCACTGTTCACTGGGCTGTAGCTCAAATAGCGAAAATGGGATGGTTCAATCATCTGATCCCTACGAAGAAAAGTCGCTACGAATTAACTTTATCAACCAGGGTTAGTTACCACTGACCCGAATGTGCCTTCTGGTTCCCCATATTAGAGCCAGCCAACCTTGACAAACAGGCAGTTTATTCTAACCTCCAAAGATTAGAGTAAGTTAGTTGCTGACCATGTCATATCAGCGTTTTGATAGAGAAACACGTCATTGGCGCACTACAATCAGTAGGCTCAGGGAGACTTATGACCAGTAAACTCCCCGGCCAAACGTCAACAGCGTTCTTGCTATCATCCATTCTACTCATCAGTTCGCACAGCGCAGCACAAGATGATGAACTTGATACACTAATGGAGCTGAGCTTAGAAGACTTGCTCGATGTCACCGTGTCATCCGCTTCCGGTATTGAAGAAACACTGCGTGATGCTCCTGCGGCTATGGTGATCATTACTGCAGCAGATATCAGGCAACGCGGTTATACCAGCATTGATGAAGTGATCCTTGATCTTCCCGGGTTTGATAGCACAGTCACCAATGGTAATGGTGGCGTTATCACCTATCAGCGCGGCTATCGTACCCCGCTCACCCAGCGCACGTTAATGCTGGTCAATGGTATAGTCGATAATCACTTGTGGTATCACGAAGCCACCTTGTCAAAAAATTATCCATTGTCGAATATAGCGCGGATAGAAGTGCTGTATGGCCCGGTAGGTGCAGTGTACGGCCCCAATGCATTTCTGGGGATCATAAACCTGGTTACGTCCAATGCCCAAGAGACACATGAGAGTAATGATTTTTTTAAAGTGAATATTCAGTCTGGCAGCTATGACACACAAAGTGTTGATATTGCCGCGGGCGGCAACCATAGCAACCTGACCTATAATCTGTCAGCTAAATACTACTCGAGTGACGAAGCCGACATAGATGATCTGGCGCCCTGGGGGTTTGTCAGTAACGAACTATTGAGCAACCGCGATATCTGGGGACCTGTCATCTATGACACTGCCCTGTCCGCTAATTGCGAGGCGGATGGCTGTCCCCACAGCTCTAAATACAATGAGTTTGGTGCCTATCACGACCCACAACGGGAATGGGGCATTCTTGCCGATGTCGGGTTCAAAAACCTGACCTTAGGGATCATAGAATGGGATATGCGCCATGGCTGGGGTCCGCAATATCCTCATGACAGAGCGCAGCCAGCGGCGCAGTGGTATCGAAACTCTGAACAATATTACCTGCGACACACGAGCGCAATTAAAAATAACTTACAGGTAGATACCCTGCTGCTGAGCAGAAAAAGTGGCAATGGCGGTTACTGGGTCGAATCCTTCCCCGGCTCTACCGCTTTGACCGGTCCGGATGTGGTATCAACACTGACCATTTCACACTGGCGAACAAGTAATAAGAGCTGGCTGTTTAAGCAAGACTACGAGTTTGATTACTCTGAGCAGTTAAAGCTCAGCGGCGGCATTAAATTTGAGGATAAAGAACTCACCAAAGCTTACGACGCCTGCGGCTATTTTCCCGAAACCTTTTGCTCATCAGATACGCCTGAGACCGCCGGTGACGGGGTTGCGAGCAATAGGGACAGCACCATCAACATTCAGCCAGATACACTCAGTCGGATGCCAGACGAAAACCTCGCCAGTCTGACCGACAGAGGCGCATACATTCAGGCCATCTGGAATATCAATGACTGGCGGGTCAACGCCGGTGTAAGATACGACAAGAATAGTCTGTACGGCAGTACCACTAACCCCAGAGCTTCCGCAATTTATTTTCTCTCAGATAAATCAACCATTAAGATGCTGTACGGCACGGCTTTTCAGGAACCAGCCCCGATACAACTGTGGGGAGGCTGGAGCGGCCGCTCTGCCAACCCAGACCTGAAACCAGAAAAAGCCGAGAATTTTGAGTTCATCTATATGTATCAGCAGGACAACTGGCTGCATGACCTATCCTTGTTTACCGCCAGATACGACGACGTTGTGAAAGAAGAAGCAGAAAACGCCGGAAAGCGCAGCACCTATGGGCTGGAATATCGAGGTAAATTTGAGTTCAGTAACTTTATCCCAGGCGCTGCCAATATCTCCGGTTATCTGTATTACACCCATACAAAAACCAAAAGCAGTGTCAGTTACGACCACACACTGGATCTGTGGGTTGGTCAGGGGATAGAAAATTGTCAGAACATCGCCCAGAGCCACACATTATCTTATGATCCTTGCCAGGATATGGATGCAGAGCTGGGAGATATAGCTCCACACAAAGTTAGTGCCGGGCTAAATGTACCAGTCAATGAAGCACTCAATGTCAACGTCAGAGCCAACTGGGTTTCAAGTAAACCGCTGTATTTGAGAAATACACTGCGCGCTAAAGACAGAAAAAATGACGCCTATTTAACACTAGATGCCAACATCATTTATCGGTACGAATCGATTGAAGTCGCGTTTAAGGTAAAAAATCTCTTTAATGAAATCTATTACCATTCCGGCGCAGAAGCCGCCGCAAGTGGCGATGATTTTGAGCAGCGTTCGCAAGGCTGGGCCAACTCCCTGATCCCTCAGCCCAAACGCAGCTTTATGCTATCTGTGAATATGCAGTTTTAGATAGCTCCTGACATTAAAAATCTGTCTAACCAACGGCTTTACCACAACACGCGGTCCCAGCCCCCTTTTGCACGAAACTACTATTAGCCTTATTGAGTAAATAGAACAAAGAATGTGCTATGCGTATACACTATTTAAGGAGCATTAAGTACTGAGGCTTGGGTGCGCCCGTGTAAGTAGGGATATTAGCGCAGGTCATTGTCCCGCCCTGTTCGTCGTACATTAAAGTTACCTGCAAATCGTTTGTTAAAGAGGTAGTTGCCAGTGAAGTCCATAAGGAACAGGTTACAACACTGACCTCAGGTGTGCCTGCGGTATTACATATTCTTGTATAGTGATTTCTCCAACTACCATTAATGATGACATTATTGCTTGCATCAATATATATTGGTGATTTTACCATTACACCAGATATTCTTCGCCATCACATTCGCTGAAGCAAATGCAACCAACAACCATAGAATCATACTTCTCATCGTTTCATCCTCGCTCAAGATCGCACCAATCGGAACACTATATTTAGCAAATACACAAGCACACTAAGTGCCTGTCTCTTTCTATCAATATAGTACTTACTGCAACCGCACGAAGACGATTTATAGAATACAGAGAATAAAACTGGGCCCGCGATCCCCAAGCACTACTTCTATGTAAGCTAAGCCAGTAGTCGAGTCGAAATTTGATAAACAGGTGGCTTTTGGAAACCGAAAAGTGGCCTGGAATTCCCCTATAAACAGTTCCTGATTAGAATTTTTACTAACAGAAAACACTTTAACGAGGTGCAATACTTTGCTGTTCGAATGCATGAAATTGTTACCCGGTCACTAACTCAAGTCTCTGGATAAACTGAAAGTATCCAGTATTTCCATCAGGAGCCTGTCATAAGCATTTTCGCCTTTTGAATTTCAATTATTACCGTTCCTCTGATAGGGTGCTGTTCATTCTCGCAGAACTGTCTATAAGACAAGGACAAGGCACTTGGTATGCCACCTGTGTAGCTAATCGAATCTATCTCGAAGTCGCCTGAAATTTCGTTGCATCCTCGATCGGCACCAGATACTTCCAAACCCGCTTGTACGCCCTCTTGGAAAGGATGTCGGTGGACATTTTTGTAATGCTTAGCCTCAAATCGCTCCCCCTCAGGGGCTGCAATAGAGAATGACCAGCTCTCACCCTCTAATTCCATGTGCAAGACAAGCTCATCTTCAGTCCAAGTCTCGATGCTTATTTTTTCGGTTCCAGTGGTGAAGACATAATCCTTACCATCAGATATGTACTCACCAGAATTACCCAAGATAGCTATTGTGGCGAACTCAATTTCAATCGAGTCGCCTAAGTTTGCGTTAGTTGATGCTTCATTGTTTGGGTATGTTTCTTGTAGTAGATGTAAATCAGTTGATTTGGCCGAACCCCAAACCCTATCGACCATTACACGAGTGTCACTGTGCGTCCTATGAAAAGAATAACCAGGCCCAAAATCTGCGAAAGACACGGCAGCTTTTGTCCGTTCATCTAGTTGCGGGGATTGTATCGAGCGGATAATCTGCTCAAGTGATACAGCACTATTTGATGGCCATTGACGCGCTCCCAAGACGAGACGGCGTGCCAGAGGACCAATATTATATGAAAGACTGGGATTAAGAGGGTGAGTGACGGTGCGAACAGTGCCTCCCGGTTGCACCGAGAAAACAACCGGGTTGACTCCTCGAAATTGGTTCATGAACTTTAAATGAGCAGAGACATCTTTGAGGTTTTGTTTGGCCTTATCCGATAAAAGCGATACACCAGCTAAATCCACGGCGCTGCCTTCATAGCATGCGTCAATCAATAATGTGTAAGGAAGACCAAGTTCTATCAATTTATCGTTCAAACTTCCCACGTAAATAAGTTGATTGGCTAAGGCTTCTATATCAAAGGAATTTATCCTACCAGGGAGTTCGACATTCCCAGGTTGAAGGAAGTAGTTCCAAGCAATGCCTTCCCCAAAACCGTGCCCCACGTAGTAAACAATAAGGTATTCATTCTGACCTTTCGTGTCGATCTTTCGTTTAAGAGAATTCAGCACATTGAAAACGTCATCCTTACTGACGATACGACGGTTATCAGAGCGCAGCAAAGTGGATGAAGCCAACCCTAAGTGTTTATCGAGTAGAGAATGAACAACCATTGCTGAAACGTGAGCACCACTGAAATCGACGAGGGCTGCAGCATCACGCTCCTTGTCACCCCTGGACTTATCAACATAATGACCGTTACTGACTAAGAGTAAGTGAACCTTATCGAATTGTGCACTTGTCGCCCATGCCGGCCAAAAACAAAAATAGAAGCATACAAGTAGGGCAAAGAACCTAAAATTTTTGTGCATCTACCGCCTCATCTATATGGGTTTTACTCAGAGAAATTATTCGCTCTATACGCAACTTAATCTTGTTAGCCGAGATGCGACTTTTCTCTAAATCCCGCAAATCGTCTTTCAACTTAACCAGTTCAGACTTTACGGACTCGTTTTCCACCAAAATTAGTAAACCCCAATAAGCCTCCGAAAATGATTTCAGAGATTCCGACGATATCTTTTTGTCGATATCAATTTCCGCTGCAATGCTTCCGAGAGTAACCGCCAGTGCCTTGTAGCTTTCACGACGTTCATCCCACAGCTTGCGTTGGTACTCAACCTTAGAACGCATGTTGATAAGAGCTTGTTCTTTCTCAATCGATTCGTTCAAACCATGGATGTATATGACCACGCCAGATATGACGCTGAATCCAGCAATCACTGTACTAACTATGCTAATCCGAAAATTCAGGAGCTCCGCTCGTTCCATGCTCTGTCCCTCAAGGAATATGAATCATGATGATGTCAATTGTAGCGTTCTGCTTAGACCCATCCTCACGAATCACCAACTCTTCCTCTTCCAGCCCTAAATAATTTGTCTTTTTCGAGTAAACTAGCCGATATTTCTGTCCATTATAAAAGATGAACTTATCTATCCCGTCAGCCTCAGTATGAAAAGGATATTGACTGATTTCGACTTTAGCATTGTTGCAAAAGCGTATAGTCAGTGTACCGCTGATATCAAAAATATATTGAAGACCCTCTGTGCATTTACTTGAAGTTCCCAGGTCGATATCAAACGCCTGCACTTGCCAAATTTTCTCAGATGATCCAGCAAGCTCGTTAATAATTGAATCTGCTTTAGCGTTTACAGAGACGATTGGAATTAAGGCTAAAGAAAACATAGAAATATTTTTCATTAATACTTTATTTAGCATGCTGCCCTCGCTGTCTTTGTCCTTTTAACTCTACTTAGAGTAAACATAACTCCAACTAAAACGGCCATTAATAGTCGCAAAAAATAAGTGCGCCCTTAAAGAAAGAAGCCAAGGGTATATTGTCCGATTGAATGTCTTGTTAAAACTATTTGTCAGATACGGCGTAAATCAACTTACACACACCACTATCTGTAGTTCTTACCCAAATCGGATGTTCTGTTGTGTGAGCGGTTAGCAAAAGTGAATACACAGAGTCATAATTCTTAGAGCTCGGATCTAGTTTAATGTATCCATTACTACCAGCGTCACATGATAATTTTGACTCATCTCCAGAAGTGCTTATTGTCGTACCGCCATCAGACTCAACAACGATTCTTGTAACTTTAACCCCAGTACAACTCACACCACTACATGTAGCTAAAGCATTACCTGAAAAAATTAATGGTAAAAGAAAACAAACACAATATCGCATGCTAACTCCAAAGTTATGACAGCGTTTTAGCGTAGATGTCGTTCAAACACCTGCCCCCAAACCTTTCCACTCACAACAACCTACACCTTTGTAATATTTGATATCCGATTGGTTGCACTGCCTCTTCCTTGCTGTTCGCATATTCTATTCCCCTCAATCCTTTGAGTACTATTTGAATAAATGTAGACGGTGTACCTTCCGTACGCCAGTTAAGGGTGAAGTTACATTCTCTTGTCAGCCGCCTTGTCTAAAATCGACCTCAGCCTCATTGATAAGTGTAAAATACCCCTCCTTATCTTCAAGTTGAAGCGATATTGAGATATAAACAGTTTCCCCGTCTTCAGGCTCTTCGTTAAAGCCCGCACCAATTGAGAAAGATAGCTTTTGATGTACTTCTTGTGATAGTAAGTTTTGTGTTTTCTGGAAGTTATTGACTGCAAGTTCTGAAAGTCTGAATGTGTATTCTGTTTTTGCAGGTTCGGACGAAAAAAAGCCTTCTTGCGCAGCTATCTTATCCCGTTTTACAAGAATGAGTGGAAATGTAAAATTACTATGCCCTCTTTCATTCACTAAACTGAGGCTTAGATTAATTTTTTCCATGTTTAACGTAAAAGGCTCTGACAACCAAATTTTCGAGCGAATTTGCGAAGGGTTTAGCGCGGCAAAACTTTGTTCATCAAAGTTGCGATATTTAAGCATTGTCGAGATCGGAATGCTCGAGCAGCCAAACAAAAATAGTGCTACAAATACAAAAAAAAGCTTTTTCATTATCTTTCCTTGATTGATAACTAGCGGCTTGTTCTAAGGATCCCCGATATATTTACTTTTCAATTCAATATGATAGCTTTACATAACATTGCTTCTTCTAATTTATTTCGCAAAAAATTCACCATATAGAAACCCCTGCGAGATACCACCATCCTATACGGTATACCTAGAAAAGCTGAATTTATCAGAGGCATCCACCCGTAAATTCACAGACCAATATAGACAGGGATAATATAGAAATGCAAGACAATTGGACCCTGCGCTCTTCTACTCTTCCAGTACACCCCGTGAATGCTCAATAACTTACCCTCGATCCAATCTCGCCGATATAAATATGACTCGCCTGTTACACGGTCTGTGTCACACAAAAATGTCCGGCAAACACGCCGGGATATACAGTGATGATATCTAGTACCGGTTAAGCTGACCAGCTTCTTCCTTGCAGTTGGCATAGTCTATTAGCCTCAACCCTTTGAGCACGTTCTAAGCGTAGACATCGTTGCAAAAGTACGCCATTTTTAGGAGGGTATCGCCTGCTTTCCTCTGCATAAACATCCTATGTGTTAATGCTTCAACCAGCAGAAGATAAAAGTGTGGCGAGTCTTTTTCCGCCGAGCTGGCCTGTTGTTTTTAGTTTGTAGTAATGTAAGCATGTCTCAAATCTTCTGAGGCAGTTGCAAGTGAACAACTACCGGTACCACCTAGTGTTATTTGTTGTTTACCTATTTGAGCTGCTAACAAGATTGATAGCATATTTTTGCCTTCAGGAGTCGTAGCATCAAAACTGAACTTCCATGCTTGTGTACCACATGTTTGATTACTAACGTTCCCATTTACTTGAATTTGGCATAATGGAGAAACGTGCTTTGTATGGCAAACCACTTGTTTAATGGTACCCGTAAAACTTGCTCCAGCCAGTGAATGGAAAGGCAATAAAATAAAAAGTGAAAAAAGTGACAGTTTTTTCATTTGTACTCCCCAAAAAAATAATAACCTATTGGCTTTATATGGGCCAATTCCGGTCACCAAAGCCATTCAAAACATAATTAAAAACAGTGTAACCCTAAAAATAAAAATAGCCACCTCATAGAATTTTTTTCAAAGGCATAGGCTGGCACATAGATACTTGAGCGTTCTCGCATCATAAGACTGAACAGTGCCATAAAACATCAATAACATATGGTTACCTGGATTTGAGCAACAAAACCAGATAACATTTGTACCTTTTAAAGATGCTATCCATATGAAAATTATGCGTCACTTTTCATTGTCGTCGCTAAATCATTGTCGGACGCTTGTTTCACTCACTTTAAAATAATAAGGGATATAGATTTTGAAACGCAGAGATTTTATAACTAGCGTAGCTGCGATTGCTGGTACAGGGGGAATGCTAGGCTTAAAAGCCCATGCTACTGAGTTACAGACTGGTACCTACGATACCTCTCAGATTGTAAATGTCATTGACTTCGGTGCAACAGGTGATGGCAAAACGAATGATACAGAAGCAATGAGAGCGGCACATGCAACCGGAAGGATTGTCTATTATCCCGCGGGTGAATATAGATTTACATCTCTTGAAATGCGAACGGGAGGGATCATAGGTGAAGGCAAGAATACGATCCTCACCTGTACTGATTCTGTAGAGCAACACGCAATTACGCACACTCTTGAGGATCCTGACAGCGTACTCATTAACGAAAGAGGCGCGCTGTTTAGAGATTTTTTACTTCGCTATGAAAATGAACAAAAAAATGGCATCGGTATTAACCTCACGCCATCAAAATTATCTGATGGTAACCCAGTTGAAAATTATACTTCTTATATATCAAATGTAACTATACGAAATTTCTCAACCTGTATCAAAACGTCGCTTGTTTCTTATATGAATATTGAAAATTGCTATTTCGTCAACTTTCGAGATTTCGGTATTCACTCTGACATGAATAATGAAACATTTGCCGACAACGGTGATAATGGCTTTATAAACAATTACTTTTTTACTTCACCAAAATATTCGAATGCGATTTGTGTAAGATACAAAGCTGGCGGGCTTCGCTTTATTGGTAACAAAGTAAATGGTGGGTTAATTGGTGTCGATATCAGCCCCAATCAAAGCTCTTCTGTCGTATTAATTAATAGTAACAGTATAGAGAACCAAACAAATACAGGCATACGCTTTTTTGTTTATCCTGAAGATACAGCTGCTCGGGAGTTTGGTCGAATCGTTATCGCCAACAATCAGCTTAATCTCGCCGCTACCGATGGCTCCGCGATATCAATCAATTCACAGGTAAACGATTTCAAGCTAAACGACGTCAACATTACTGGAAATACGATTTATGCGGCCAGAACATCCGCAAACCTCATCGACTTACGAGGAGTTGATCGCTTTAATGTGGTTGCTAACCAATGTTATGCGCACGCAGCTGCCTCCAGCGGTGTTTACGTCCATGCAAATTGCAGCAATGGTAATGTTGAAGCCAACTCAATTATGGGCACAGCTTTGGGAGAAGTGATTAACTACAGCGACACAGTGACGGTTAATGGCATTAAAGTAAAGGTTACGGAGCGCATCCAGCTACCAGCGCTTTTGGCAGGTGAGAGATATGAAGGACAAATCAGTATCCGACAGGCCGACTTCAGCGATGAGTGTATTGTGTTATGGAATATTGATGGCCAGGGGCTTGACCTAAAAGCTTGGGTTTCCAGCCCCGGACAAGTCAAATACCGAATTGCAAACTCAACAGCGAATGACTTTGCCTCAACTGAGGTCGCTCAAACATTTGTAATCAGGCGAGTTTAGCCCCCTGAAAGACGTCACCCAAAATCACTTTGGGTGACTTTAGTTCCTGTCAGTTTAAAGGCGAGTCATGCATCAGTTCTTAACCATTATGCTCACAGCTAAAGGGTAGTCGTTTGTACACCCGTTGACATAGAACTTTAAGGTTCTGGAAGTGCCCATAGCAAAAAGTAAACTAGATAAAGCTCTACCTGCCATCTTTTCGCCTCTAAATACAATGAACTCTTTTTTACTACATTGAAGCTGGTTAGCAAATGTAAACCTAGATTTGTGTCTGACATAGAGCCCTTCATCAGCAAAAGAAAAAGCATTCTTTTGAATTAATTCATACTGCAATAGGTCATTTTTTTCAAAGCACAATATGAACAGCTGTTCACCTCAGGAAAGCCAAAAAAGTTACCCTGGTTACCTGTGTTAGTGAGATGGTCGTTACCTTGAACTCGAGGCTTAGAGACGGGATAATGTGAGAAGCGCCAATTGCTGAAATTTGGTTATTGACGCCATAGTCATTAGACTCCGTCCTTCCTGCAATGCTTATTGCCAGCTAGCTTTTATGATTGGAGCCATACAGTTATGAACAATACTACAGTGATCAATATTGATTTGACAAAAGGTGTTTTGCAGGTTTGCGTGTACGTAAACCATTAGGTGCGTTCGAACGCAGAAGTGACACCGCGAGCATTTACATCCTGGGTTACTACTCGGTCCCCTTCTATCATCATAATTGAGACATGTGCGACGTCCAGTTATTGGCAGACGCTCGCTCGTAGTTACAATCACCCGGTGTTTTTACGGCTTTGCTTTAATGCACCGAAAACTGCCACCAACAACATGGGTAGTACCGTGAAGTCTAGCACGAACGCTAACGGCCAAAATGCCTTGTATGGCCCAAACCACAATCCCAGAAACAATAAAATTGCACCAACATAGGGCACAAATGAAGTGCTACCATTTCTAAAAATAGCGGAGAAGTACGCATACCAATTACTGAGGCCTATAAAAGCACCCAGAATAATCAAACTTAGAAGGAGTAAGGAGTTCATTTAAATCTTCATTTTCAGACAAGACACATAGCGATCGCTTAGCCAACTCAAAATATCAGACTAAATTAGCAACAACAAAACGCAAGCCTTCTGTTTTACCCCTGTAGGTTGCAGCGCTTTTGATAGCCAAATTAGACCAAGTTTTTTTATTGATCTCTGACGCCACAACCATTCCCGTATAAGGCCCAATTACTAAACCGCTTACGCTGAGTACCTAAACAACTTTACTTTTTTAGGCGCCTGTTATGTACCAATTACTCGGAGGTTTCAAACTCAAAGCCGCCTACCTTTTTGGCGACCAAGTTGTAAACCCAACAAAACAAGCGCTGCATAAAGTAAAACATAACCCCATAAAATACGGGTGCAAAAGCGAAAAATAAAAATGGAAAGTTTGGGATTTGTTCTCCATTGTTGGTCTTCATTTCTGGAGTCATTAAGAAGAAAAGTATGGATATAAAGCTAAACGGCAACATTAAAATTGCTAACGTAATTGCGAACACTTTGCTTGTCTGATGACCAGATATATTTGTGATTTGAATTTTCATAGTAGCCTGTTTCCCCTTTGTATATGACGCCCGTACCTGAGAAACCTCAGATATTTGTGTTCCGAATCAATAACAGCATTGATTGCTCGAACAGGTAAACCTATACATTGCAATCTAGCATGCAGCTCTGATAATTGGCCTGTCATAAGAGACTGTTTATCTTTGCATACATAAAAAGATACGTAGCAAGCCATAATAATAAAATTACTAAAGCAAAGTAGCCAGCCTGCTCCTTTGAATTTTTGAAGGAAAAAACAAACCATATAAAACTAACCAGTATGCTAATTACGAAAAGAGACAGTACATTGAAAGCAAAGGTTATAGCACAAGGTCCATCCCCTGTCTGACCATCTGATAAACACCCATAAATTGACATTATCGCCACTACTGAAAGAATAAAATTTATAATTATCAGAACTTTAAATTTAAGATAAGTACGGCTCGACATATTCTTTACTTACAATGCACCATATGGAATAGGAGAATGATTAGCTAAAAATAGGTAAGATATGAGCCACCCAGCTTTACTAGCCCACATGTTGATGTATGTACTAAGTTTCAATGTACTTACAACAAGTCTGGAATGAAAAATCTTCATTTTCAGCAACCCCCTCGTTGTTAAACTCAACGGAAATGCTTCCAGACACCTTGAAACTACCATCCTGGTTTTTATAAATATTTAACTCTTTAACATCACACCAATTATGAACGCAGCCGATATATACAGATCCTTCAGCCTCTGTATAAGCGGAATGACTCAAATTCACGCCATCCAAATTAGAAGGGTCAGTTAAATCCAATTCATACCAATCTAGAACGATTTCAGTTTTAGTTGGTTGCACATCACAATCAAGGCCAGAATCAAACGCAGCAAGAGGGAGTATTACTCTATGAAAAAGAGTCTTTGATAACCCGATGTTCTTATTTTCAAACCAATATGACTCAATAACTCCATTCTCGACTCGTGTTTTACTTTGCAAATCAATCTTCATCAAAGCTTCCTTGTAACATAACTACTTACCCGACGCCAAAATGTCGGAATGCAATCCGACAAAAAAAGGGCTTTATAACTAATTCCATAGTCCCACGGAATAAACCCAAAGTAAACATAAGGTTGCGGTTACCAAAGACAGGTGTTTTTTAAAAGTTGGACAAAATGGAGCGTAACAACATACTCGGACAAAAATTAAAAAAGCCCGACTATCAGGCCGGGCTTTACAACTCATAAATATCATTTCGGTTTAATCGCGCGTAATGCGGATCACCGGGCGTTGCTGGCAGGTTTTGCCCAACAGGCAACTCAGTGCATCGCGTACGGTATCAACACTAAAGTCGAGCAATTTAACCTCAGGAGCCTTAATTCGGCCATTGCTCACATCATCGAGCAGCTGTCGGCCCATAAAACACAAATGCTGCTGGGCACACAAACTATTGGCCATCCAGGCACCGGCGACTGAGACTACCCCAATATTAGGCGCTTTCTCAAAGAGGAGCTCTTCGGGAATGGTGCCAAATCCATTCAGGCAGGCAATCCGGCCACAGAACCTAAGATGACGCAGGTCATTCAAAAAGGAGTCGCCGCCTTGTGTATTCAGGATACAGTCAAAACCACCTGGTCCCATTTCTCGCTTGATCTGTTCGCATACTGACTCAGATTCGCAATCGAACACCCAGTCTGCACCAAGTTTATTCAGTCTCTTGTGGTGTTCTTTCTGTGCAAAAGCAAACACCTGAGCACCGCGCTGTTTGGCATATTGCACTGCAAAGTGAGCTACGGCACCCTGCGCGCTGTTTATGGCCAGTGAGTCGCCGTCCTGCACCTGCATTTTATCCAGTGCAAGCAGTGCTGCCATCCCCGCATTGGGTAAGGACACTGCTACTTCGCCGCTCATGCCATCCGGTACTTCCGACACGGCGTGGCTGGGTACAACTGCGTACTCTTTGAGCATCCCCTGCTCTGCCAGACTGGCATTAAACAACACCCGACTGCCTTTAGGCGGAAATACCCCTTTAGCAGCTGAGACCACAGTTCCGACGGCATCCAGTCCCAAAACGTGAGGATACTGCCACTGGCAAAATCCGTCTTTTGCCATCCGTGCATCCAGGTGATTCAGTGCCACATAATCAATGGCAACCAGTAACTCGTTGTCTCCCGGCACTGGCATAGCGTGCTCTGCCATCGCTAAGTCAAACTCGGCGCCACATTGACGCAGTTCCAGCGCTCGCATGGTGGATTTTTCGACTGACATGAGTGGTTTTCTCCGCTTTTCGGCCATTTTGAGGCCTGGTTGCCCATAATTTTAACTTTCCGATTATGGGCAAAACTTCGCAATTGTTGCTATTAAACCATCTTGGTCTCTGTCAAACAACTCAATGTTGTGACAGGTGTTTAAATCCTGTTAACTACTCTTTCTCTATAACAGGCTCGTTCGCACTGTCCTTTGAGCCATCGTTTAAGGTAAGCAGGCGGTAGAACACTGGCGTAAATAGCAAGCCAAATACCGTTACTCCAATCATACCAAAGAACACTGCATTACCCATTGCCTGACGCATCTCAGCACCTGCCCCTGACGCCAGTACCAGAGGGACTACACCAGCTGTGAACGCAATTGAGGTCATCAGGATAGGACGCAGTCGTAAGCGACACGCTTCCATAATGGCTTCCAGATGGGTCGCCCCGGTTTTATGCTTATCGCGGGCAAATTCAACCATCAGAATCGCGTTCTTCGAGGCCAGTGCCACCAGTACAATCAACGCAATCTGGGTGAAGATATTATTGTCACCACCAAGCATGTAGACACCCGCCAGTGCAGAGAATATCGTCATTGGCACTATCAAGATGATGGCAAGCGGTAAACGCAGACTCTCATATTGTGCGGCCAGTACCATGAAGACCAACACCACAACCAGAGGGAACACATACACCATGGTATTGCCCGCCAGGATCTGCTGATAGGTTACCTCAGTCCACTCATAACTGATCCCTTCCGGTAAACTCTCGGCCAGTACAGTTTCAATCGCTTCTTTGGCCTGATCTGAGCTGTAACCCGGCGCTGGACTGCCGTTCAGTTCAGCCGTCATATAACCGTTATAGTGCATTACCCGATCCGGACCTGTGGTGGGTGTCACCGTAACTACCGAGCCCAGCGGTACCATATTGCCAGCGGCATTGCGTACTTTCAGGTTGTTGATCTGTGACTGCTTAGCACGAAACTCAGCGTCGGCCTGTGCTTTTACCTGGTAAGTGCGACCAAACAGGTTAAAGTCATTCACATATACAGAGCCCAAATAAACCTGCAGTGCACTGAACACTTCATCCAGCGGAATACCTTGCAATAACGCCTGCTCACGGTCAACGTTAATGTCCATCTGTGGTACCTGGATACGGAAGCTGGAGTACAGCCCCGTCAGTGCCGGATGTTGCTGAGCCTGACCAATGGTATTCTGAAGTGCCGCAAACAAGGCTTCGAACCCTTTATTGCCTCTGTCCTGAAGCTGCAGCTTAAAGCCACCTGTGGTACCCAGACCAAGAATTGGTGGCGGCGGGAAGACCGCAACAAAAGCTTCATCAATTTCAGCAAAACGCATATTCAGCTGCATCGCAATCGCGTGGGCCGAGAGGCTGGGATCCTGACGTTCCGAGAAATCAGCCAGTGGCGTAAACACGATGCCGCTGTTGGTGCTGTTAGTAAAGCCATTTACCGACAGACCCGGGAATGCCACAGTATGGGCAACACCTGGTACTTCCAGCGCAATCGCCTGCATTTGTCTGACAACGGCTTCTGTTCTGTCCAGACTGGCGGCATCTGGCAGTTGTGCTACCGCAACCAGATATTGCTTATCTTGCTGAGGAATAAAGCCACCCGGCACTGAGTTAAACAGACCAACCGTTGACCCAACCAGGCCTAAGTAAACCACACCCACGACAACGCTCATGCGGATCAGTTTTTGTACCAGCTTCTCGTAACCTTGTGCACCTTTGTCGAACATGCGATTGAACGGTTTGAACAACCAGGCACCAAACAGTTTGTCCAGTACACGAGTCAGACCATCTTTAGGCGCATCATGCGACTTCAACAACAAGGCTGAAAGCGCAGGCGACAAGGTCAGTGAGTTAAAGGCAGAGATCAAGGTTGAGATCGTGATGGTCAGAGCAAACTGCTTGTAGAACTGACCCGACAGTCCGGTAATGAATGCCGTCGGAATAAAGACCGCACACAGTACAAAGGCAATCGCGATAATTGGACCGGTTACTTCGGTCATGGCAATTTTAGTTGCCTCGAACGGACTGTATCCGTCAGCAATATTACGTTCTACGTTTTCAACCACCACAATGGCGTCGTCCACAACAATACCGATGGCCAGTACCAGACCAAACAATGACAGCGTATTAATAGACACGCCCAGCATCTGCATTACGGCGAAGGTACCAATCAGTGACACCGGCACAGCAATTAATGGGATGATTGACGCACGCCAGGTTTGCAAAAATACCACCACAACCACAACAACCAGCAGGATGGCTTCTAGCAAGGTCTGAATAACCGCATCAATTGAGCCGCGCACGAATACAGTCGGGTCATAGGCAATTTCGTAGGTCATGCCCGTCGGGAAGTCTTTAGACAGACGTGCCATTGTCGCACGTACGTTATCTGACAAGGCAATGGCATTAGAGCCCGGGCGCTGGAAGACAGGCATGGCCAGCGCAGGCTGATTGTCCAGCATGGCGCGTAGCGCATAGTTTTCCTGACCCAGTTCAACGCGGGCAATATCCTTTAAGCGTGTGATCTGGCCCTGCTCGCCCACTTTAATGATCACTTCTTCAAATTCATCAATCTGAGTTAAGCGACCTTTTACGTTTAACAATACCTGAAACTGGTTTTCATCCGGTGAAGGTTGAGCCCCCAGAGAGCCTGCTGCTACCTGTTGGTTTTGCGCACGTAATGCGCTGATCACATCACCTGCTGTCAAGTTGCGGGCAGCCAGCGCATCGGGGTTTAACCACACACGCATAGAGTATTTAGCACCACCAAATAGTTGCAGATCGCCTACTTCTGGCAAACGCTTCAGCTCATCTTTAATATAGATGTCCGCATAGTTGGCCATGTAAGAGGTATCCTGCTGACCATCCGGAGAAACCAAGTGGACCACCAACGCCAGGTTAGGTGATGACTTTTGTGCTGTCACACCCAGCCGCTGAACTTCCTGCGGCAGGCGAGGCAAGGCGTTATTCACGCGGTTTTGCACCTGAACTTGTGCCTGGTCCAGATCGGTACCCAAGGCAAACGTCACAGTCAAAGTTAAACGACCATCGCTGGTTGCCTGAGATGAATGGTACAACATGTTTTCGAGGCCATTCAGTTCTTGCTCAAGGGGCGTTGCAACAGTCTGACCAATAACTTTGGGGTTTGCGCCCGGGTAGCTGGCATTCACCACAACCGTGGGTGGCACTACTTCCGGATACTCACTGACCGGCAACTGAAACAGTGAAATAGCACCGGTGATCACAAACACCAGCGAGAGCATGGCCGCAAAAATCGGCCTGCTGATAAAAAAGTGAGAAAAGTTCATAACGGCCTCTTAGTTTGCAGCGCTGAGCTGAATGTCGCGCTGTGCAATCACAAGACGGGTGTCATCCAGGTTGAGCGTGACCATATTTGGCGTAATTGGCATACCCGGGCCGACACGAGCAGGGCCATTGGCCGCCACTTTATCCCCATCTTCCAGGCCTGATTTAATCGCGCGGAATGCACCATAGCGCTCGCCCAACTCCACCAGGCGATATTGCAAGGTGTTGTTAGCATCAACGGTCAACACAAAGCGGTTTTTCAGATCAGTGCCAATGGCACGCTCAGGCACTAACGGCATTGTGGTCGCATCGGCGGCGCCTAAAGAAATTCGAGCAAACGCACCCGGCTTAAGACCATGCTGCTGCGCATCAAATACTGCGCGAACACCTAACGTACCGGTATTCGGGTTAATTTCATTGTCGATAAAATCGACCACGCCAGGTACAGATGCGCCACCATTAATACGCTGCAATTGCACCGTGACCGCATCGGTAGCATCAACACCGGCAAATTTGTCGCTCCAGGTGCGTTCGTCCACATCAAAATAAGCATAGATCTGCTGATCTGACACTATGGTTGCCAGTGTGGTTTCGCCCGCACTCACATAGTTACCTTTGGTCACGATAGCACGAGATACAACCCCGCTGATCGGCGCTTCAACCTGACTAAACTCCAGATCCAGACGCGCTTTTTTCAGTTGCGCCGCAATGGCATCACGATTAGCTTGTGCCTGACGCAATGTCGCCGCACGCTGCTCAGCCAGCTCGGTTGACATGGCTTTCTCAGCCACCAGCTGCTTAGCACGACGCGCTTCACTTTTGGCCTGCATCAGGGCTGCATCGGCACTCACCAGTTGTGCATTCAGGGTTTCAACCTGCACCTCAAACGGACGAGGATCGAGTCTGAACAGGATCTGACCTTTCTCAATCCGCTCACCTTCTTTGAATGTCATCTGCTCCACCTGGCCAGACACACGCGGCTTAAGCACAACCCGCTCTGGTGCCTGCAAACGCGTAGTAAAGGTATGCCAGGACTGGACCGGCGCCATTTTGACCTGTGCCACATCAATGGTCAGTGGCGGTGGCTGCTGCCCTTCCTGTGCGCTTGGCTGACTACAACCACTAAGCACTAAAGCAAGTGCGACCGCACTGAGTGTATAGCTAATTTTATTCATGACATTCTCCGACAGTATGAGTTGATATGATGGTACGAAGAATTACCGTGAAGAAAAATGGTAGTTTTTTAAAAACATTAGTGCCAGAATGGCACCAATAAACTTTTCTTTGTGTTGAAAGGACAGATTATGGATACCACCAGCCGCTTGATTATGTTGCTCGAAGTTGTTGAGCAGGGGTCATTTTCTAAGGCCGCTGAACTGAGAAATATAGACCGTTCAGTGATCTCCAAACAAATAGGCAAGCTCGAAGAAGAGCTGGGGGTTCGACTCCTGAATCGCACCACCCGATCCTTTTCCCTGACTGCGGCCGGTGCTGAAATGGTAAAAAAGGCAGCAGATCTGCGCTTGTTATTGCAAGATACCGTGCAACTGGCTGAAAACTATCACCAGGAGCCCAGAGGGTTATTGCGCATTACCGCATCGAGTTATATTGGCCAACATTACCTGATGCCAGTCATCAATGACTTCCAGAAGCGCTTTCCTCAGGTCAGTGTTGAGATACGCATGGATGATCGGGTCGTTGATATGATCTCTGAAGGGTATGATCTGGCCTTTCGGGTTGGTGAGCCACGTGACTCGTCTCTGGTTGCCCGCAAGATAGCCCGAAACAAAATGCTGATCCTGGCAACACAGCGCTTTATCGACACCTATGGCGAGCCCAAAACCATGGCTGATCTGGCCGACTTACCTGCGGCTTCCTACAGCAGCTCCCATTTGCGCTTTGAGTCCATCAGCTATATCGACGAAAATGGCAAGCCTCAGGAACAGCCCATTACACCTGTGTTTCGCTCCAATGATGCCGAAGCCCTGATGTCCAAAGTGTTATCACATACCGCATTTTTTACCGCACCGGCCTTCTTTTTTGCCGATGGTGTCGATACCGATCAGCTGGTCCCGATGCTGACGCATGTCAACCTGCCCGACTACAGCGCGGTGTATGCCGTCTATCCACACCGGGATCTGCCGGTCAGAACCCGATTATTTTTGGATGCTGCACGGCACTATATCGGCGAGCATAAACCGCGCTGGGAGCTGAATATTCCCGGTATTGATCAGCTTTACCAAGCTAACAATAAATAATTGCACTGTATGGGTATATTTATACTCATACAAAATATTCAATAATGACAACGATAAAATAACAGTCATAATGACATTCTGTGCGCTGTGAAGCGCAAAAACTCGAGAGAAAGAGCGTTTTTCAGGTTTAACTCAACTCCGCGTACATCAATAATGTTATTTCACAAAGAGTCACACATACACACCATCAGAACAGAGAAAGCCTATACTTTTCATAGTAATACAGTTTAAAACAGGATGTTTTCCGAGATGTTAACACCCAAACTAAAGTCATTTGTTAGCCATATATATGGCACACAGATGCCATGAATTCTTAGCCTCTTTGTCTTTTTTGGTTTCTATAGTACTGCCCCTGAAACAATTACAGAGTCAGGATTATGAAATTAAAATTACTAACACTTGCAATGCTTTGCGGCAGTGCCGCTTTACTCACTGGTTGTTCTGATAATGACAATGAGGTGCCAATCAAACCGCCGGTTAAAGAGCAGCAAACGGACGATGATAAGCAGCCTGTAGATGACAAGCAGCCAACTGACGACGACAAGCAACCGACAGATGACGATAAACCAACGGACGACGATAAGCCAACAGACGACGATAAGCCAACGGATGACGATAAGCAGCCTGATGAGCCCGTGATTGCTGAAGGTACACTGCTTGAGCTGCGCATCATGGAAACCACTGATCTGCATGCTAACCTAATGAACTTCAACTACTTCTCGAACAAAGCAGATGACAAAGTCGGTCTGGTCAAAACCGCAACTCTGATCCGCCAGGCGCGTGAGGCAGTTAAGAATTCTGTATTAGTTGACAATGGTGACCTGATCCAGGGCAGCCCGCTTGGCGACTATATGGCAAAAGTCAAAGGCCTTGAAGAAGGTGATGTACATCCCATTTATGAGGCGATGAACACGCTGGATTACGATGTAGCGAATATCGGTAACCATGAGTTTAACTTTGGTCTGGAGTTTTTGGACGAGGCCATCGACGACGCCAAGTTCCCGTATATCTCTGCCAACGTATTTAAGGATGACGGTGACGATGACCCAAGCAATGACGTACCACTTTTCACTCCATATCTGATCAAAGAGAAGCAAGTCATTGATAAAAATGGTGACACACAAACCCTGAAAATCGGTTACATCGGTTTTGTTCCACCTCAGATCATGCAGTGGGACAAAGCAAACCTGGAAGGTCAGGTTATTGCCAAAGACATCGTCGATATGGCCAATCACTATGTGCCTAAGATGAAAGAAGAAGGCGCGGACATCATCATTGCTATTCCTCACTCTGGACTGGAAACGGCTGAAAAGAAACCTCTGGCTGAGAATGCCAGCTACTACCTGTCAAAAGTCGACGGCATTGACGCCATCATGTTTGGCCATGCCCATGCTAATTTCCCGGGTTCGCGCTATGCAGGCCTTGAAGAACATGGTGTCGACAATGAGAAGGGCACCATCAATGGCGTAGCTGCCGTGATGCCTGGTTTTTGGGGTAATAACCTAGGTATCATAGACATGACGTTAGAATACGGTGCAGATGGGTGGCAGGTAAAAGACTCTCAGTCTACGCTGCAACCGATTTCTATCACCAACCCAGATCGCACCGTCACGTCTTTAGCAGTTAACGATGCTCAGGTCGAAAACGCGTCAATGACCGCACATGAAGAAACCAAAACCTGGGTAAACGAGCCGTTTGCTAAGATTGCTGATGAGGTCAACAGCTATTTCGCACTCGTTAACGACGATCCGTCAATTCAAATCGTTACCGATGCTCAGCTTTGGTATACGCAAACAATTGTCAAAGGGACTGAACTAGACGGTCTACCTGTATTATCTGCAGGCGCGCCGTTCAGAGCAGGACGTGGTGGCCCAGACGACTTTACAGCGGTCGATAAAGGAGACATTGCTTATCGCAACGTAGCCGACCTGTATATTTACCCAAATGTACTGAAAGTCCTTAAACTCAATGGTGCTGAAGTTAAGCAATGGCTGGAAATGTCTGCGGGTCAGTTTAACCAAATCATGCCAAACAGTGAAGATGTTCAGGTTCTGGTTAATACCGACTTCCCTTCTTATAACTTTGATGTGCTGGATGGTGTGAGCTATCAAATTGATGTGACCGAGCCTGCTCGATACGACACCAAAGGCAATAAAGTCTCTGATGGTAACCGCATTAAAGCCCTCACCTACCAGGGCGAATTGGTAACGGATGAACAGGTGTTCCTGGTTGCAACGAATAACTATCGTGCATCAGGTGGCGGTAACTTCCCGGGGATCTCAGGTGAGAAAATTGTGGTTGATTCTCCCAACGAAAACCGTCAGGTCGTCGCCGACTACATTGCACTTCAGTCAAACAAGAATCCTGAAACCGGCATGGATCCAAGCGCGGATGGTAACTGGTCATTCGCACCGGTAGAGGGCGCAAACGTGGTATTTTACAGCTCTCCGTCCGATAAAGCTGCCGCATTCAGTGCGCGCTTTGCCCATATCACACCTTTGAACAAAACCACTGATGATGGTTTTGCAATCTATCAAATCGACCTGACTCAGTCTGCTAACTGAACTTCAGAGCGATAAACAAATTAAAAGCCACGCATTTGCGTGGCTTTTATATCGCGCCGTAATCACAGGCAGTATGCGGCAATTTCATATCAACTTGCTGAACTGAACGCGCAATTTTGAGGCCAAAGGATTGTGTGCTTGCCAGGGAAGCTTGGCTATTCAGCGAGCTTAACTTAGTTCGCAATCGGTTTACGCACTGAGTTAATGCGCTCATTTAGCAAAGGTAGTCAGGCAGGTTGATATTCACAACGGGAATTGATAATGAAACTATCTAAACTCACAGTTTTAGGCCTTGGTGTAACGCTTGCGCTTAGCGCAACCGCTTTGCAAGCTGCAACACCGTATAACTGGAATAATACCGCACCGGTCAAAGTACCGAGTGCACAACAAAACAATGGCAAAACCGTTCTGTTCGACGTCTCGCACGGTGGCGTTGAAGGTAATGCCGACTGGGTTATCGACGGCGCATTTTCAGACTTCGCCGACGCCCTGGTCGCTGAAGGTTACCGCGTTGAGGAATATCGCGGCGTCGATTTGAATAACGATGGTAAAATTCGCTTTTTTGATGATCGCAGCTTCTCAACTCAGGCAAACGAAGCCATCATTACTTATGACGCCATCAAACATGCTGACGTGTTTGTCCTGGCAGAAACTAACCGTCCATTTACCCTGGCAGAGCAACAGGCGCTCGAAACCTTCGTAGCCGCGGGTAAAGGTATTTTCTTTATCGCCGACCATTATGATGCGGATCGCAACCTCAATACCTGGGATGCAACTGAAGTCTTCAACGGTTACAACCGCTCTGATCTGAGCAAGTACAATATGGGTGGCGTTTATGGTGACTGGCGTAACCCAAAAAGCGCGCAACAAGGCTGGTTAGTAGAAAACTTCGGAATTCGTTTTCGCTTTAACGGTGTTGACTACAAACAAGGCGTGAGCGGTGTTGAACCAGCTTATCAGACCGAAGGTCTGACACAAGGTGTCGCGCCTATCCTAATGGCTGCTGGTGCAACCCTGGCTATCGTCGACGGCCAAAAAGCCAAAGGACTGGTTTACTTTGCTGAAACCGATAATCCAACTAAGTGGCGACATGCGAAAGACTCAGGTTTGTATTTTGGCGGAGAAGCTGAAGGCCCTTATGTAGCAATCGCTAAATCAGGCGCTGGTAAAGCAGCCTTCATTGGTGACTCTTCACCAATTGAAGATGCAACACCTAAGTATCGTCGTCAGGACAGTGGCAACACTAAGAAGACTTATCCAGGCTGGACAGATCCGGGCCACGCATCCGTACTGTCAATTAACATCGTCAACTGGCTGGCTACGCCAGAGAGTTATACCCATTTTGATGGTGCCAATGGCCGCACACCAGGTCGCGTAACACCAGTGCCGATGACCTCAGAGGAGATGTTCGATCCTAACAATGGCCAGCCCTGGAGCAACCCAAGCAATGGCTTCAACCCATGGGATACTGATACCTATAAAGACAACTCTTTCAATGCACCTTATGGCCAGGGCCAGGTAGACCCAGATCCTGATCCGGATCCTGATCCGACACCTGGTACTGCGGTCTCCGTTGCTGACGCTTTGGCAGCGACAACCGGTACTGAGTTAGTTGTTCAAGGTAAAGTGACTGACGCCGTCAATGGTATCTATGGCCTGTTACTGACTGACTTAAATAACCCGGCTGTCAGCATTAATGTCAAATTAGAGTCTAATCAACGTGCCGACTTCAACCCGCAATTGAACCCTGAAATTCTGGGTAAAACCTTGTTGGTAACCGGTAAGCGTAACAGCTACATGGGTGAACCAGGGATCCGTTACGTCACGGATTTGGTTATCGCACCAAGCGCACTGTCCGTCTCTCAGGCGCTGGCCACCGCACAGGGTGAAACCATCACGTTAACCGGTAAGGTCAAAGCACCGCTGAACAGCATCTATGCTCTGGTCCTGTCAGACTTATCTGACGACAGCACCACCATCAACATCAAGCTTGAGTCAAGCCAACGCGCCGAATTCAGCCCGCAGCTGAACCCGAGCATTCTGGATGAGACTTTAGTGATCACCGGTAAGCGCGACTCGTACATGAGCCAGCCGGGGATCCGTAACGTCTCTGAAATTGCCAAGGCGTCGTCGACTTCACCAGATCCGGATCCAAATCTGGATATGACCGTCAGCGAAGTACTGGCAAAAAGCAATGGCACACCCGTTGTTGTGGCCGGTACCATAACTTCTGCCATCAACAACATTTATGCCCTGGAACTGAGCGATCCAAACGCGCCAGGTAACAAGCTGTATATCAAGTTGGAATCATCACAGCGCGCGACATACAGCCCTCAGCTAAACCCTTCTCTATTGGGTAAAAAGCTGCGTGTAACCGGTGTTAAAAATGACTATATGAGCCAGCCGGGTGTACGTAACGTCACCGCACTGACTCTACTAGACTAAACCAACGGGTTTGAAGTCAGGCGACGCATTGCGCGTCGCCTTTTTCATTAGTCTTCTGCTGCAAGTGATTGAATGTCCTCAATCAGCTCTTCTAACTCTGATATTAAACGTTTTTTCTGTTTATCACTGAAACTTTGATACACATCCAGTAAATACTGATGGTTGGCTTTGCTATTTTGCTCATTGGCCAGGTTGAGCTGCTCAGAGCGGAATACCTCAGGTGCCATCAGCAACTCGGACAACCTCGCCTTAAATGCATCTCCACGCTCAGGCTGAGCAAACAAGGCTCTGAGCTCCGCCTGATAATGCGCACGATAGTCTGACCATAAATCTGAGGTACTGACCAGTTGCCCATATAACTGCTCAATACGACTTTCCTGCTCAGCAGACAATCTGCCTATCCAGCGCTTAAGGTTCTTATTGCGCTCTTTTAGCCAACGCTTGTACTTTTTCTGCTCAGAACGCTTTGCCCTTTCCTCTGCCCGCTCAGCTTCTCCTTCAGCAATTTCATCAAATAATTCACTGGCCTGTGCTTCACTGAGCATCGGGGCCATTTCGACCAGATCTGGCACCACTTTGTTGCGCAGGCGATGCCAATGCTCAAGCATCTGTGTGCGGTGGTAGCCAATGCGCTCCAACGTAATTTTGTCATTTTCTATATCTGATTTCAGCATAGTGAGCTGCTCGGCATACCGTGTCAGCTCTTGTGACTTATGCCAGTCCAGCCAGACAAGCAAACGCTCGTCAAACTGTGCTTCCTGTTCATCGGTAAGCGAAATGTAGTCATCAAGATACCAATAGCTCAGCCAGTCGGCATTTTTATAGATAAATTTAGTTGAACAGCCGGTCATCGTCAGCAATGCCAGCACCAGAAAGAACTTTCTCATCGTCGTATCCATAGTCCGTGTTATTAGTCTCTTTAGTTAATACGGAATTCGACAAAAAGTGGACTAAAAAAGTGTCTGTAAATATTTCGTTCGTTACAAACTCCGTCCAACCTCAAAATCTAATAATAAGCCGATTATCGCAAAATCTGAGCCCTGCCTCGCACGATAGCTTACCTGCATACTGATACCCAGAAGACAATACACGAGGAACACTTATGAGCCACTGGAATGATGAAGATGCCATCAGCTACGACAACAAATGGGGGGAACTGGCGTTCCACCAGCAGATCCCTGAACTTGCAGGCGTACAATCTAATTTCAATATTATCGAACTGGGTTGCGGTGGCGGGTATCTGAGCTTATGCCTGGCACAGGCTGCTGTAAACGTACGTGTAACAGCTTTGGATCCAACCCCTAAAATGATTGCTTTGGCGCAGGCGCGGCAACGCAAAACAAACCTTTCACACGCTCAATTACAGTTTTTTGAAGCCGGTGCAGAGGCACTGGATGTCAGTGCAGACACTCAGGACCTAGTGATCGCTGCATTTTCTGTCCACCACTGGCAAAGCCCGGAGCAAGCTATGGCACTGATTTACGGCGCACTTAAGCCCGGCGGTAAGATCTGGTTATGCGAGGATCTGAATGCACCTACCGAAGGAAATACAGAGGTGCACACTGAATTGAAGACACTTAACGGCGTTAAAGGACTGCTGCAACACACTGGTTTTACCCAGCTATCACATAAAGTCCATCGCAGTCATGAAGGTGAATTTCTGATAATTGAAGCACTTAAGCCGTCATAAAACAGCTAAACAAAGCGCCCGGCTTTATGTCCGGGCGACTATCATTACATCAGTACCAGAGAAAAGACACTCAGCCAGATCAATTGAGTCCAGTAGGACAAGCGTTGGTACAAACCCGCACCGTGCTTAACCTGAAATGCCTTGACCAGTTTGGCCGTAAAAAACATCGAAATTAAGACTATCAGGATAGAAAAAACACGAAACCAGGGAGAAACCAGTTCAGAGCTCGGGCTAATAGCCACAAAGACCGGGGCCAGTAATAAGGTTAACATTACGACCGAGCCGGCAGTGGAATGGATCAAACAGTGGCGGCTGGGGGTTGGTGTATAAGGGTCTTTATCCATTGGAAAATAACCCGCAATCCAGGTACCAATGCCATGAAAAACAATCAGCATCCCGGTAATGTAAAACGCGATACTGACCTCAGGTAACTGTGTGACATGCCAGCCAAAAATCACAAACATCACACTCAATGGGTAATTATTAATCCAGGGCGATAGCTTTTGAGTTGGGCTTCCGGCGGCCCCCAGTTCACTACAAAATTGATTAAAATGATCATAGTTTGGATAAAATCGACCCGCTATATAAACACCGCATGTTATCCACACGGTTGCGACCAGGCCTAATAACGCTGCAAAATATTCAAACATCTGCTTGCTCCTTGTTTCAGGTAAAGCTGTAGATGACGGTTAAACGCTTTTTTTATTGTTCTGCACCAATATAAAAAACAACTTGTATACTAAGTGCTAACACAATGTACCCATTAACGACTCAAATTGCAAAAGAATGGGCTACACCACGCAACCGACGATACCACGTCCAGGGTATAAAAATTCACAAAACAAAATAAAATATTTAAAAACCAGTTAGTTAAAGAAGAACTTTGATCTAAGAGGGTTTTTTAGATAGTGAAAAGTTGGACAAAAACAAAGCAAAACACATATCATTAATTTTGTTCACATTTAATGATCTTAAGTTACAAGGTGAGTCACTATCTGTGGAGGGATCAAAATATTATATGAAGGAAACTAACATGCAAAAACTCATTACGCTGACTGCGATTGCAGCTTGTCTGATCTCGCTTAGCAGCACAGCTCTGGCAAAGGGCAGCAACCCCGGAGATTTCCGTTACTATCACTTTCAGTGCCTGGACAGCAACCAGGTTCAACTTTGGTTCAGGATTTCACAGACTTATAACCCAACATTTGCCACCAGCTGTGAAAACGATGGCGGCAGGCTCAAAGTCACCAAAGTGTTTTGGTAGACAAAACAAAAGGATCCATTAAGTCATAATGGCCATGCCAATGGCCACTTCCAGCATTCTGAAGAACATATCGGCATTAAACTGATCTCACTTTTTCTTGCATTCACGAAAAAGTGCCAATACACTGTGCCCGTTCGAAAGACAAACGAATACTTATTATCCAATTTATATCAATCAACCGCAGAGGAGAAAAAATATGACTAACACATCACGTTCCTTTGCAGGTCTTGTCCGCTAATTAGCTGAAAGCGACTTAACTCTTGTTAGCTTTCTGACAAAGCTATTACCCGGTCTCGCCATTGTGAACAGGCGAGTAAATAGATCTGCCAATTCGTTTTACACTAAAAATTATAGTGCTCTTTTATGAGCAAGGAATTGGTATTATGGGCAGATCCGTCCAACAAATTACACCCAACGTCAGCCTGATCGCGTCTGAAGAGACCTGGATCGAAGGTCTGGCAATTCAACAACTTAAAAAAACATCAGAATTGGCTGGTATGCAACAGGTTGCCGGTATGCCGGACTTACACCCGGGCAGAGGGTACCCGATTGGTGCGGCATTTTTTACCACAGGTCAGATATACCCTGCTCTGGTCGGCAACGACATCGGTTGTGGTATGTCTCTTTGGCAAACATCAATGAAAACATCAAAAGTGCATTTGGATAAGTTAGTCAAAAAATTTATCCATGTCGAATGCCCGCTTGATGAAAGCTGGCACGACTATGTTGCAGAGCGCAAACAAGCAAAGCAAATAGCAAACAACCAGTTTGATCATGCTCTGGGCACAATTGGTGGAGGTAACCACTTCGCTGAGTTTCAGTCTATTGACAAGATCTACGATAAGACAACCATTACTGAATTAGGACTGGACAAGCGCAGCTTGCAACTCTTGGTACATTCAGGCTCACGAGGGCTTGGGCCGATCATGTCTCCAGATTCAACCACGCAGGGCTGACTCATTCAGATAAAGCATTTGAAGCGTACCTGACCAGGCACGATGAAGCTCTGCGCTGGGCTGAACTGAACCGTGAATTAATTGCACTTCGATTTCTCGACGCAATTCGTACCAAAGGCACATGCGTTCTGGATATAAACCACAATCTGATGTCACGCAAAACACTGGCTGGCATTGAAGGCTGGTTACATCGTAAAGGAGCAACCCCAAGTGATCGTGGGTGCGTAATGATCCCAGGTTCGCGCGGCGATTACAGTTACCTGGTTAAACCTAAAAACACTACTGAACCACATCTCAGCTTATGTTCACTGGCACATGGCGCTGGCAGAAAATGGAAACGAGGCGAATGTCAGGGACGCCTGAGTCACAAATACAAGCGCGATGATTTATATCGCACAGAGCTGGGCAGCCGAGTGATCTGTGGTAACAAAGAGCTACTTTATGATGAAGCGCCACAAGCGTACAAAAAGTGTGAAACCGTAATTGCTGATATGGAGGACGCAGGTCTCATTGACGTTGTTGCCCGCTTTAAACCGGTATTGACCTTTAAAACCAATGGAGACTGTAGCGGATGATTTTATTGCAACTTTCTTCAGGACAAGGCCCGGCTGAATGCTGTCGGGCTGTGGCCCTGGCAGTAAGTCATATCACGCGACAATGCCATAAAGCGGGTGTCGGGCTAACTGTGATTGAAACGACCTTCTCCGACAACAAGGAGGGATACAAATCCATTTTACTCAGATTATATTCTGCAGATGATGATGCCATGGCTACGCAACTTGCACACCAGTGGCAAGGCTCAATGCTGTGGGTATGCCAGAGTCCCTACCGGCCACGACATAAGCGCAAAAACTGGTTTTTTAGCGGCGCGGTTACAGAAGTAGATGAACATACAATGAGTAAAGAAATCACCTTTCAGCGCTGCCGGGCTTCGGGTGCAGGTGGCCAGCATGTTAACACCACAGATTCTGCTGTCAGGGCAACGCATACCCAGACAGGGATCTGCGTAAGAGCAGAAAGTGAGCGCAGTCAGCACACCAATAAACGCATAGCCATCGCCCTCATATTCAACAAACTGGAGGCGATGAAATCCCAGCAGCTAAATGCTCAGAACAAAACACGCTGGCAACAACATCAGACACTTGAACGAGGCGCGCCAAAGCGTACCTTTACAGGTTAACAATTTAAGGAAAAGCGATGACCAAATGTCGCCTGGGATGCAACTCACACCCAAAAGGATTTAGAGAAATCACCCGTCAACTCGGATCGCAATACGGTGCTCTAATCACACTCGTTGCATTTCAGCAAACAGAAGCCAACAACAAAAACAGCCGCCATTCCGTGCCAAGTGATGTGCTTAAATCGCAAGTCGACAGACTTCAGTGGCCAGCCAGATCTGGAGGGCACTGCATGTTGGTCATTGGAAATCAGGGGGTCGAGCTAAGCAGAACCGGGCGCTTTTAAACTTAAGCGCTAAGCCTCATTGCCAGAAACGGTGACTCAGCAAACTATCCTACCCTATCACTTAGTCTCGCAATTAAATTCAACAAGCGTGTTGATTAACAAACACCAACACGCTTGTTGAAATCACATGTCGAATTCAAGCCGGTCTGTCATAGCCAGCAATAATCGTCGTATGCGCAACTGATGCGTCGAAGTACCGTGCTTTGACTTGTAAATAATCCTCATCAGAAAAAAAACGCTCGGACGCCTCTTTACTTGGAAAGTGAATAGTGAAAACCCGGTTAATCGGTTCATTGGTCTCGGATCTGAGGACTTCACTGACAACTAAATCGTATCCAAACCCGCCATGATATAGACTTAAAATAGGCTTCATCGCTGCACGGTACTGCGCATATACCGCATTATCCGATACGGCTAACCCGACTAAATATTCATACACCTCTATCTTTCCTTTCCGATCCAGGAGAATTAATTGTTTCCAATTGCTCAGCAGTTCACTTCACTGCTACCTAAGCCAAACCCAAGTGACGACATATTAATGAAACTGCTATCGATTAAGCGCCCTGACCAAGAGGCCTTCGCTTGGCACCTTTTAAATTTAATGTGCAGACCAGTTGAGTAAAGTCGGACGGTCGCCACTACAAGTTTCATCCGTGATACGCATAGACACTGATTTATTAGCCATCCATATAGCCAGGAGTGCCGAATACTGTGTTGCCCCAGGCTCTTTCGAAGTGTCAATCGCAACAACATTTCCCGGGTGTCCACATCCTTTGGAAGTATGAGATTTATCTATACTGATCGTAAATTGATTGCCATAGAACTCGATAATTTGAATCTTCGCACCACTCACCTGGCTTATTCCTGCTTGAGAAAACATTGAAGCCATGGCCAGAGCGCTCATCAGGAGATATTTTTTCATGATCTTTCTCTAAAGTTATATCGATTTATAAAATTTCAGACAGTTGTAAGCCTCTCACACAGGCCGAACGTATATTCCTACAAAGTACAATTGCCTACAACCCGAATAAGCACGACCTATATCAGCACAATTTTCACACGAAAATCTGAAATGGGCCAATATATAACGCTAACCTGCTTAAAGGATCACAGCACCCAAGCTTACCAAGATTTCAGCCTATTCGACTTCCCTCTTAGTGCGCTTTGTCTTTACCAAATAGGCAACACTCAATCCACTGATAAAACCAAAAATATGGCTTGAACTGCTCGTTTGTGCAGAAAAATCAAACAGGGTCGCTAAAAAGCTGATGTTGGCGTAATAAGTGAGTATCAATAAAGCGATAAAGCTCACAATACCCAGCACGTTGCGATTAAATACAGCTGCGCCAAGTAATAGACCAAAATAGCCCATAACCACGCCCGATGCACCAATATGATTACCCGAGCCTGCGAAAAGCCAGACGAGCAACCCTGTCGTAACAACAATAAACAAGGTTGCCCTTTTAAAGTTAGGCAACCTGGCAGCCAGATATCCGCTGATGGATAAGCCTACCAGATTGCTCGCCAAATGGCCCCAACTACCATGGATAAAAGGCGCAGTAAACACGCCGCCCAAATGATTTACACTCAGTGGGATCACACCAAAACGCGCGACAGGTAACCCAAAGACACTGCCTAACAAGTGTACTACAATCATAAAAACCATCGCGTAAACGACCCAAATAAAATTGGGCGGTAAAACCAATGCACGCTTACTCATTTTTACCCTTATTATTTTGGTATCAAGATTTGCTAAATCTGAGGCAAAAAAATAGCGCCATCAGGCGCTATTTTTCTTTTACTTTCAATTAGAAAGGCATTTTGAACCCCGGAGGCATCTGCATGCCGCCGGTGACTTCTGACATGCGCTTCTGCGACTCTTCGCCTACGCGGCGTACAGCGTCATTTACCGCAGCTGCAAGCAGGTCTTCGATCATGTCTTTGTCATCTTCCATTAGGCTTTCGTCGATCTCTACACGGCGCACATTGTGGCTGCCGAGCATAGTGACTTTAACCAGGCCTGCACCTGCTTCACCAACCACTTCAAGGTTTTTAATCTCTTCCTGGGCTTTTTCCATGCGCTCTTGCATTTGCTGCGCCTGCTTCATGATATTGCCCATTCCACCTTTAAACATACTCTGCTCTCTTACACTTCAAAAATTAAAATTCTATGGGATACAAGATAAGGGCTTACTCGCGCAATTACAATGCCCTTACCGACTTTTCATCGACCGAGGCCTCAAACTCACGGGCAAAGGCCTGGATCACGGGATCGTGATTAACCGCATCGACCGCCTGAAGATATCTCTGCTGATCAATATCCTGCTGGATCAAAAACGGGGTGTCAGTTACCACGTCAACAAATTCGATATTCAACTCGACCGGTGTATTTAGTCGCTCAGTCAGACTTTCATGCAGTTTTTCTCTGAGCATGCTGGAGTCCAGATGCTGCTGGCTTTGCTCAACTTGCAATGTACAGTGCTGATCCCGACGATGAAACATAGCATGCAGCGCAAATTGCCTTACCCGGCCGCCGAGCTGCATTTGTTCAATCATCTGGGCCCAGTCATCTTTTTGATGGGCGAATTTAATATCGCTGATCGGGCTGACAAAATTTTCAGGTGCTGGTATGTCCAGCGCACTTTCCTGTGATTCCTGCTCGTCTGGAGCCTGTGGTGCTAATTGCTCAAGCAACTCAGGTGCCAGCTTACTCTCGTCCTTCTTAAAGCGCTCAGCCATATCTGGCTTCTTCGCTTTACGAACCGGGGCAACAGGCTGAAAACTTTGCTGCGGCTGCGCTTGCTGAGACACCTGCTCTCGCATCTGGGTTTCTGCAGGCCCACTTTGCATAGGCTCTGCTGACGTTGGCGGGAAGTGTCTGCCTGATGCAACAGCGCCGGACTCAGGTCCAGCTCCCTGCTGTGGCTCAGACTTTTTTCCTTCGTCCTCTCCTCCCAACAACTTACCCGCACCGGAAATTTGCCGGTTTTGTAATATCCGGGCAATCGCCGACTGCGCCTGTTGCTGCTTTTGTGCCAGTTGCTGAACCGGTGTGTGCTCAGGTTGTTGACCCTGCTCCGGTTGCTGATGCGCAGGCATTGGCTGAGACTGAGGCTCGCTCTGGTACTGCTCATACCCCTGAGATTCGGCCTGAGCCATAATGTCCTGGTATTGTTGCTCAATCGAGGCATCGCCCGGCATCGGCTGAGCTGCAGAAGGCGGAGTCTGTCTCAGGGCAGTACTCTCGTCTTGAATTACTGGTGTTGCTCGCTCTAGCATGGTCTGCGATGCCGGCACTTGATGGGCTGGAACATCCGTTTGGTGAACAGCTACCGGCGCATCATTTTGTTGCCCCTGTAGAGGCGGCGCACTCTGATGTGTCTTCGTTGCGCCTGGCTGTGCAGCCACTTCCATATTCTTTTGCGGTGCAGGTTGCGGATCTGGCGTTACCACCGGACTTTGCGTTGTTGCACTATGATGTTCAGGGGCAGATACAGAGGTTTGAGCCTGTGGGCCACGTGGCTTTGCACTCAGCATGTCTCTGAGCTTGCCAACCTTTCCCGGATCCTTTGCCGCTGCGGCTGGCACTGAGCCAGTCGGCTGGCTAAAGTCAGCCTGTTCAAATGCCAGCAACCTCAGCATGATCATTTCGAAGCCCAGCTTAGGCTCAGGTGCCCAGCTCAGATCTTTTTTCCCGGCCAACAATAACTGATACATAAACTGCGTGTTTTGCGGCGTTAACTGCTGTGCCAATGTCTTCACCTGCTCAGCCTCAAACTGACCAAAATTGGCCGCCTGAGGTACCAACTGAGTTAACTGAACCAGATGCAGTAAACTAATTAAATCGTCCAGCACGCTGGTGAAATTACCATTTTTCAGGGCAATGTCGGCAACTTCTGCCAACAAGGCTTCTCCGTCTTGTGACAATACAGCAGCCATCAGCAACACGGCATGACTGCTGTCCATCAGGCCAAGCATTTGCTGTACTGCTGGTAAAGTCAGCTCGCCATTGGTTTGCGCAATCGCCTGATCGGTCAGGCTGAGTGCATCACGCATACTACCGTCTGCGGCTTTAGCCAGGACTTCTAACGCGGGCTCTTCAAAATTGACAGATTCCTGAGGCAGAATTTGCGACAATTGCGTTACTATCTGGCTCTGTGCCATAGCATTGAGGTTAAACTGCAAACAGCGCGATAAGATGGTGATCGGTAATTTTTGCGGATCTGTCGTCGCCAGCAGAAACTTAACATGCTCAGGTGGCTCTTCCAGGGTTTTCAGCAAAGCATTAAAACTGTGCTTGGACAACATGTGCACTTCATCGATCAGATACACTTTGTAGCGACCCCGAGTCGGTGCATATTGTACGTTGTCCAGAATTTCTCTCGTGTCTTCAACTTTTGTGCGCGATGCGGCATCTATCTCGATAAGGTCAATGAACTTACCGGCTTCTATCTCTTCACACGCACTACATTGACCACACGGTGTGGAAGTGATCCCCACCTCACAATTCAGGCTCTTGGCGAAGATCCTGGCAATGGTCGTTTTACCCACTCCACGAGTACCTGTGAACAGATAGGCATGATGCAAACGTTGCTCATTCAATGCATTAATGAGCGCCTGTTTAACATGCTCCTGCCCCATCATCTCGTGGAACGACTGTGGACGCCATTTACGCGCCAGAACCTGATAACTCATCGTGCGTTACTCGCCGTCAAACTCGACCAGTTTAAGCACTTTAATGCCCATGTCTGCAACGCGCTTCTCACCGCCCAGTTCTGGCAATGAAATTACAAAGGCGGCGTCTGTCGCTTTACCACCAAGACGCTCAACCAGTTTAGCGGTCGCTTCAATGGTACCACCGGTTGCCAGTAAATCATCAACCAATAGAACTTTATCGCCCTGTTCGACAGCATCAGTATGCAGCTCTAATACATCTTCACCATACTCAAGCTGATAAGATTGGCTAATCACTTCGCGCGGTAACTTGCCAGGCTTACGTACCGGAATAAAAGGCAAACCCAATTCATAAGCCAACGGCGCACCAAAGATAAAGCCACGAGACTCAGTACCAATAATCTTGGTAAAGCCCTGATCTTTGTATGCTTCAACCAGGCAATCCATCGTTGCTTTGAATGCTGCCGGGTTAGCCAACAAGGTCGTCACATCACGGAACATGATCCCTTCTTTCGGGTAGTTAGGAACCGTTGCGATGCTGTCTTTAATCAGTGACAAATTTGCTTGTGTCATAATCGAATGCTTAATAAGTTTTAATATCAAAGAGCTCGATTATAACAAGAAAGCAATGACATGAAATGCCAGGAGGCAGGATTTTGCGATAATTTCGCAATGTTCGGATAGAAAAAAACCACCCAATCGACAGGTGGCTTTTTAACTCTAGGTTCTATGTAGCGATTAAGCGCTCAGTGCAGTCGCCCAGCCTAGAATTGCATTCAGGCAACCAATGCCAGCAAATACAGCGATAAAAGCCAGGAAATACTTCGCGTTGAACGGATCTTTGAAATCACCTTTAGACATATTACACCTTTATTTATTAAGCGCTGGGTGAGCAAGCAGCCTGAAGAGGGCAAAACTGCCCGGGATCAGCCGCCTGTCCTGCACTCAGCATAAGCACGACAAAACGGCGCCCATAATAATCGAACTTAACAAACTGATAAAGGGGAATTATGCTTTTTTATCGACCAATATACCAAGGCGAACAAACTGACTGAGCGTCTGGATCGCACCATTGATCAGGGTCTCTTTGTCAAATTGGCTAAATTGCTCGGCCAGATGTGCGGCCAACGCGCCTATGGTTATCCCGGGGTTGACAACAATGTTTTGGATCAACAATGCCGTCATTGGATTAGTTTCGATAAATTGTACGTCAAATGCCCTATCGCGATAAACGATAAAGCAATGAGGGCCTGAGGTACTTTGAGGCTGATAGTCACAAGTTATCTGATGCACCGGATACTGATAACTTACACTCCGTGCAGCCTGCGCCAGATGAAGCCCCGATTGTTCAGACAAAGGCAGCGGTATTGGCAACTCCGCTTCGGCTTCCTGTACAATAGCCACTTCCAACTCAGTCCACTCATAATGGGCCAGTTCGAGCATAAAAGGCGGATCTGCAGGTGTGGGTGTATACTCCTCTTGCAGAAAGCCCAAAAACTCCCGACTGATCTCCAAAAAGTAGGGAGACAGGCAGTCATGCTGACTAAAAAACGCCCGCACCAGAGTTAACCAAGTTTGTTCATCATATAGGCTTTTCAGCACCGGAAATGTGGAGGCGACAAACCCTTCAATATTATTAAAAAATAGCTCGCGATAAACTTGCATCCGCCTGTCTTCAATACCCTTCGGCGCGGGATATTTGATCGGATTTTTAATGTGGGCCATAAAATCGGCCTGGATTTGCTGAAATGACATCAAGCGATCCCTCTTTGTGATTTATCCAGACGCTGTACAGCATGGATCTGATCCACCTCATCCAATAACTGAGGCATCGGCGGAATGTTGAAGTCTCGTTCAAGCAAAGTCGGAAACACACCATGTATGCGATACGCCTCCTGCAACAGCTGCCAGACAGGGTCGCACACTGCATCGCCATGCGTATCGACCAGCAGGTCTTCAGCCTCGACATAATGACCAGCTATGTGGCCATATGCAATGCGCTCACTGGGCATTGCCGCAAGAAACGCGTTGGCATCATAACCATGATTAATTGAGTTGACGTAAATATTGTTCACATCCAGCAGCAAATCACAATCGGCCTCTTCCAATACCGCCAGGGTAAAGTCCAGCTCCGATAATTGCTGACCAGGCGCAGCGTAATAGGAAACGTTTTCTACCGCGATGCGACGCTCCAGGCGTGCTTGTACTTCCCGGATCCTTGCTGCGGTATGCATTACAGCTTCTTCAGTGAAAGGGATCGGCATCAAATCGTACATGTGCCCGTCCCCTGAACAATAGCTCAAGTGTTCGCTATAGCACCGTATGTTATGCTGGCTAAAAAAGGTTTTCAGATTACTGACAAACTCGGTATCAAGCGGTGCTGGTGATCCGAGTGATAATGACAAACCATGACAGACAAATGGGTGCCGGGCCGTTAACTCTGAAAACTGAGCAGCGTATTTGCCACCGAGCGTCATCCAGTTTTCGGGGGCGACTTCGTAATAGTCTACCTGCTGAGGCGGTGCAGCCAGAATGTCATCCAGCATTTCACGCCTCAGGCCCATGCCAACCATACCAAACGGTTTATTCATTATCACTCCTTAGCCTAATCACTGATTATGCGTGGCCACCGCACTTGCCTTCACCACATTTACCTTCTTTTTTGGTTTTGCCACCACATTTACCTTCGCCGCATTTACCTTCTTTTTTACCTTTGGCATCGCCGCCACATTTACCTTCGCCGCATTTGCCTTCTTTTTTACCTTTGGCATCGCCGCCACATTTACCTTCGCCGCATTTGCCCTCTTTTTTACCTTTAGCATCGCCGCCACATTTACCTTCGCCGCATTTGCCTTCTTTTTTACCTTTAGCATCGCCGCCACATTTGCCTTCGCCGCATTTACCTTCACCTGCGTCTAACTGATAACCAGCCGTCATTTGCTCAAAACTAAATGGATTAGCAGCAGCCTCTGGTGCGCTAAATGTAGCCGCAGTAACGACAGCGGCACCTAATGTCATTGCAAGTGTGTTAGTTTTCTTTACTGATTTCATGTTGTTCTCTCTCAATCGGTAGCAATAAAAAATGGATGATTCGCTTAGTAGACCACGGACTGAAGATATTTATTTCAGCATTTGAGAAATTTTTATCTCCATTTCCCTATTAATAATCTGCTCCTCTCGTATAGAATAGCCCGAATTTTTTCTGGTGCGGTAATAATGAAGCTATTTTTGGCCCCGATGGAGGGCGTTGTCGATTTTAAAATGCGTGAACTGCTCACCGATCTCGGTGGGTTTGATATGTGTGTCACTGAGTTTATTCGTGTTGTAGACCTGACACTGCCGCGCCGTGTCTTTGTGCGTTACTGTCCTGAGCTGCTCAATGGCGGGTTAACCCGCGCAGGCACGCCTGTGCGTATTCAACTGCTTGGCCAGGTGCCACAGGCGTTGGCCGCTAATGCCAGAAAAGCTGTAAAGCTGGGCTCTCACGGTGTTGATCTTAATTTTGGGTGTCCAGCTAAGACGGTCAACAAGAGTAAAGGTGGCGCAGTACTGCTCAAAGAGCCTGAGCAAATATATCAAATCATTCGCGCTGTTCGCGAAGCAGTACCGCAAGAGCACGAAGTCAGTGCCAAAATTCGACTTGGCTTTGACGACGATGCAAACAGCACTGAGATTGTCGACGCCGTACAAAGCGCAGGCGCATCCAGCCTGGTTATCCACGCCCGCACCAAACGTGATGGCTATAAACCACCGGCCTACTGGGAGAAAATTCCTCCGCTTCTGGAAAGGCTGACAATTCCTGTTGTCGCCAATGGCGAAATCTGGCAAGTAGAGGATGCAATCCGTTGCCAGCAGCGCAGCGCCTGCGACAATCTGATGTTAGGCCGGGGCGCATTGGCCACCCCAGATCTGGCAGCCAAGATAAAAGCACACGTCGAAGGACGAGACTACCGTCCACTTGAGTGGCAGGAAGTGGTTTATCACATATTACATTCCTCAATGCATCAGGACCCTGAGGTAGGTGAAAAGTACTTTTCATCACGCACCAAGCAGTGGCTAGGTTACTTAAAGTTACAATACCCTCAGGCTCATACCTTATTCGATGAGATAAAACGTCTGAAAAGCAAAGATGACGTGGTAACCGTGCTGGATAAATACGCAAAGTCCCCGCTGATTGATTCAAATCATAACAATGAGCCGACTGCCTAATAGATAATGGATGCTCAGAAAAGGAGAAGAGCGCCATGAATGAGAATTTAAAGAATCACTATCAGGTAAAACTGCAGGCTGAGCTCGACCAGATCCGACACGAGTTTCTTGCGGATTTAAAACAAGCCAGTAACCATGCGACCGAGGCGTTGATCAGCACATTACAGTCAGCGCCACCACACGAATGGGTCGATATCGCGACCGACAGGATCTGTCCGGGTCAATTTCCGAACTTTGAACGCTTGGTCAAAGTAGAAGCCGCAATTTGCCAGATGGACATAGGCCAGTTTGGCTACTGCTGTGACTGTGAGAAGAAAATTGAAGACACCCTGCTCGCCGTTGACCCGGCCGCACAAAGGTGCCTTGAATGCCTGGCTAAGCAGAAGTAACTTGGTTTAACAACACAAAACTGGTTGCAGGAAAGAAAAGGATATTCTTCAGCAAAACAAAGGCCTGGTCTTCATTCAGCGCTAACCTAGACTGCAGTGCCAACAGAGCTTGTTTCTGCGACCACGCAAAGTAATGCACCCCCAAATCCACTTCCATCATGACTGCGGCGAATTGAAGTTCGCCTTTATTCCACTTGGTATCACACTGACTGGCAGTTTGGCGCAAAGATACGAATTGGTCCCGCCAGTTTAAACCCGCAACTTTATCGCACTTAGCCAGCAGCTGATGTACCAAAGGATCACTTGCCTTGTAATTCACCTGTACCATAACGTCCCTGGTATCATTCGTTACACTCTGTAATTTACTAAACAAGGATTCAGGTGCACTCACAGAGCCACCATAGAAATTGAGCTTGCTCTGATACCACTCTTTGCCATTCGGCAGCTGGTACATCCCCAGAGACGACCTGACCCGATAACTTTCCAAATACTCCGCCAGCTGCTGCGCAGCTTGTGATTGTCTGGTTACCTCAGGCGTAAGATGTTCAAGCAACTGATTTCTTTCTAACCGGTTAAGCACTATTTTACTTTCCCGGGCTTCGTTCAGACGTGACTCTACATATGTGTACCAGGTATCCAATTGAGAAGACGACACACCTCGCTCTTGTGCAACCTTGGGGAGATTAATATGTACCGGCCAGGGTAAAAAGCGTTCAGGGTATCTCTGCTGTATGCTCAGATACTGACTTTCCTGAGCTGCTATTTCCGTAAAACTACTCAAGTCTGCGCGCTGTAAAAGATCGTGACGTTTTTTCAGATAAAGTTCTGTAAAAGGTAATCCGGCAAGGTCATTCTCAGGTAAAACCTGCGACTGACTTACAGATGAAAACCAATTAAGTTGCCTGAGCTGCGCCGACAACTCTGTGTAAGGGAGGTTTACTTGAGGCTCAGTGCAGCCGCCAATCATAGTTAGCAGCACAAGTGCTGAGGACACATAATGCCGAGAGGTTTTCATGTCGGTTTATCCACTTTGTTTCACGTTGCAGATATGCACTAGGCACAGCTGATCCCAATGGGGTTAGATTATAACAAAGATGAGGAGAGATTTTAGTACTTAAATCAGCGTACTAAGCTCGAATATATCACTGTGGATGACAGCGTTAGGTGAGCTGGGGCTATAAAAGCAAAAAGCCCCTTGCGGGGCTTTTTCGACTTAAAGGCTGATGCCTTTACGCTGTGCTTTCTCTTTAATGAAAGAGGCCCAGCTGCGAGCAAATTTACGTGTTCTAGGATCTTCCTGAGCCTTAACAATCGCAGTATATGCTTGCTTATACTTTTCCTGATACAGGTAAGCTTCCGCCAAGTCTGAGTAGATTGTGCCTTTTTTCTCAGAACCCAGTTCCAACGCTTTGTTCAAACGAACAACGGCTGCGCTGTACTGCTGATCCTGAAGTAACAAGCTACCAGCTTTGCGGTATAACTCAGCATCTTCGTCAAACTTTGCAGCTTCTTCATAGTACTTAGCAGCATCGCTGATGTGCTTAGCCTGATGATAGTAGCTGGCAACAGCCGTCACGTTTTGCTTAGTGCGCTTAACCTTCTCCTCTTTGACCGACTTTTCCATCACCTTAGCGGCTTTGTATGGAATTTCGTTCAATGAGTAGTAGCTGCTCAGAATTTTATAATGGTTTTCTTTTTCAAAATAACCATTTTTATAAGCCACTTCCATCACGGTTTGACCTTTTTTGTAGTCTTCCGTTTGCATATAGAAGGAGCCCAACTGAGTCCACATTTTCGGGTCTTCAGGGAACAGTTTCACCAGTTCTTCAGCCACCTTTACGGCGTTTTTGAACTGCTTAAGCTCAAAGTAAGAACCAATTTTAAGCATATAGAATGACTTATTTGGTTCTTCTTTGTTTAGCGCAATTGCCTGGTCCGCCGGCTCAATCACATCTCTGAACTGCTTGAGTTCATAGTTTGCCTGAGCAATACGGCCATACACTTTAGCATCTAGCTCGCCAGTGAAATCCATCCAGTCGTAGTAAGCTTTCTTGGCACCGTCGTATTGCTCAGTACCAATCAGAAGGTCACCTAACAACTTAATTAGATCGCCTTGATCTTTAAAGTTCAGCACATCTGGCGCAATCGCCTGGCGGATGTACTTGATTGCTGTTTGATACTCTTCTTTCTGAGCATACAAGTTACCCAGGTAACGGTTTACCGTAGCGCGGTCGAAGTCGTCAGACGCGTCGATTTCAAGCAATAATGCAATCGCTTCATCAACTTTGTCTTCGTTATACAAGTCAAACGCTTTGATAACCTTTTTACCAACTCGCTCACCCATAACCTTAGTTTTGGCATTTTTACGCGCTTCGATCTTTGCAGGATCAGGGGCGGCAAATGCGGCAGTGCTTAAAGCACCGCCAGCCAAAGACATCATCAGAGCAAGAGCTGTTGCTTTAGACATTTGCTTCATACCTTACTCCTATTAGTCTTGGTTAAGTTTAAAGTCGAGTTGTACAGTAATACCTGGCTGTTTCTGAGGCTTACCATCAACGATTTTAGGTCTGTACTTCCATTTGCGAAGCGCACGTTTTGCTTCACGGTTGAAAATACGCTTTGGTTCAGCATCGATGATCTCAATGTCATCTACACCGCCCAGCTCATTGATAGTGAAGCGCAGCTGTACCCAGCCTTCTTTACCATCACGCGCTGCTTGAGGCGGATACTTAGGTTCGATACGAACGATAGGTGTTGCTTCACCGTCACGACCGAAATCACCAGGACCACTTAAACCACCAGCTGTGCCACCGATGTCGATGCTTGGCATGTTAAAGCCAATTGCACCTGCATTTGGGTTAGCATTCTCAGGCTGAGGCGGCTGCGGTTTAGGCGGCTGCTTTGGCGGTGGAGGAGGTGGAGGCGGTACACGCTTCCTCTCCTGCACATCTGATTCAGGCGGATTCGACATAATCTCGACTATGATCTCTTCCTTCTTATTATCAGCCCTATCCGCTCCTCCTGAGATAAGATAGGACATAAAGAAGAATAAGCCGAAGGTTACTGCCCCACCTGCAAGAAGTGAAAACAGAAATCGAATCATCACTTAGCTCCAGCTATTGAAATCTTCAAGGCGTCGTCAGTTGCCTTAATCTGGTCCATTACCTTAACAACTACACCGTGTTTCGCGCCTTTATCCGCCTGGATAATAACGGTCTCGGTTTGTTGCTCAGCTAACAGATTTTCAAGGTTCGCACTTACACGCTCAACATCAACCTGACGCTTATCCATCCAAATCTCACCGTTTTCACGGATAGCGATGAAGATGTTCGCATTCTTAGTTTGTTGTGCCTGTGCAGCTTTTGGCTTTTTAACTTCAATACCAGCCTCTTTAACAAAAGAGGTAGTAACGATGAAGAAGATCAACATGATGAATACGATGTCAAGCATCGGGGTCATGTCTACTGCTGCTTCTTCTTCCTCACGAAAACGTTGTTTACGTGCCATAATAAAATCTCTCTCTAGTGATGTGGCAAGCTATCAATTAGTTTCTCTTTAGCCATCTTCGCTCTCGCTTCAAGACGGGTGCTAAAGAATACACCTGATAGTGCCGCAACCATTCCAGCCATTGTTGGTATCGTTGCCATTGAGATGCCTGAGGCCATCAATCGAGGGTTACCTGTACCTTGTGTAGCCATGGTTTCGAATACCGAAATCATACCTGTCACTGTACCTAGTAGACCGATTAACGGACACATTGCAACCAATGTTTTGATAATCAACATGCGCTCATCTAATTTTTCAGACGCTTCAGAAATCCATGCATCGCGGATTCTGTGTGCGTACCAAGATGTAGTATCTTGGCGGGCATCCCATCTTGCTACAATTCCCTTCTTAATTTTAGGAAACTCAGCCAATAGGAACCAATAGCGCTCAATCATTAATACCCACATTAGAAAGAGTGCTATCGCGACCACGTATAATACATCGCCGCCTGTAGCAACAAAATCCCTGATAGATTCCCACGTCTCCACCAGGACTAGCATTATGCTCTCTCCTTCTCCGCGTGCGCAGCAACGATACCCGCGCTTTGCTCGTCAAGAATGTGTAGGATAGATTTACTACGACCCGCAACGATAGCGTGAAGTAGGATTAACGGTAGCGCAGCAATTAGACCAAGCGCAGTAGTAACAAGAGCTAGAGAGATGTTACCTGCCATGATCTTCGGATCACCAGTACCAAATAGTGTGATTGATTCGAACGTCAGGATCATACCAACAACCGTACCTAGTAGACCTAGTAGAGGTGCGATAGCTGCAAGGATCTTGATGATGTTGATACCAGCTTCGATACGAGGCGTTTCACGTAGAATTGCTTCGTCAAGTTTAAGCTCAAGGTTTTCAACGTCTTGGTTCTTGTTGTCGTGGTACACTTTCAAGATACGACCCAGTGGGTTGCTGTCACTTGGGTTGTTAGCGTTCTTGATTTGTGCCTTGATCTTCGCACCAACCAGCATTAGGTCTAGGAAACGAACAACAGCGATTAATGCACCAAGTGCCAACAATGCAGTGATGATGTAACCTACTGTGTCACCCTGGTGCCAACGTTCTTCAACAGTTGCACGCTGAGTGTTCAGACGTAGGATAGCACCACGCGTTGGGTCAACAACGAAAGGTGTGTACTGGTCAGCAGACGTGCTCAGAAGATCAGCAACAGTTGCTAGAACGTCTGAAGAAGGTTGCTTACCTAAAGGTACGATTTGTTTGTTTTCTGCATCGTAAACAACGTAGCCGTCTTTAGTTACTAGGTTGAAGTTACCAACACGAGTTACTTGTTTAACATTGATGTCGCCGCTTAGTTCAGCTACTTCAGATTCGAAAGTAGAGATTTTTGCAGACTCAGTCATTTCAGTTTGGAAAGCAATCCAAAGCTCTTCCAACTCGCGAGTAGTTGGTAGTTCTTTAGCAGCTGCCAGTGAACGAAGTACTTCTGAACGTCCAGGCTTTTCAGCACTGATGATTGACGCTTCGATAGCACCGATTGCTTCAGCAGCGTTACGACGTACCACACCGAACATCTCACCCAGGGTACCCTGTGCGTTAAGTAGTTCAGTTTCTTTCTCAGCAAGTGTTACTTCGTTTTGCTTGAATTCCTTGTTAAGACGCTCACCACGTGCTTTTTCAGCAGCAAGGTCGCGCTTAGCTTTGTTCAGCAAAGCTTGCTTGTCAGCACGATCTGACAGGAACTCTTGTTCGCGAGCTTTGTTGATTTTACCTTCAGAGATACGGTTCTGCTTTACTTGCTCAAGGATTTTATCCAGAGACTCAGTGCTTGCATGTGCGTTCAATGCGCCACCAGCAGAAACTGTTAATGCTGCAGCAACGGCAAAACCTTTAAATAGTTTCTTCATGTTTTATTACTCCGCGCCGAAAATAGGTAGTTTAACTAGTTCTGGGGCAGCCTGACCACGTGCGATACGGATCATGTCTTTGATAGGCTTCAGATATTCTTCACCTAACTGATCCCACTGCTTGCTGCTGGTGTTCCAAACCCACGCTTGCTTCTGGTCGAAAGACTGAGCAACAAATGCGATACGGCCTAGACGGGCGAAGTCAACATTGATGTTTTTACCGTTGATCTCAAGTGAACCTTGAGAAGCAACCATTGCAGAACCATAGTTGGTTTCAATGCTGTATGCTTCAAGTACCTGACGGTATTTTTCAGACGTCGTTACTTTTGCATTAGTAAGTGTCTCACGTAATCTCTCAATACGCTCTAGACGCTTTTCAGTATCAAACGGCACGTCCGCTTTGATGAATTGCTCGAGTGTATCAATCATGCGATACATCAAAGGCACAACGTCTTGCTTAGTTTTATCAACCGTCGCGATCTGACGTTCTAGAGATTCGATATTTGCATTTTGGTCTGCAACCAAACGTGCTACGTGGTCGTTGTAAACTTTCAGAAGTTCTGTTTCGTCAACAATTCCACGGTACTCAGCTACCATTTCGATAGTTTGACCGTAGATACCATCAATCTTGTCTTGAGACTTTTTAGCAGCCGTTTGAGTTTGCTGACCTACTTTTTGTATGTCATTCAAAGGATCTGCCATCACATTGCTGCTTGCAATTGCCGCTGCGCCAAAAAGCGCTGAAGCTACAAGGCTCTTTCTGATTTTAACAGACATAGTTCCCAACCAATTAAGTAATGTTACTTTTATAATTTTTGCACTCTCTTAGAGAGTACCCCGGATACTTTTAGCAGTATCAACCGTGCAATAATGCTAAATGCTATTGCCCATGTCAACTTCATGTTTAAAACAATTTTTGCTTGTCGCGATGAAATAAATTGAAAAAAAACATTGTATTAACAAGGAAACCAAGAATAAAAACCTTAAGCACTTATATTTCATACACAAAGCAACTTTATTTACATTTTATTACAGCTATTTAGCCCTAATCTACAGCCTTAAATTTGCACAACTTAGTAATTTATTTCGTTTTTAATATCAAGGATCTAGGCACCGACTGAACACTTAGCATTCACCTTTGTGCAACAGCGAATACAGCCAGAAAGGAAGACTTAGCCTAATAACTGTTCACACAATAACCGGCACTGAATTTCTATTTCCTGGATAAATTCCGCTACATGTAAGCCATCCATCAAAGCATGGTGTACTTCAATAGAGAATGGCAATTCACCTGTTTGCACATCAAAGCGACCGAAAACACACTTTGGAATACCAAGGTTATCTTTTGCGTTTCGGGCATGGCTGAAGCTACTGAAATCCAACCAAGGCAATATGGATAAATAAAGTTGCTGTGGAGTCTCAGAAGTCGCCAAAAAGTGTTCACTAACCAAAGGCTGTTCCAGATACGCATTTTTCTGCGCTACATTCTCTTTAATGTAGTCGTGGATACCTTCACAAGCAACCAAAGGCACAAATCGAAAGCTTCTGTCTTCACGCAAAAATACACAGCTCATCTCAACTTGATCAACAACGCATGGGTGTTCATTCATTATTCGGTAGCGGATAGGCTCGTAATTCTGACAGGCTTTGCTCAGACAATACAAATAGCTAAAGGTAAAAGAGAGTTGCTGTTGCTTGCAAAGGGTGTACAGCGTGCCCATCTTCAGGCGGGTCGTAATATTAAAATAAGGCTGGTCGAAACCTAAATAAAATTCAAAATGTTCGGCTCTGGGCCAGTCTGAGGGAGTGATTTTTTTCATAATTCAATATAGAGGGAAAACTCCCCTCTATATTGAGTGTATCAGCTTACGATTACAAACCGTTTGCGATGATCTCTTGTGCCAACTTATCGGCAATCAGATGCGTTGATTTTTGCTCAGCATCAGAACGAGCAAAGATTTCAGTCAGGGTGTCGTAGATGCCCTCAACGTGCTTAGTTGCGGCCTCTTCGCTGTACCCCTCAGGTTTTGTCTCGTAATATACATTGATGATACCACCCGCATTAATGACATAGTCAGGTGCATAAAGCACACCCTTTTCGCGCAAGATCTCACCATGCCTTGATTCAGCAAGCTGGTTATTCGCACAGCCAGCAATGATGCTAGCTTTAATACGAGGGATAGTTTCATCGTTTACTGTTGCACCTAGTGCACACGGCGCGTAAACATCTACTTCCAGGTCGTAGATTTCATCAATGCTCACCGCTGTTGCGCCAAAGTCATTCACGACTTTATCAATCGATGCCTGATTAATATCGGTCACAAACAGCTCAGCACCCGCTTCGTGCAAGTATTTACACAAAGTGTAAGCAACCGCGCCCAGACCCTGAACGGATACTTTCACACCAGACAGGTCTTGATGACCATGCTTGTGTTGGTAAGCAGCCTTAATACCTAGGAACGTGCCCAATGCAGTGAAAGGCGACGGGTTACCGCTTTTGCCTTCGAGACCCATTACATAATTAGTCTCTTTATGCATTGTCATTACATCACCTGTGGTGATGTTAACGTCTTCTGCTGAATAGTAGCTACCACCGAGGCGTTCAAGGTGTTTGCCAAACGCTCTGAATAACGCTTCAGATTTGATTTTCTTAGCATCACCAATGATCACAGATTTACCACCGCCAAAAGGCAAACGCGCGACGGCGTTTTTATAAGTCATGCCCTTTGAAAGACGCAATACGTCATAGACTGCATCGGCATCATCTGCATAGTCCCAAAGGCGACATCCGCCAACCGCAGGACCAAGCTTAGTATTATGAACAGCAATGATTGCCTTCAAGCCCGATGCTTCATCAGAACAAAAAACTACTTGTTCGTGGTTATCAAATTCAACTTGGTTAAATACAGCCACTTTGTTTGTTCTCCGTTATAGACTGACTTTAAGTCAGATAGCGCTGAAATTCATCGAACTGTATCACTAACTCTCTAACCAATCCACAATATGAGTTGATATTGACCTTAAAAGCGTTAAACCTGCCTTCATGATACATTAAATAGTCATATATTGGCTTGATTATGCATTTCATTTGAATATATGAGTTTAATTCTTCACTATTTTAACGATTTTTAGAGGTTAATCTTTACGTAAACGTCAACACAAACGATTGTGTACGGTTATTTGTACGATAAATAGAGGTCTGATGAGGAGGTGAGCACGTTAAGAAACGCTGAATCGCAGTTGCAAAGTATGGCGTCTGAAGCCAGTTCAGCAAAATACAAAGCGACAAGATCAAAAAAAGAGGGACATGCCCTCTTCTTTTAAGTCACTCAGGATTGCTGTTATTTCAGCTTGCTATCCAGCTCTTCAATCTTAGCTTTCCAAATTGCCGGACCTTGAGTGTGTGCGTTAACACCGTTGCTGTCTACAGCCACAGTGACAGGCATGTCTTCTACTTCAAATTCGTAGATAGCTTCCATTCCCAGGTCTTCAAACGCAACAACTTTAGATTTCTTAATCGCTTTAGCTACCAGATATGCAGCACCACCCACAGCCATCAGATAAACAGCTTTGTTTTCTTTGATGGACTCTACAGTCGCTGGACCACGCTCTGCTTTACCTATCATGCCGATCAGGCCAGTCTTCTCTAACATCAGATCAGTGAACTTGTCCATACGGGTCGATGTTGTTGGACCAGCAGGACCAACTACCTCATCACCTACAGCATCTACCGGACCTACGTAATAAATAAACTTGTTGGTCAGATCAACCCCGTCTGGCAACCCTTCACCTGAGTTGATCATGTCCTGCAAACGCTTATGTGCTGCATCACGACCCGTCAGGATCTTACCCGATAACAACACGGTCTCGCCCATTTTCCAATCCTGAATATCCTCTTTCGTGATTTCATCCAGGTTAACACGACGAGTATCTTCCCCGACTTCCCAGGTCACTTCTGGCCAGTCTTCCAGTTTAGGCGCTTTAAGATCAGCAGGGCCTGAGCCGTCCAGAGTGAAATGTACGTGACGTGTCGCAGCACAATTTGGGATCATCACTACTGGCTTAGAGGCAGCGTGGGTAGGCGCAGACTTGATTTTCACGTCAACCACGGTAGTTAAGCCACCCAAACCCTGTGCACCAATACCGAGCTTGTTTGCGCGCTCGAAGATTTCTAGACGCAGTTTCTCTTCTGCTGTTTCCGCGCCACGCTCAAGTAGCTCATGGATATCAACTGGATCCATCAATGATTCTTTTGCCAGAACCGCGGCTTTTTCTGCGGTACCACCGATACCAATACCCAGCATGCCAGGCGGACACCAGCCAGCGCCCATTGTTGGCAATGTTTTCTCTACCCATGCAGCCACATCGTCTGATGGATTAAGCATGACCATTTTGGTCTTGTTTTCAGAGCCACCACCTTTGGCAGCGATCATCACCTCAACTTCTGCGCCCGGGACCATATCAATGTGAACAACAGAAGGTGTATTGTCTTTGGTATTTTTACGAGCACCAGCAGGGTCCGCAACGATTGAAGCACGCAATGGGTTATCCGGGTTGGTATAGGCGCGGCGTGTGCCTTCATCTACCATTTGTTGAACAGTCAAGTCTGTTTTATCCCATTTAACATCCATACCGACCTTTACAAAGCAAGTCACGATCCCGGTATCCTGACACAAAGGACGTTTGCCCTCTGCTGACATACGCGAGTTAATTAAGATCTGCGCGATGGCATCTTTGGCCGCTTTACTTTGCTCTTTGTCGTACGCCTTTTCTAAAGCTTGCACAAAATCCAACGGATGATAGTAAGAAATGTATTGCAATGCATCTTCGATGCTGTCAATGAAGTCTTGCTGACGAATAGTACTCATGACGGTTCCTTTATTCTCCGGCCTGTGACGAGGCAAACCGGTGTTTATTGAGAGGCGCGATTATATACCATCTTGCGATGAGTGAGTATCGCAATCATAGACTAGCGACCAAAGTCCGACACTTATCTAAAATCGTTCGATGGAATATAAGGTAACGCTCTAGGGATTCAATGACAATTATGATACCCTCCTCGCCCGTTTCGGGCTAGCATTCGGGTTCAGTAAATGACAAATCCAAGTAGTAACTCCATTGAACTAGACATTTCTTTGTCAACCATCGAGGTGTTTGGCACCCTCGCCTCCCAGCAACTGGCAATCTTGCTCGATTCCAGTGACGCCAATCACGAAAATAGCCGCTTCGATATCATGAGTATCAACCCACTGTGTATACTCGAAGCTAGAGACGGTCAGTTTTACCTCGACGGTGAGCAGGTTGAGCAAGATGGCTTCACGGTAATGCAAGACAAGCTTACAGGGCTCGATTCAAGGCCTCATTCAGATATTCCCTTCACGGGTGGCTGGCTCGGTTACTTTGGCTACGATCTCGGCCGATACATAGAGGCCATGCCCAAAATCGCGATGCAGGATATTGCACTGCCAGACATGATAGCCGGTCTTTACCCCGATGCTCTGATACGTGATAACCTGAGCAACCAATGGTACTTTGTTACGCAACCAGGATACAACCGGCTGAGTACTTACCTGTCACTGATTGAACAAGGTGACCGTGATGATGATACTTTCACGCTAACCAGTCGCTGGCAGGCCAATATGACCCAGTCAGAATATGCGCACAAATTCGCCAGTATCCACGACTATCTGAAAAGCGGCGACTGTTATCAGATAAATCTGGCGCAAAGATTCAGTGCCGATTATCACGGCTCGCCCTGGCAGGCCTATAAAACGCTGCGCGCAAATAACCAGGCACCTTTTTCTGCTTTTATTAATCTTGGTGAGGATGCTATCGTGTCTGTGTCACCAGAGCGCTTTATCTCAGTACGCGATGGCCAGGTTGAGACCAAACCAATCAAGGGCACTTTGCCCAGAATACACGACGACAAACAAGCAGATGCGCAGCAAGCCACCCGGTTACAACAGAGCCGCAAAGATCGCGCAGAGAATGTGATGATTGTAGACTTGCTACGCAATGACCTTGGCAAAGTGGCAACGCCTGGTAGTGTGCAAGTGCCCAAGCTATTCGAAATTGAAAGCTTTCCGGCTGTGCACCATCTGGTTAGTACAGTCACGGCGCAATTGGCAACAGGCAAAACAGCCGTTGATCAACTCAAAGCCGCATTCCCGGGAGGCTCAATCACAGGTGCACCGAAGATCCGGGCAATGGAAATCATCGAAGAACTTGAACCTCACCGGCGCAGCGCTTACTGCGGCTCAATTGGCTATCTGAGTGCTTGTGGAGCAATGGACACCTCGATCACTATCCGTACCTTAGTTTGCCATCAGCAAAAAATTCACTGCTGGGCCGGAGGGGGGATTGTCGCAGACTCAGACTGTGAGTTAGAGTATCAGGAGACTTATCACAAGGTGAACAAAATACTCCCTGTACTATGAATCTACAACATGTCATTAGCCGCTTTAGTTTAAGTGCTTCAGATCACGCGCCAGCATCAGGACAAGGACAAGAAAGCGCGGTATTAGTCCCCTTACTCGAGGTGGATGGGGAAGCATCCCTGCTGCTTTGCAAGCGCAGTGCGCAACTGCGCAGCCATCCAAGTCAGCTCTGTTTTCCGGGCGGTAAAGTCGAACTACAAGACAAATCAGTGATCACTACGGCATTACGAGAGAGTCAGGAAGAAATTGCCCTTGATCCACTGCAAGTTAACCCGGTTGGTATTTTACCTTTGCATACGACACTGACCGGCTTTCGTATTACGCCTGTGCTGGCAACCTTAGCACACAGTGCGACCTGGCAAACCCACAGTGATGAGGTGGAGCAAGTGTTCACCCTGCCATTGTCTTTGCTCGCACAACAAGGTGTCTGGCAACCTGTGCAGACACGATTACAAGGAAAAACGGTGACCTTCAACGCCCTCATGACAGAGCATGGGTTACTTTGGGGAGCCACAGCGAAGATTGTTCAACAGTTGCTGAACAGAGTAGCCTGACCAGCCAAACACGCGTATCTGCCACCCCACTAACTAAGTGATTTTGATTACATTTCAATATATTTTACTCACCCTTGGTTACAATACCTGCATGTCCAGCTAATACTGTATACAATTTTGCTGTGAAGTGGGTTACTTATGCAATAATTAACGTTATGATGTGCGCCCGTTCAGAGGCAATGTTGAGTAGAATTTATGATTAGTGCATTTGACATGTTCAGTGTTGGTATTGGACCGTCATCTTCCCATACTGTTGGACCTATGCGTGCTTCGCGCTTGTTTGTGAAAGACCTGCAAAGCAGCCGCATTATTGATAAAGTCACATCAGTAAAAGTAGAGTTATTCGGCTCATTAGGTCAGACTGGTATTGGGCATGGTTCTGGTAAAGCGGTGATCTTAGGGCTGGCTGGATATGATCCTGAGTCGGTAGATGCGGACAAAGTCCCTGAGATCCTGGATACCATTGAGCGTGAGCAGGTGATATATCTGGATAAGACCCATAAAGCCGATTTTCCTAAACAAGGCGCAATTGTTTTTCATCGCCGTAAAACGCTGCCTAAGCACTCCAATGCCATGGAGCTTCAAGCTTATTCGAGTGCAGAGCTCGTACATAGCCAGATTTATTATTCTATCGGCGGTGGTTTTATTGTCACTGAAGAGCAGTTTGATGCTGAGAAACAAGCCGCGCTAGACGTACGTGAGCAAAATCCAGCGCCTTACCCTTTTGAGAATGCGCAACAACTGCTCGAGATGTGTAAAGAAACAGGCCTCAGTGTCTCTTCGCTCATGATGCACAATGAAAAAACGCTCCGCAGTGAACAAGAAATCAAAACAGAGTTGTTTCATATCTGGGAAGTGATGAAAGCGTGTATTGAACGCGGTATGCGAACTGAAGGCATTTTACCTGGCGGGCTAAAAGTAAAGCGTCGCGCGCCAAGTTTGTATTTAAAACTAAATGTTGAAAACAGCAACGATCCACTTCGGGCAATGGACTGGGTTGATCTGTTTGCGCTGGCCGTTAATGAAGAAAATGCTGCTGGCGGCCGCGTAGTAACGGCACCCACAAATGGTGCTGCCGGGATCCTGCCTGCGGTACTCATGTATTATCATACGTTTATCAAAGAAGTGGATGCCGAGATAGCAACGCGCTACCTGCTCACTGCCGCAGCAATTGGTATTCTGTATAAGAAAAATGCCTCTATTTCTGGTGCTGAAGTTGGCTGCCAGGGTGAAGTAGGTGTGGCCTGCTCTATGGCAGCTGGCGCACTCACAGAAATCATGGGGGGTAATGTGGTACACGTGGAAAATGCCGCTGAAATAGGAATGGAACATAACCTGGGGTTAACTTGCGACCCGGTCGGTGGATTGGTGCAGGTACCATGTATTGAGCGAAACGCCATGGGCGCCGTAAAAGCCATTAACGCATCACGTCTTGCCATGCGTGGCAGCGGCGAGCAAAAAGTGTCTTTGGATAAGGTTATCAAAACCATGCTGGATACTGGTAATGATATGAAAACCAAGTACAAAGAAACGGCACGTGGTGGACTCGCGGTTAATATCATTGAATGTTAATCCGTACCGTCAGACATTAAAAAAGCCGCTTTTGCGGCTTTTTTAATGTCTGATATCAGGTCGCATTCAGCAACCTGGTGTGCTCATTTATTTGACTGGTAACTCAGTGTTTTCAAACAGCGCATCCACATCGTCCTGATTGCGCATCAGGCTGGCGCGTTCAACCAAATCTTTAGTCAGATGTGGTGCAAAACGTTCGATAAAGTCGTACATGTAACCACGCAAGAAACTACCCTTTCTGAATCCAATCTTGGTTGTACTTGCCTCAAACAGATGACTGGCATCAATGCATACCAGGTCATTGTCTGTGATTTCATCAACTGCCATTGTTGCCAGCACACCCACGCCCAACCCTAATCGGACATAGGTTTTAATCACATCGGCATCCGTGGCGGTGAACACAATATGCGGAGACAGCCCATGCGCATTAAAAGCTTTATCCAGTTCAGAGCGTCCGGTAAAACCAAACACGTAAGTGATCAAAGGAAACTTAGCGACATCCTGAACCGTAATATTACTGCCTTTCTTTGCCAATGGATGATCTTTCGTCACCACAATACTGCGATTCCAGTGATAGCAAGGCAGCATGATCAGATCGCCGTAAAGATGAAGCGCCTCCGTTGCGATGGCGAAGTCTGCATCACCTCGCGCAGCAGCATCCGAGATCTGTTGCGGTGTACCCTGGTGCATATGTAATGACACGGCCGGATACTTTTGCATGAACCCCTGGATCACATTCGGTAATGCATAACGCGCCTGAGTATGTGTAGTCGCGATATTAAGCTTACCTTGATCGGGTAAAGTGTGTTCATTGGCAACGGCTTTAATGCCTTCTACCTTAGACAATATCTCTCGGGCAATATTTATAATTTCATTGCCTGCACTGGTAACATGTGTGAGATGTTTGCCACTGCGGCCAAAGATCTGTACACCAAGCTCGTCCTCCAGCATACGCACCTGCTTGGAAATTCCCGGCTGGGAGGTATACAAGCTTTCTGCGGTTGCTGACACATTGAGATTGTGATTCAGAACTTCAACTATGTATTTCAGTTGTTGTAATTTCATAACTAAGCGTTTGTTTTAATTGTTATCTGGTGTACGACTAGGCCAATTATCGTTAGATACAGGCAAATAATGACTCAGCCTAGCATAATTATAGTATATCCGATAGGACAATACTTTCCCCAGTGTATTAGAGCCAGCTTCCAAGCATTAAGCTATACTAAAAAATGATGGAATTTGGTGGATTTTCAAGTCTCTTGTTATTAACACTGTTCAATCCCCAATTATTTGATGTAATATAAAAAAACTGTCAGCTGTATGATTTACGAAGAGATCCGGGTATGTTTATTACCGTAATAATTTTGTTGATTGTAGCACTCATTGTCATTGCAGTGTGGGTCAGTGCTATTCAACAACACAAAGAAAAACAAGAAGCGGAACGCCGTAAAGAGCTGGCAAAACAAAAGCGGATCATTGAAGAAGCCGAAGATGTAATCCTTAATAGCAGCAACATTCCTATGTCCGGTGCCATGATCAAAGTCATTCAGCGCCGTGTGCATGATGCACTGGTATCTATGGTCGAGCTTTCACCCACCTCTCGAGAATTAAAAAGTCGCATGCATGAATCTCAGGAGCGTTTAAACAACGAACCTCAAAATGCAAACGAATCTGATAAAGTCACATTACCCGACAACGATAAGCAGCTCATCGCGCTGGTTCAGGGCATTAAAAAATTGCGTCACTTACTACGTTCAGAGCACAGCAAAGGCAAAGTAGACACACAAGTGTTTGTTCAGGAAGACCGTAAAATGGAGCGGTTGCAACTAAGAATAAATGTAGAAAGCCAAATCAAGCGGGGAATGTCAGCTAAGAGCGCTAACATGGTGGGATCGGCACGTCAGTATTTTGAAAAAGCCTATGCGATCATCTGCGGTGTCACCCACGCCGATGAGTACACCAAAGAAAAGAAAACTCTGCTCGAAGGATACCTGAGTGAGATAAGCACTGAGCTTAAAGCCTCCAATGCCTCTGCGGTGAAAAAGAAAGCAGAGAAAGAAAAGGACGACCTCGATGTCCTTTTCGCTCCCAAGAAAAAGTGGTGATCAGCCTCAGCTGATCGCAAACTTGACAATAAACAGCGCGGTCAATACCCAGACACTGACAGAGATCTCCTCGCGTTTATTACACGCCAGCTTCACCGCAGTATAAGAAATAAAGCCAAGCGCTATGCCATGCGCAATTGAGAACGTCAGTGGTGTCATAAGTAACACCACACTGACCGGAATGGCATCACTCATATCATCCCAGTTCACCAGCTTCAAATTTTGCAGCATCAGTACAGCGACGTACAAAATCGCTCCGGCAGTGGCATACGCAGGGACCATTTGCGCCAAAGGTGCAAAGAACATCATAAGCAGGAAACACAAACCAACCACCACTGCGGTTAATCCTGTACGCCCACCCACAGACACACCTGACACAGATTCAATGTACGAAGTGGTTGTGGAGGTACCAAGAAAAGATCCAGCTATCGTTGCTGAGCTGTCAGCCGAAAGCGCTCTGCCAAGGCGTGGCATCCGCCCTTTTTTATCTGCAATACCAGCTTTTTGTGTCACCGCAACCAAAGTGCCACTGGTATCAAACAAATCAACAAATAAAAATGCGAACACCACGCTCAGCATCGAGATTTCCAACGCACTGGCAATATCAAGTTGCGCCAGAGTTGGTGTAATACTCGGTGGCATAGAAACAATACCGGCATATTCGACCAAGCCAAGGCCCCAAGCAAGCACAGTAACCAACAAAATACTCAGCAGCACGCCACTTTTCATATCACGATACATTAAGGCAGCAATAACAAAAAAGCTCAGAATGGCAAGTAAAGGGCCAGGGCTGGTGATGTCACCCAATTGCACAAAGGTTGCCGGGCTGGCAACGATGATCTGCGCATTTTTAAGCGCTATCAGTGCTAGGAAAGCACCAATACCTGTAGCAATGGCTTGCTTGAGTACCAGCGGGATTGCCTGTATCACCCACTCTCTGACCTTAAATATACTGAGTAATAAAAATAGACACCCAGATAAAAAAACCGCGCCCAACGCGCTTTGCCAGGAATGACCCATACCCAACACGACGCCATAAGTAAAAAAGGCATTTAAGCCCATGCCTGGCGCCAAAGCCAGCGGATAATTGGCCCACAAGCCCATGATAAAACAACCTATAGCTGCGGCTAAACAAGTGGCAACAAACGCAGCACCATGATCGATGCCCGCCTCAGCTAGCATGGCTGGGTTCACAAAAACAATGTAAACCATAGTGACAAATGTCGTCAGACCGGCGATAAACTCGGTTTTGACTGTGCTCTGCTGTGCACGGAGCGAAAATAATTTTTCCAGCATGTCTTTGTATTTTATATAGAAACGAAAGCCGGATTTTATCACAAATCTCTGGTGTAATCGGACAAAATAGTTAAAAATCAGCTACACTCTGATCTAAGTCGTATTAAGTGAAATCAGTATGAAAAAGAACCAATTAGCAGTTGCAAACGGCAGTGATTTAGAGCAACAGCTGCTCAATGTACTGGAATTTGTGACCGCAACACCGGACTCTGAAAACCGCTGGCCCAACGATACCGATAACAAGGCTGTCTATAAAAAAGGCCTTTATTATCTGAAAAATAAACAATATCCGCTCGCTGCGAAATGGCTTCGGCTTGCTGCGATGTCAGGTGATAATAAAGCCCAGTTTTATCTCGGGATGTTATTTGTAAAAGGTCAGGGTGTACCAAAAAGCGTTTTTCATGGTATTGCCTGGCTGTCGCTCTCTCAAAGTCAGGGAAATCAGGCAGCAGCCGGCACACTTGAGCAAGTGCGTACCCATCTGACAGCTAAGCGATTCATAGATGCCCAGTGCTATGCCGCTACCCTGTATGAGCAAATCCATCAAATGATGCACTTTAGCCCGGACGCGAACCCAAAATAAAAGTAAATGTAATCAAAGCACTATAAAAAAAGCACAAAAAACACGCGATATTTTACTTGCCAAACAGCACTGTATGAAATACTGTATAACCACTGTATAGAAAATCAGTGGTCTGCTCATGTTACATACTCAAGTGCAAAATATATCAGTGTCTCAGGCTAAAACAGCCAACAAACGCTATCAGTTAGTATATGCGGAAGATGACATAGTAAGCAGTTTAGAACTGCTTAAAATCCTGTATCGATGCAATTCACTTCACAGATGGACCTTGCTTATTGCACCAGACAACATTCCAAGCAAAGCCCTGCTGGATAACAGTTCAATTGATAGCAGCAAGCTACTGGTGCTACGTCAAAGACATTTGATAAACTTAGAGTATGTTATTAACAGCGCTTTATGCAAAGGTAACTTTGCAGCGGTGATCACCTGGACAGACATTGTGTCGGAACAACAGCTGTCTCAGTTTAAACTGATAGACAGTGACACTGAGGTCTTTTGTTTTACCCGCACCTCTGGACATGAGATATCTGTCGTTGCGCATTAAGTTCAAATGAGAAAATATGTGTTATTGCGGTTCTGAAAGAGAAGCACAAGCATGCTGTCTGCCTTTCATAGCAGGCCAAAAGCTACCTGACAGTGCGGAGCAGTTAATGCGCTCCAGATACAGTGCTTATTGCCTCAAAGACACAGGGTACATACATCGTACTTATGCACAGTGCAAACGTGCAGAAAATAGTGAGGCCAGTATCAGTGCATTTGCTGAGCACGCAACCTTTATTGGCTTGGAGGTCATCCAAAGCAATGAGTCTCCAGAACATCACTTTGTGGAGTTTAAGGCTACATACCTGGATGGCAACACCTGTATCACTATGCACGAACGGTCTCGCTTTTTACGTGAAGACGGCCAATGGCGTTATCTTGATGGTGAACTGTTTGCCTGCCCTGAGAAAAAAATTAGCAGGAATGATCCTTGTCCCTGCCAAAGTGGGAAGAAGTTCAAAAAATGCCACGGCTAGATAGGCAGGCTAAATGATCTGGGTTATTGAACCTTCAATAATCCAGTGTTAGGTAGACAACCACCCGACGCTGCCAATTCCATGCTCTGCCATTATGGTTACGAAACCATTTCAGAGTCTTGGACGTAACCTGACAGTATCAAAGACAATTTAACAACATCATTCCAATAAGCTTGTGGTGTTTGAGCGCATCAAATTACTCGCCCGACATTTTCGCATCGCTTAGTTTTCTTTTTTAAACTCGCTGTGGCGTTTGTTATACCAATTTGCTTAATTAAGTGATCTATTTTGAGGCGAGAAAATAGGGTCGATAACAAGGCAAAAATTTTGCTATTTAGTTGTTCTAAATAAGAAATTTTTAACGCCGTTAGCGTCCTATTTGCTCCTTCAAATAGACCAGGTATTAAGTGAAATTGGTATTACACCGCAACCTGCAACATAGATTGCATTTCACCACCGGCTATCTGATCATAGAAACCTGCAGCATCTATATCGTGTTTATCAACAAGCATTTGTGGATTTCTGGTATTTTCGAGCTTCTGTCTTACGGCAGGCTCCAAATTATCAACGATATGCAGCGGAATGTGCTTTTTGTCGTTACGTACCGCAAAGGGCTCTGGCTGCAAACATTCTTTAAGGCGAAGACTTGTCAGATCGCCCCCCTGAGCCATAAACCCATTGCTCTGGCCAATCAGCATATCGAACTGTTCTGGGGCAAGCGGCTTTTGCGGACCAAGCTGCAACGCCTTTTTAAGCGCTTCTTCTGATTTATCAGCTTCCTGTGAAGACGAATGCGGCAGGTCAAACTGGCTAAAATCTAATGCATCCTGAGACAATAAAGACAGCAGCAAGCCAAAGTCGCCGCGTCTTGCTTCATGAACGCTGTGATTGAGTGCACTGCCCAGCTGAGCCTCTTTGCACAAAATGCCATCTATCTGCATGTAAAATCGCCACAATTTATCAAATATGAAAATTTATCGGCATTTTTTCAATTTTCTTTAGGACATTTCTTTACTTCACTAAAAACTTTGATATTATCAGCGCCCATGTTGAGGAGGGGTTCCCGAGCGGCCAAAGGGATCAGACTGTAAATCTGACGGCACTGCCTTCGCTGGTTCGAATCCAGCCCCCTCCACCACTTTCCTAAAGCAATATTTCAACCCAATATTTATTCATGCTTGTCCAGACAACCACATCCGACTGAATTTCGGACCGGTGCTTTTTATTGAAGTGATGCATGAAAGCAAGCTCCAGGCTGCCTATCTCAAAACCATCACTCCATCAGTGTCACTGTGTAGATCCAGTCCCGCGCTATGGCTTTTCAATCTGTAACCCTACTCCATATTGCCTCAGGTATGCCTGCGCTTCCTGATATCTGGGATAATGACGTGCCACTATCTGCCAAAAGGCCTGATTGTGTGCCATCACATGACAGTGTGCCAGCTCATGCACAACAACATAATCTATAACCCACTTAGGCGCACCAACCAACAGGCTATTAAGCGCCAGCGTGCCATTTGAAGACAAACTTCCCCAGCGGCGTTTATATTCCCTTATTTTCAATTCCTGATACTGACTGTTCATCAGGACCGAATACTCAGCCAGTACCGGCGTTACATAGCTGAGCAGTATCTGGTTTAAGAGCTTAAATAAGGCTTTGCGCGCGCCCTCTGTTCCCGGTTGTGCCCGGGTTTTTAAACCAATACATTTGGCGTCATGATCAATATAAGAACGACACGGCGACAGCACCAGCTGATATCGTTCACCAAATATCTGAATTTCTTTGTGACAGAAAGGTGATTGGATCTGTTGTTGCTGAGCAGACACTGCTAGCTTCTTATCCTCAACCCAGCTCGACTTGCTCTTCAGCCAGGTTTCCAGCCATTGTCGGTCAATGCCATGCGGCGCAAACACTTTCACGCCATTCGCTGTGACTTTTATCGCAACACTCTGTCTGCGCTTACTGATACTTAACTGATAATCGAATGACATAGATACAATTTTTTATTTACCCTGAAAAAATGCTGCTACCCTTACTAATAGGAAGGATTAAACTGGCGTAACATGAATAACAAACCACTTTGCCAATATGAATCTCCCGACGGCCATAAATGCCAGGAAATAGACATGGGTTCAGGCTATTGCTTCTGGCATGATAGCAAATTTGACAAAAGCGGTCTGGAGTTAACTCAAAAGCTGGAGCGGTATGCAAAACGAGGCGGCCTTTTACAGGGGTTGGAGTTAAAACGTGCCAACCTGGAAGGTCTTAACTTGGTTAAATTTGGTAACCACGAAGGCTATGACCTGTCATACAGCAACTTCTATCGTGCCAACTTGCAAGGTGCTCACCTGTTCAACAGTACCATCAAAAATGCTTCCTTAATGAAAGCGGACTTGCGAGATGCCAATCTACATTGCTGCAAGCTCGAAAACACCAATCTGCTCGGCATGAAACTCGATAAAACTCGTATCGATAACCTCTACCTTGGCGATAAACTGTTACAAGAAAAACAAGCCAGCGACGCACTGAAAGAGCAAGATTTAGATGAAGCCAACGACTTGTTTTTACAATCAGAAGAAATCTATCGCTTACTGAGAAAAGGTGCAGAGCAGCAAGGTCTGTTTGAAATGGCTGGCAAATATACCTACAGCGAACTTCGCATGCGTCACGCGCAATACCCTAAATTATCCAAACGCCGGTTGGTATCCTCTTTCGTTGATATGTTATGTGGCTACGGCGAAAAGCCCGAAAATGTGATCCGCTTCAGTCTGGGCATGATAGTCGCCTGTGCGATTTGCTACTTTATATTCGGAATCAATTATAACGACGGGCTGATCCAGTTTTCCAGTCAGGCCTCATGGTCAGACAACCTCAGTACATTACTCAACTGCATTTATTTCAGTGTGGTCACCTTTACTACACTGGGTTATGGCGACATAACGCCGACCGGCATTACCCGGTTAATCGCCACGGTTGAAGCGTTTACCGGGAGCTTTTCGCTGGCGTTGTTTGTCGTTGTATTCGTAAAACGCATGACCCGCTAGTCGGGGACACCTATCTCTCTGCCCAATTCGAGCAAGAATCCACGCATAAACTCAGTTCGGCGCTGCGCTTCTTGTTTTGCCGACTGCGTGTGCATTTGCTCCGCAATATTCAGCAGCTTGATGTAGAAGTGATCTAACGTGTACTTTTTATCATCCGCTTCTCGTTGCTGACAAAATGGGTCATCAATGTGATACAAATGTCTGGCAATGGCACCGCCCACTTTCATGCATCGACTCACCCCAATCGCCCCAAGCGCATCCATTCGGTCTGCGTCCTGAACAACTTTAGCTTCCAGCGTATCGGGTGGCACGTTGGCACTGAAGCTATGTGCAACTATCGCATGATGTACCGCTGAGAGTTTGTGCTCTGGATAATCCAGGGTTGATAGAAAGGCAACCGCCCTGTCCCCGGCCAATTTCGACGCTATGGGCCTGTCCGGGTGATTCTTTGCCACAGCCACACAGTCGTGTAACCAGGCCGCGGGCAACACAACTTCAAGATCAGCCCCCTCCGCAGCACAGAGTTGCTTGGCGGTTTTAACCACACGCAGGATGTGTGATAAATCATGGGCGGTATCGGCAAACTCGGTTGTGAGCATAAAATCTCTGCATGCCGTCTCTAATTCCGTCATATTTACTGTCATTTATCCCTTAACCTTATGGTTCTGATTGTATGTTTTTATTGGCTTCACTAAAATGTCACCATTATCCATAGTAAGGAATTTATATGTCTTGCGCGCTGTATTTACAACCTGGCCGTGAAAAATCTTTAAAAAGAAAACATCCCTGGATCTTTTCCAAGGCAATCAAAAAAGTCAAAGGCAAGCCTGCGCTTGGCGATACAGTGACCATTTATAGTCATGACGGACAGTACCTCGCAACAGCCGCATACAGCCCCGACTCGCAGATCCGTGCCCGGATCTGGAGCTTTGACCAAGCAGAGTTAATCGATCAGGCTTTTTTCGAACGCCGCCTCGCACGCGCACTTGCAGCCCGCGAACAGGTCATTGAGGAAGGACAGTTAACCGGTTTCAGATTGTGTGCCGCCGAGTCAGATGGTTTACCCGGCATTACCATAGACAAATTTGATAACTATCTGGTTTGTCAGTTACTCAGCGCCGGTGCTGAGCGTCATAAAGGCGAAATTGTACAAGCGCTCAGAACGCTGTTCCCTGAGTGTCACATTTACGAACGTTCTGACGTCGATGTGCGTAAAAAAGAAGGACTTGAGAAAACCACAGGCGTACTGTGGGGAGACGAGCCAACGGCACCCGTTGTGATCATGGAAAACGGCCTAAAAATAAAAGTCGATATCAAGTCCGGACATAAAACAGGTTTTTATCTGGACCAAAGAGACAGCCGGGCTGCATTGGAGCGCTTTTCAAAAGGTAAATCTGTACTGAATTGTTTCTGCTACACAGGCACATTTGGCCTATACGCTCTGCGCGGCGACTGTGATGAGGTTATTAATGTCGATGTGTCTCAGCCCGCTTTAGATACGGCGAAACGCAATGTCGAGCACAATGAGCTGGATGTATCCCGCGCTCAGTTTGTTAAACAAGACGTGTTTAAGCTTCTCAGACAATATCGGGAAGAAGGCCGTCAGTTTGACACTATCGTCATGGACCCACCTAAATTTGCAGAGAGTAAAGCACAACTCAATGGTGCATGTCGCGGTTACAAAGACATCAACATGCTGGCAATGCAATTGCTCAAGCCAGGTGGGACTTTATTGACCTTCTCTTGCTCAGGCCTGATGGAACAAAATCTATTTCAGAAAGTCGTGGCTGACGCTGCACTGGATGCCGGTAAAGACCTATTAATCATGGAGCGACTTAATCAGGCTGCTGACCACCCTATTGCGGGTTGCTATCCGGAAGGATTCTACCTGAAGGGTCTGATCTGCAAAGTCTACTAATTGCTATCAGCAAAGTAAAAAGGCCGCTCCAGAGCGGCCTTGTCTATATTACTTACTCATTACTATTTAGAAACTGCCTTGCAGAGTCAGGCCTGAGTAGCTGCTGTATCCACGCACCATGATGTGGTAAGTCCCGCCATCCGCACCTGAACTCAGGCTACAGCTTTCTGTGTTGCCAGACAGATATGGACGACAATCATAGTTATTAGTGGTCGGTTGAGTGCCTTTACGAACATACAAGTCCGCATCACCTGAGCCACCTGAAATGCTCACATTCAAGGTTACATTGGCCGGTACTTCTATTGTATAACGGGTATCTGTGTTGGTACCGCCAGACAGACCAGTGACTGGCACGCCGTTTTGAAGGCAGTTTGCACCACAGCCTGAAGCATCACCAAAAGTACCTGTCAGTGTAGCGCCTGAATACTGGCTATAGCCATGTAGCATTACGTACCAGTCACCCGCTGCCGGGTTAGAGAACTCACATGATTCGTTGTTGCCATTTTTATATGGACGACACGCATAGCTGCTTTGAGATGGTTGAGAACCTTGTTGAACATACAGATCCGCATCACCCGAGCCACCAGCCAGTGTGAACGAAACCGACGCTGCACCCGCTGGAACAGCAAGTTTATAGAAGGTCTCAGAACCAGACCCACCTGACGCAGACACACCTACACCTGAAACAAGCTCAGTTGGACCTGGAGGAGGCGGTGGTGGTGGCGCATCACCTTCCAGCGTATAAAGTAGCTCATTAGGCGAACTTGCTTTTGCATCAGATACCGCGCCTTTAGTACTTCTGCTGCTCAGTAGTGAGTCAATCTGAGCTGGTGTAAGCGTTGGATCCTGGTCAAGATATAAAGCCACCGCACCGGCAACATGAGGTGCTGCCATTGAAGTACCACTGATTGTATTGGTCGCACTGTCTGAGTTATACCATGCAGACTTGATGCTTGAACCAGGCGCATAGATATCCAGACAAGAGCCGTAGTTAGAGAAACTAGAACGACCGTCACTGCTTGTTGTAGAACCAACGGTTATCGCATCAGCCGCACGAGCAGGTGAATAGTTACAGGCATCGCTGTTATCATTACCCGCAGCCACAACGAAAGTAACACCCGAGGCAACGGCAGCATTAACCGCATCATCAACAGCCTGAGATACACCACCACCCAGACTCATGTTGGCAACAGACGGGCCTGACGCATTATTTTTAACCCAGTCAATCCCTGAAATCACACCAGAATACGAACCGGAACCGTTACACCCTAATACGCGGACGCCTACAACATTGACATTTTTCGCAACACCGTACTCTGAACCACCGATAGTACCAGCAACGTGTGTACCGTGACCGTTACAGTCAGACGAGTCTGCATCGTTGTCAACAAAGTCATAACCATGGCTTGCACGATTACCGAACTCACTGTGCGAAATACGCACACCAGTATCGATGACGTACGCGGTCACACCTGTGCCGTCAAAGTCATAGTGATAGTTTGAATTCAAAGGTAATGCACGCTGATCGACACGGTCAAGGCCCCAGATCGCATTATTCTGATCACCAGAAGCCTGAGGTGTAACAGTGACAATCTGATCTTGCTCAATGTAAGCAATGTTAGGGTCTTTAAGCATTGCTTTAACATCGCCTTCAGATGCATTGACTACCACACCGTTTAGCACGCCGTTAAAGCGTTTAGCAACGCTTACATTATAAGCATTGCTAAGTGCCTGTGCCTGGGTAGTCGCATAATCAGAGATAGCCATAGCGCTTTGTGTATTAAGCACGGTTGGCGTTTTAAACACGACAATATAATTGTCTGGAATGGCTTTACCCTGATCTGCTGTCAATAACTCGGCCTGAGCCATGGACTGTCCAGATAGGCCTGCCAGAACGGCAAAAGCCAGTGTGTTTAGTTTACGCATACTTGTTCCTTTTTTGTTGTTTGGTTAATTTCCAATCAAAATGTAGCGCATATGAAGAAAAAATAAACAACAAAATAGAACATTTATTTAACTATGTTTACAAAGTTTGTAAATTTAAATTTACATTAGTTTTTTTCACTTTAGTGAATATTTCATTAGCCTATTGATTTTTAGAATTTAATTTCGCTTAATCCAGCCTTTATTACCCATAACAGGTTTGCCTAACGTCAATTCTTTTCACGTAACCTGAAAGTAACAGGTGTTACAAAAGTGCCTATTTACTCCCCTCCGCTCACAAACCAGCCTGAGCTTTAGTGCTCAAACAACAGCTCCCTTGAGGCCAAACCGTTCAAAACTTATATGGTGACATTATCGGAAGTTTTTTCAGCCGTGTTGGTGTAAAGTAATTGCAAAAGGCTGGCAGATGCGAGTTTTAGAATACCGAGAGTGGGTTGTTTCACTGGCTGTAAACTCAATCATGCCATTCTTGTAAGTCTTCACGTTTAAGGAAAAACCATGAAATTTAAGTATATTAGCTTTATCTTAATGGCACTCAGCCTGAATGGCCATGCAGGTATGTGGGCGTGGGAAAATAATGGCGCCACAAAGTGGCTGAATGGATATCCTGAATGTCAAAGCTACTTTAGCCTTAAGTTTGCAGAAAAAGTCAGCCCAAAGAGCGCTACGCACTTTGAATATCAGGCGACCCCTTATCAGATTGTGGCTATCCCCATTGCTTCATTTACTGACAAGGATGCAAAAAAAGCAGGTATAAAAAGCATATTAGAAAGCCATCTGGAACATGAATTTAATTATCTAAAACACGCCTCCAAAGATCACACAGTCACAGTGCATCAGCAGGCGTGGCTCGATGGAACAGAGCTTCTATACTGGCATCTGAAGCGCCATAATGACACCGAAGAAAGCCATTTGGTCTCTTTATCAACGCTCAGTGACCAGTGCGTCTTTTACATTGTCTCAATGATCGAAAGCGAGGACGATATTGCCAGTGCAAAAGAAAATATTCTAAGCATTATCAGAACACTAGATACCCATGTGCCAACTTCACAGACAGAATTTGAAGCTTTAATATCTCAGTTCAAACCTAATAAAGGGTGACGCTTTGAGACACTCAGCTACGCACTCCCACCACAGTGCTCACCAAAGAAGTCTCAACACCGCACTTGCTTGAGGCGCCCCCCCGGTGACCTCATTGACCTTGGCCAAAGTGTTCTGACTTCACCTTGTGAGTACTGTAAAATGAGGGTCACTATGTCACCGGGATTTATCACATGCCAATTGATTACACCATTCAAAAAATAGACACTCTCAGTGCTGAAGAAGCCGCCAGACTGCTAGTCAAAGAGTTCCATGAGCGAGAGCCCCTGGCGCACTTAAATACTGCAGATCCGCAGGAATTTTCAGATTATATCCACTACCTTTCAAATCAATGTGCCGTTCAGGGCATGGGGTTCATCGCTAAGGAGGTTAACTCGGGTCGTGTTATCGGCGTGCTACTGGCTTCAGATTTGTCAGACTCAGTGAATGCATCACCTGAAGGTAATGAAAACCCGATAGCAGCGTTGATTGATTCGCTAAATAATACCTACTTCAACAAAGGTGAATTGACAGAAAACACCTATCTGAATATCAAATTTGTTGCCACAGATGCCAATGTCAAAGTAAAAGGTATGGTGGTTGCACTCATTTCAGTATGTTTACAAGCGGCCAAAGCTCAGGGGTTTCAATACGCACAGGCCGAAGCCACCGGCAATATTTCTCAACACATCTTTGCCAACAAATTAGGCTTTGATAAAAAAGCCACAATTAAATACAGTGAGTTTGAAGTAAACGGGAACAAACCGTTTATTTCAATTACAGAGCATGAAGGCATTCAGTTGCTAATTAAGAAGCTCTAGATCACAAAGGCTGAGTAATAAATCGCCAGTCAGAAGTGAATGATCCAGCAAGGTTAATAAACGCCTGAGTGGCGCACTAAATCCGCTTTTGATGTTAAGTACGCTCCGGAGAGAATGTGAATTACATACTGACCATCCTATTTGCAATCAGTTTCCAGGCACTGAGCTGCTTGCCACCAATCGCAATAGAGCTTGGTGAAATCCAGATTGAAGTTCCGGACCCACTTTTTTCTGACAAAGCAAATATTCAAGACAGCGAAGGCAGAATCACAGCCACCCTGTTTTTTGACGCTCAAGGGCACGTTGTAAAGCTGGAAAACTTAAAAACGTTTCCGGCGACCTTACCTAGAGAGCCTGTCATCAGGGCACTAAATTCTGCCAGGCGACTTTACTCAGCAGCTAAAGCAACATCCCACGATGTTGACCTGGTGTTTCCAATTAAATTCAAGGAAAAAATACGCTTACAACTGAATTTAACACCACCAACTTTATAGAGTGCTTTACCCGTCATACCCCTTTAAGGACAATCATATGGCTATAATCATCAGAGCTGCGTTAGCGTCTGATTCACAGAAAATTGCTCAGGTCTCAGAGCACCTCGGATACATAAATCTGTCACCAGAAGAGTCTCATGCCAACCTCATTGCATTGCTGGACTCTCCGGTCGATAAGGTATTCGTCGCTCAGCTAAGCACTCGTATTGTTGGCTGGATACATGTTTTCTTCGCCCGGCGGCTGGCCTCCAACAGCTTTTATGAAATTGGTGGGCTGGTTGTACTCCCTGATACCCGTGGCCAGGGCGTAGGTCGCATGCTGGTAAAACACGTGCTAGCGCACCAGCCAGGTCAATACCGAGTTCGCTGTAATGAAGTCAGAACGGATGCACATGCGTTCTATGGATCCATTGGGTTCAAGCACAGCAAGGTGCAACACGTCTTCAGAGCCGTCTCTGATAACAAATGAAATTGAACACGCTTAAAGGAGTGAGCATAGGCGCCTGACTGTTCCTTTCTGACTGTAGAAAATGCCAATTTGTTCCCAATACAAAACCACTTGTAAACTTCGCCAATTCCCGTTTTAATGGGGTTAGCGGATAGGACATTTTTCAGCCCACATATCATACGATGAGCACACAAACGTAATATGACTGAGACACCATGAAGCATGTATCACAGAAAGCAGGTGGCTCAAAACCAGTTCTGGACACAGAGCAACTAGCTCCTAAAATCAGAGTATGGCCAAGACGTGCCATACTAAACAAAACACCTCAAAAAGGCGGAAAAGATGCTTCTGAATAACCCAGTGAGATATTTTGAAATTCCGGTGACCGACTTAGATCGCGCCACGGCCTTTTATCAAGCCGTTTTTGGCTTTGAGTTCGAACGTGCCCTCATCGATGGTCACGACATGGCTCTATTCCCATCAAACGATCAGGTAGCCGGGATCACCGGCGCACTCGTCAAAGGAGACAGTTATATTCCTTCTAAAGCGGGGGCACGGCTTTATTTCCATACAGAAGACATAGATGCCACGCTGGCCAAAGTTTTGTCTTTGGGTGGAAAAACCCTCTACCCCAAAACCTCTATTTGCGGATTCGGCTGGGTTGCGGAATTTGAAGATTCAGAAGGCAACTGCATTGCCCTGCATACTGAGTAACCACTTTTTGATTGCCTGAGTATCTCTTTGACAGCCTGTGTCAGGAGACATCGCTCAGCACACAGGGTCCGCGTGCAGCTCAATACAACCCATGATAGCCTTTCCACCTAAGAGCTCAGCCACACGTTTGCTGTCGTTGCGCCATATGGCAGGTCATAGAATGACATTAAGGATAATTAACTATGTTCAGAGTGATTTATCAGTGGCAGGTACCAACTGAAAATATGACTGAGTTTCATGCCACATGGCAAATAACAACCGATGAAATACACCGTTCTGTTGACGGTGCACTTGGCAGTTTTATGTTACAAAGCACCGACCAGCCAGACAAAGTACTGACCATAGCCAAATGGCGTTCTCGCGAAGACTGGCTGAACTTCTGGGATAACAGCAACCCGGAAAAAATGCAGCGGATGCGTGAACTTGCAAAACGTATTTCGGTAGAAACTTTTGACGAGGTAGAGGACAGAACACGATAACGCGGCGCCCAAAGAACAATGTCGAATAATAACAACGCAGTTAAAGGATATGATCATGAATAAGCAGTCAGCATATGCAGACATCAACGGCACCCTACTCCACTATGAACTCAGTGGTAATCCAAATAGTTTTCCTCTGGTCATGCTCCATGGTGGCCTGGGTTCAACCCGGGACCTGGATGTACTTAGTGAGTATTTGATTGAGCACTTCCGTTTGATATCCATCGATTTACGCGGGCAGGGAAAGTCGCACCTGGGCGATGCACCATTGACCTATGCTCAGTATCAGGAAGACATACAAGCCCTGCTTAGTGCGCTGGGTATCAGGCAATATGCCCTGTTTGGCTTCAGTGATGGCGGTATCGTTGCCTATCGCCTGGCAGCGCAGAACCCTCAGCAGGTTGTTCGCCTGGTTACCCTGGGGTCGACCTGGCGGCTGGAAGAAAATGATCCGACCATTGACACTCTGCAAGGCCTGACGGTCGAACTCTGGACAGAATTATTTCCTGAAGGAGTCGCTTATTATAACACCTCAAATCCCACCCCAGACTTCCCTGCTCTGGTTAGTGCGGTGAAGGCGCTCTGGCTCGATACCAGTGAGTCAGGATATCCTTGCGATTTGGTAAGCCAAATCACATGCCCTACCCTCATCATGCGAGGCGATGATGACTTTTTATTTTCTCTGTCAGAAGCCGTTGCGCTCAAAGCAAAGCTGACTGACGCAAACTTTGCAAATATTCCATTCACCGCGCATGCCGCTCACCAGGAATTACCTGAGCTGGTTTGTCCTATTATCCAGCAGTTTTTTGTTACGGCAGACACCACTACTGCATCAACGAATTAGAGGAAGTTTATGAGCACGCAAAAGAAAATCGCACGTATTGTCTCACCCAGCAGGTCAGCAAATATCTTATCCGATGAGACCGTGGCCATTGCCACTGAAACACTGGCGGGGCTTAATATTCAGTGTGATTTTGCAAAGCACTACATCCACCAATCGGATACCACGGCGCAACGGATAAAAGACAAAGCACAAGATCTCAATGAGGCCTATGCAGATCCTAACGTCGCACTGATCCTGAGCACCATAGGTGGCCACAATGCCAACAGAATACTCGACCACCTTGACTGGGAAACGTTCCGTACTCAGCCTAAGCCCTTGTGCGGCTATTCAGACATCACCGTGCTGCTCAATGCCATCTATGCCAAAACAGGTCAGATAACTTTTCTGGGGCCACACTTTTCATCATTTGGTATGCAACAGGGCTTTGCGTACACTTTAAAGCACTTTGAACACGCATTACTACGCGGTACTGACTATGTACTGGATGTATCAGAAACCTGGTCAGATGATCTTTGGTTTATCGATCAGACCAGGCGGCAATTTATCAAAAATGCAGGCCCGGTTATCGTCAACCCGGGAAGTTGTGAAGGCACTATTTTAGGCGGCAACCTGTGTTCATTCAACCTGTTACAGGGAACCCAGTATATGCCAGACCTGGCAGGTGCCATCTTGTTTTTAGAAGAAGACAATCTCCTTGGAGAGCTGACTCTGACGGAGTTCGAACGCAATTTACAGTCCTTATTGTCTCACCGGGGAGCAGAACACATTCAGGGCCTGATGATTGGCCGGTTTCAAAAAGACAGTAAAGTCGAACTCAACGACCTGGTTGAGATTCTGCGCAGCTTTGAGCAACTTGAACACTGCCCGGTTGTGTGCAATCTCGACTTTGGCCACACTACGCCCATCTTTACTATACCAATTGGCGGGCGATGCCGGATCAATGCACCTGAAGACGCCGTTTCGATAAAAGTATCACCGTGCGTTTCAGACTCAGCGGGATAAAAGCATGTCGCATAGCTTAATCACCACGGATGATAAACATGCCTCACACACTGTACAGCAGGCAAACTCAGCCTTGCCCATGTCTTTCTATGTTAAGTGGCTTTGGGCAATTGGCCTGCTGATATTACTGGGGTTTATTCCAAGTTATGTGCTGCAATTTTCATCCTTAACTGAAGCGCATCACTCGCACGCCTCGGTGTCTTTTTTATGGATCGCTGGCATGCTGATTCAGGTAACACTCATTCACTATCAGCGCTACACCCATCATCGCATTCTTGGGTACTTATCAACCTGTGTCTTACTAGCGTTTGTCCTTTCTACCTTATCGCTATACGCCAATATATTTCAGACTCAGTTTAATACCTCCACTATCTTTCGGCTCGTATTGAGTCTGGATCTGGTACTTTTTCCTGCCTTTATTTTATTCATGTATAAAGCTATTTTGCGCACTGACTCACCGCATGCACACGCCCACTGGATACTCCTTGCAGCTATGATGCTATTACCACCCGGGCTGGGTCGCCTGATCCATGGCCTGTTCTTCTTTCCGTTTGAAGCACCAGTGCGGTTTTTCTACGAACCCACAGTTGTGCTCACAGGGCTATTCATCTACTCAATAGGGCGTGCACAACGCTGGCACTTTAAAAGTACCAAAGCATGCTTAGTGCTATTTATCGCTGCTGTTATTTTCAGTTATGGTGTTGGCTATGGCTTTTAATATTGGTCTTAGTATTGGTATTAATGCCCCCTTTTAAGCTTCGGAAGAACACATGCCAAAAGGAAATAAAAGTAAAGACGAATTGATAAAGCGCTGGCAGAGCCAATAGAATACAGATACCGCTAACGCAAAATCCAACGGGACACATCCATTGCCCGACCATCCTGCTTATTTGCCTGATGCGCCTACCTGCGGCTCTACGCCCAAATCAAACCCTCTGAAAATGAGCCAAAGTGGTAATAGGAGCTCAAACAAGCCACCAGGAATATACATCCAGGTACCACCCATACTCACATCAAAGAAATCAAACAGCACTTTCAATAACAGCATGACATAACCGAGCAACCCAAGACCTGCTAATACACGCGGTACCAGGCGATACTTAAACAAAGTGATGTTCAGCAGGAATCCGAAAATAGCCAGTGCTATCATCCCCATCAGGAAACTAAAATAGCGCTCCGTTTTCAGCGCATTGCCCATAATATAAAGCTGCTCACTGTGCATCACCGAGCTGGCTGCCAGATTCTCTCCCATCGCCCCGAATGTCATCAACATCACCGCACCAGATGTCAGCATAGCTGCTTCTATCACACGGCCGGCAATATAACCAATCGCAACCCGTTCGCTATATCGCTTAATAATGGGATAAATCACAATGGCAATCCCAACAACCGATGCACAGTTAATAAACTCAAGTAACGAAGCCAGCGCCAGTGTTGACTGATTCTGTGCTGCCTGATTAAGAAAGTCGGGCAGCCTGAGTAGCGGCGACAATATGGTGTCAGCATACATATAAGAGCTGGTCGAGATCAGAAATAAAAACCCGGCAATACGCGCCGCTAGTTGGTGAGACATAGTTAAAACTCCCTACAATGATAATATCAGGCAACCTCTATTCGGTTGTGGCCTGTGCGTGTTTGGTAACGCCATTGTCAGGGAGTGCCTCAGAATTGTCGTTCGATTGGGCCCGTTCGAACTTTTTTATTCATATACTTTTTAGGCTGTTACAGCTTTTTCTTGCTTACGGTACAGAGATGGTGTGAGCCCTGTGGCTTTTTTAAATGCCGTATTGAAAGTCGATTTTGAGTTAAAGCCAACTTCAAACTGAATAGTCAGGATCTGCATATCCGTTTCTTTGAGCAGTTTTTCGGCATGTGAGATCCGATAGCCATTCACAAACTGGAAGAAATTGGTTTTTAGCAATTGCGATAGAGTCTCTGAAATATGGTTTTCGCTGATACCAATTGCTTTGGAGAGTTTATTCAAAGATAAGTCTTCTTCCATAAACAACTGCTCCTCTTTCATCGCGCTTTGCAGCTTAACCGCAATGCGTTGCATTCTATCCAAACTGACCGTCGACGTGCGCGGCTGCTCGGATCTGGGCTCTCCTTTATCGGCCTTAACCAATATGGGTTGTTTCAACGCAAGATACGCAAATGCCAGTAAGACGCAAGTTTCAAAGATAGGCAAAATCACGCCTTGCCCGAACCAACGCCAGCCATAAAAAACGGAAATGTAACCGGTGGCGTAGCACAACCACACTAACCCCCAGAACAGTAAAATGACCCCAAACCAGCTCAGAGAGCGTGATTCTATTTCGGAAAACCGCTCCATCAATTGCTGACGATGACGACGATGCAGTTTCAATGCACGGAAGAAATAAACAGCCGTATACAAAACAAAGATTTGCGTTGCTGCAAAACAGGAAAATAACGCCAGCTTATAGTGCTCAGGGTTACGGGTTGCCGGATCTGCCAGTGCCAGCTTTTCAGCAGAGCTCAGGCTGATGGTAAACGGTAACATCACCGCAATCACCAGAACCGGACCCGACAGCGCCCACAGGTAGGTGCGTTTTGAAAACTCAGGGTTGGGAGACATAGTGGCACAGGCATACAAATACAAAGCAGGCCCAAGCAGTACACGTAAGGGATATTGAGCCCCCACCAGCCAGGGGACGTACTGATAAGCGCCCGTATAGACGACTAGCTCACCGCAAACATGGATGATCAGTAAAACCAACAAGGCTATCAGGTAAGTTGTCTGCATTTGCCTGGGTTTATTAACCGCCTGCAACAAAGCCAGCGCCAGTATACCAAACATACAGGCGTAAATTAGCGTGCCCAATACATTCATTTATTGCTCCCCGAAAAAAGCGCCTTGCGAAACAATGAGCCATCTTGCTTAACCACTATCGCTCATGCTGCCATTCGGCTTTATTTGTTATTATTATTTTAGCCTTTCAATTATCCAATAGAAGAGCAATATTTACAATATGTTAGGGGTTTACCCTGACACATATAAAAGACTGAACGAGCACTAGCCACACGAATTCTCACCGTATCTTCTATCTCACTACGAATTTTATTGCGCTACCTTCACTACTTTTTCACACAGTAACTTGTTAAATTTAGGCGAAATTTATCAGCCCTCGCTTTTTTAACTCAGCAAATGGTTCAAAAATCGCGGTACGGGCGCACGACCAGAGCCGGGTAAGGAGAAGTCAATGCTCAGAAGTCTTATCATATTGGCCACTTTGTTGCTGTCAAATTTGACCTATGCAGAGACCAAGCAAACCAAAATACAAACATTGCTCGACGCGCAGGCACTGTCGGGGATCACCTGGGCCATGGTGACTCAGGCACAGGTCACGACAGGCAGCGCAGGATATGCCAATATTGAACACTCGCAGAAGATGCTACCCAACCAAAAAATGCATGTTGGCTCAGTCACTAAAACCGTCCTGTCACTGGGGGTTTTGCGGTTAATTTCTCAAGGGCAGCTGACACTCGAAACCCCGGTTCAGCCGTTGCTGCCTCACCTGCATTTTAATAACCCCTGGCAAACCCGTGCGCCTGTGCGCGTTAAGCATCTGCTCACGCATACAGCCGGGCTGGACAATATTCGTATGTGGCAATTTCTGAGTACCACGCCCACACCCGTTACGCCACTTGCCCAGGCTTTTCCGACAGAGAATAAAGCGCTACTCAAAATAAGAACTGAGCCCGGTACTCAATATTCATACTCCAATATGGGCTATACGTTGCTTGGTATGGTAATAGAAGCTGTCACCCGTCAACGCTATGAAGCCTATCTGGATCAACACTTGCTCTTTCCGTTGGGTATGCATGACAGCACCTTCGAATTTACCAGTCAAGGTACCAACACCACGCTGGCCATGGGATACCATGAAAACCAGATTGCTCAGAACGCCGTGCCAGTTTATACCCGACCAGCAGGTCAATTCACGACAACTGCGCAAGATATGGCTAGATTCATCCAGTTTGTACTGAGCGATGGCGTACTTAATGGAGAAGCCATTGTTGCCCCTGAATTAATGGACAAACTTTTTGATTACCACATGACCAACGCAGACAAAGCGGGTCTGGAAATTGGCCGGGGTCTGGCATTTGCAAACCGCGACAGATATGGTGTTATCGGCCATTGCCACCCAGGCACAACTTTTGGTTTTCGCGCCAATATCTGCGTGTTCCCGGAGCAAAAGAAAGGGTATTTTTACGCTATCAACACGGACAGTGAAAGCGCCGACTATGAAGCGTTCAAAGCCTTGTTTGTCGAATTACTTGAGTTAAGCGAAACCGATATTGCTCAGCCCGGCACATCGACAAAGGACATGTCTGCCTGGCTTGGTTTGTATGAACTGTCGCCCAATAATATGGCTGAATTTGAGTTCCTTGATAAATTATTCGGTCTCGTTTGGGTCGCGGCATCTGGTGAGCAGATCACTCTACACTCGTTGCAAAGTGCCCCTCGAATACTGCACCACATCGAAGGTGGTCTTTACCGGGACTCCGAACGAACTCAGGCATCTCATGTGTTTTTTACCAACCAGGCCGGTGAACTAATATTGAGCAACGGTCTGAAAACTTTTAAAAAAGCCAATACTGTTGAAATCTCACTATATTGGGCCAGCCTGCTACTCGGGTTGTGTGGCTTTTTATACATTCTGATCTTTGCGCTGTTCCGATTGGTAACCAAACGTTTTACTGGATTCCGGCGCCTGCGGTGGGGGTTAGTGAATTTACTGGCCTTTACTGTGCCAATCATCCTGTATTTAAATCAGTCTTTTCTGGCTTTTGGCGATGTCACTCTGGCGAGTGTCTCACTTCCCATTCTGACCGCTTTGTTGCCATTCAGTTTGATCTGTTCATTGTGGCAGTGTTACCAGCAAGGTATAACAACAAAAGGCAGTATGAGAGATGGTATAGTGCTTATTATGGCCCTACAGTTGTGCGCAGTCCTGGCAGCCTGGGGACACTTACCTGCTCTATTCTGGCGATAAGCAAAGCCTGCGGATAAAATCAAACATACCGGCCTGTCGCCGGTATGTTTAAAACGCTAATTCCTGTTACTGGCGTTGATCCACTTCTACTTTGCCGTCTTTGATCACCAGAGTAACGGTTTCCATAACCTGAATGTCCTCCAGCGGATTACCTGGCACAGCAATAATGTCGGCCAATTTTCCAGCCTCTAAAGAGCCCAGTTTGTCCTGCATTTTTAGTAGTGATGCCGAGTTGATGGTTGCAGCCTGAAGCGCCTGTAGTTCATTCATGCCAAATTTAACCATACGACTGAACTGCTTACCATTTTGGCCATGGGGGTAAACCCCACCATCGGAGCCAAATACCATGTTGACGCCAGCTTTAACGGCTTTGGTAAAACTCGCCCGCTGGGTGCCACCCACTTTACGCTCTTTATCCAGGCTTTCAGGTAAAATACCGGCCTTTTCCCCTTCGCTCAGGATATATTCTGTGTTGTAAATATCCATTGAAAAGTAAGTGCCGTGTTTTTTGGCAAGCACAATGGCTTCATCGTCCAAAAAGCTCACATGCTCAACTGAATCGACCCCGGCACGAATAGCAGACTTAATACCATCGGTGCCATGCGCATGCGCTGCAACAGTCAATCCTCGCAAATGGACTTCAGCTACCAGTGCCTGCATTTCCTCAAAAGAATACTGCTGTGCGCCGACTTTAGTGCCCTTTGACAATACACCACCTGTTGCACAGAACTTGATCACATCGACGCCATACTTGATGTTCTCACGTACTTTTTGCCTGACAGCCCACGGGCCATCCGCTACACCAGCTGCAACCACCTTATGTTCATGGGTAAAGAGATTATTATCACAATGGCCACCGGTGATCCCAAGCGCAGGGCCCGATGCAAATATCCGTGGCCCTGGCACATCACCATCATAGATGGCATCTCGTAATGCCAGGTCGGCATAACCTGGTGCGCCCAGGTTACGAACGGAAGTAAAACCCGCAGCCAATGTGCGTTTGGCATTGCGCACCCCTGTAATTGCCGAACGCGGTGCTGTACGACGTAAACGTTTATAACCGTGAACCTGAGAATCTCCGGTCAGATGCACGTGCATATCAAATAATCCGGGCAATAATGTGTGGCCCTTGAGGTCAATCACTGTCGCGTCTTCAGGGTAAGCCCTGCGATTACTGCGGGCCACAGACACTATGGTGTTATCTTCAACCACCACAGTGGCCGGGCGGATCAACTTACCCGTCTTCACATCCAGTGCAGCATCCGCATTAAGAATCAAGGTGTCAGCAAATGCGTTGCCACAGGCCATAAGCACAGCAGCACTGATCAGAGTTGTTTTCAACATATTCGCTTCTTTTTTGTAGTAATTAGTCGAGTCAGTCTAGTCACAGCACGCTGACAAAGGCAAACTAACTGCGACTAAAAGCAATCAACGTCACGTATCCAGGCTGCAAATACACTAACTAGCTTGTCTGTGGTGCAGATGAAATCTCGTGCGTTGAGCCCTCGATTACATATCGATTAAACAAATACAAAGCGATCGCTGTCAGCAAGGCAAGACCACCAAATAGCGCCCACATTAAATCCGGGCGGCCATCCTGTTGCACCAGAGTTGCATAGCTCCAACCAGATAAGAACCCGGCGAACAAGAAACCCAGTGCCATGGAGACGAAGTAGTACCCCATATATAAGGCTGCCTGAGAAGGCGGTGCAATGCTGGCCACATACTCCTGGCTCTTCGGAGAGGTGAGCATTTCGCCCAATGCAATAAGCAGGATCACAGTTACTATTACCGCGCCTCCCGTGGCTGTCAGCTCTACTGCCATCAGAGCAAACGCGCAACACATCACCACCAGCCCGGCCGTCAGCACGTAAAAAGGACGGATCCGCTGACATAAATAACTCACTAGGATCTGTAGCAGCACAATGGCCGCAAAGTCGAGGTTAATCAAGTACTCTGGGTTAATCTGGCGATATGCTAACAACGCGCTAGTAAACTGCTGCAACTGAATCGTTGTCAACACTTCCAGTGATTGTAAGTGTGCCATCAGGGCTGAAAGCTCTGAGGCTGGCACATTTACCTTCAAATGCACCCACTCCAGGCGCAGCGCTTCCGCAGTCGGCTGAGTACCTGACTGCAACTGGGTATGCAATGCCTGCACTGCTTTTTGCAGCTGCGCACTGTCGACATAGGCAAAGAACGAGACAGCATCTTCACCAAACCAGGCGATAAAGTTCAACAAGTCGCGCGTATCTACATAATCGCGAATAAACAAGGGCAAGGTATAAAACAACTGATTATACACCGTCCAGAACCCGGCAATAATGGCCAGATACAAAGCAAAACGCACATTGCTCACCCGCATTGGCTGAGCCCACCAGCTGACATTCGACGGCCCTACTTTCGATGCAATGCGATCCCAGATCAGATTAATCACCAGCCACAATCCAATGCAAGAGAATGCTTGCGCATAGCTGAGCACCTCGACACCTGAACACATCAGCAGCAGGACAGCAACCAGCAAAGTCAATGCAAAACGACCATTGCCCAATACCGACTGGGCCTCTCTGAGCACATTGCTAAGGGAGGCTTTTTCACGTTTGAGACTGGGCGGATCACGATAGAACCACAACACGGGAATAAAGTTAACCAGGATCCAGCATGCCGACATCATAAACACCGCATCCCAGCTGATAGCGCGCAATGCGCCGGCCAGCAAAGGACCCAGAAAGCCACCAATATTCACCATGGTATAAAAAATACCAAACCCCAGGCCGCGATTGCTGTCATTGGTACTATGAGAAATGGTACCCACAACCACAGGTTTAAAACACGCAGCCCCCAGTGCAACCAAACTTAACGAAGCAAAAAACGGCCAGAAACTTTGCGCCTGACCCAGCAAATAATAGCCGGGTGCCATGATGGCAAACGACAGTAAAAACATTTTTCGATAACCGAGCTGATCGCCCAGTGCGCCGGTCAGCACAGGTAAAAGATAAAGAAAAAATGGAATTATCCCCTGTACAGCACCACGCTCAAGATCAGTAAAACCCACGCCCCCTTGTGCACTGGGCGTGGTCATATACAAAGACGACACAGCAAAAAAGCCATACCAGGCTAACCGCTCAAAAATTTCCATCAGATTAGCCACATAGAAAGCGCGGCTAAACCCACGATGCTGAATATTTCCAGTTTGAAACTCAGGCCCTGGCTGACTGGAGGGTGTACTTATCGACATTGACTTGGATCCTATTGATTATTATTGTATACAATATACATAAAACACTAATAAGAGAAAGTCAAAATGTTACGTTTGAGTTTAATAGCGCTGGCACTACTGAGTGGCTGTCAGTCGATAGAAAAACCCCATCAAGATTCCAGAGCACAATTATCACAACAGCGTGCTCAGGCCATACCGAGCCCGGCCCAGATGCGCGTTGATATTGACGTTGCAGGCAGAACCAGCACATTAAATCACATAGACATCACGTATGTCGGCAAACAAATCCCGCGCACCTATAGCGATGGCAAGATCACCAATAGTCGAGGTTACAACTGGTGGGTCAGCAAACACTTTGCGCTGAAAAGTGACTTGAGCGAAGAAAAAGTGCGCTTATATCTTGAGTTACTGGAGATGTCTTACCCTCATTATGTTGAGCTGTTTGGTATGGCGCCTGCTAACATAGAGCATCAGCGTATTGCCGTGGTGTACGGCAGCTCTCGGGAGCGCGTGCGTGAAGCCATGCTGGATGACGGCTTTTTACGTGGTGTACACAAAACGGCGGGCGGTGAAACCATGTATTATAACCGTGCTGGATATAGTTTCCCCAGCCACCGCCAGCACCACCAGCGCTATATTGTCATCCACGAAACCATGCACGCCTTTCACATGGCACTGAACGGCCACTCGACCTGGGCACCGAATTGGATCACCGAAGGCATGGCTGATGCCATCGCAAGCCATACCTATGACAGCAACAAAAAACAGCTCAGAGTCATGGTGTTTGACCGCGCACCGATGAACTACCAGTCACTAGGGCTGGCGCAATATCATCAAAATGCAAAGCCTAGTTTTGAGCAAATCAACGACGACCCGCAGTTGCGGCGGGGCCTTAACTTCTTTATCGTGCACTTTTTGCTCAGTGACCCCATCCGTTATCAATACTTTAAGCGCTACCTGCGTTCATTAATGGCTCTGAACCCGGACTCAGAGGCCACATTGCCAACGGCCAATGCCTTACTTAAAAAAACCTTTGCAGACTGGCCAAAACTGGAGCGGGATTTTGCCAGGTTCGTCAATTCAGCACACCCCAGCTTTTATATTGTGCGTGGACCCTGGGAGCAAAATGGCGCAGGCTATTGGCTGCGCAGCAATGACCAAAAGCAGCTGCAACGCTTAGATATCACCCCAAAACACAATGCCACACACCCTGTGTTAGATTACCCGGCGCCCGCTCCTCACCCTGCCATAAACCCAATTAGTAAAGAGTCTTTTTCAGCTTTGCTGACTCTGCAACCCGAACAACACACACGGGGTGAAATAGGGATCGGCTTACTTACCAAGCTCACGGCAGACAGCCTGGCCAAACGCGCCGGACTAACTGACAAAGCAGAGTTTGAACAAGATCAAATGATAAAAGTGTTACTTAAAGATGGCACCCGGCTGTCGGTCGATAACACCTCACAGGGGACTTCTCTGGAAATTGCGCTGACACCCACAATTTTGCAAAGTTTAAAGCAAACGTCACAGCTCGGCCTGAATCTACAGCGCACCTCTGCAGGTCTCGCCATTGAGATTAAATCCGGCAGCAGCCAGCAGAACGTGCTGTTTAAAATGGCGGGCGACACGTTAAGTGTAATCGATTTTCAACAGGTCGCCTTGCTTGGTCGCAACATGAACCACACGATCACCCCTTACCTGTTCGGCCACACATATAAGGTGCCGGACCTAAGCAAAGACACCGCCAATCCCTGGTACTTTGCTAATGCGGCTCTGGCGCATCGAGCTTTTAATACGTGTGTCGAGTTTTCGACTCAACTGCCGGGCTGCATGGCAACATTGCGCGACCAATTAGCTCAACAAGCGAGCGTTACTAAGCATCCCGCTATTAGTAATAGCCTGAACACTCTGATGCAGGACTGGCAAGGTAAGCTCTCTGACACTGCTCTTTTTACGCTCAGTGGTATTGAATTAAAACTAAGGTTTGACGGTCAAACCCCGTTTATCTTTGCCCATAATCCGAGCGAACAAGTGGCAGAAATTACATTGCAAAACGGGACATCCTACTCCCTGTTGCCTGGTACACATAACCTGCCTCTGTCAGCCAATCACAGCACAGTTGACTATTCTGTGAGCTGGCAAGGCTTAATCCAGCCGGGTCAGATCACGCTTGCAAATCAACACTTTGACGGTGTGTATTTAAATGCACAGTTACCTCAGGATAAATCAGATATAGAGATCACCCTGACCGGTCCATATTCAGGAGACACCCATGGCAAATTGTCAGTTCAGTTTCTGCCCTATCAGACTCCCGAGGCTCAGCCAACGCTCTGGGAGCAGGACGTCACCATTGCGCCGTACGAGAAAAAGCGCTGGCAGCCACGCTTGAATGAAGCAGGCAAACTTGAAAATGGCGTCCTAAAAGTAATTGCTATACTGGATGTAGATGGTGAACCCATCAGATTAGTGGAGCGCTTTAAGCTTTAAGCTTTAAGCTTTAAGCTTTAAGAAACAAGCTGGGCCGACCGAATGAGTTGGCCCAGCTGCTATTAAGCCAAATATCGTTATATTGGCATAGCTGCATGTATTTCAATAACGCGCTATTTCAGGTAAAGCCCTTCAAGCTCAATTGCTGTTGGCAGGCCACCGCACGCACTTTGCTTATCATAAACAGTTACGGGCCTATCTCGTGCCTGCGCCGACAAAGCCATCGCATACCATGCGCTGTGACTGGGATCGTTAATACTCCAGCCCCACCAGCTATCTATAGCGCCGCATGCACCATAGGTAACGCCTATCTTCAGCCTCACCACCTCATCGACAACTTGTATCTCTTCTATTTTACGTTCAAATGAACTCCCGGCAAAACACAGCGAAGGGGCAAGAAAGAACAGTGGCAGAATTCTTTTCATAATATTTCCTTATCAATAATAATATTTCTACAAAATAATTGGTTAAAAATTAGAAAAATGTGGAATTAATAAGCCGCCATTATAGTCGGTAATGACAGCAACTAAATAAGAAGTGACTAATATAGTATTAGCACTTTGGAGACACACTTAAAATCACGACAAAGCGGCTCTAAATACAACGGAGAATATACCTAAAAAAGGGAAAAAGAAAAAGGTCTGGACACGACTATTTCCATTTCAGGATGGTTTATATGGAATGGGTAAAGTGCTCAACTCATAAAATACAATGAGTACCCGTAAACGCCTTGTACCCACCAAGCCAAGCAAACAGTAGTCTCTTTCAAGCGATAGCATACGCTTTTAGCCAGGCAAATTTAAGAATAGATGGTTTGGATTAGCTCTGATAAATAAGAGGCTGTTGACCCATCAGCTAATAAAAGCACTGTAAAATTTTAACTTGCCACTTTGTACAAGCCAGACAGGCTCGCACACAAGCGCGTTAAAATTACTTACTCACCTTTATATATGCTGCATTGTGGCAATCTGTATTGTAATAATTATGTGCCATTACTTTATCTCCAGTAGCAAATGCCGTCATTGCTGCTGAGTAGGCTCGATCATGACTCTCTTTTGACCCAGCCGCAGTCAGAGGAAAAGAAATAGATTTATTAGCACATAAGCCAGTACCGCCCTCTAGCCAAATCGTAAATGTATTCTCGTTCCCATTTGTGTTTGAGATGCCAGTAATAGTTGCGTCTTTAACGAGGTCAGTTGCAGCAGATAAATTGTACGAAAAAACGAGCAATAGTGTAGATACTGATAAACTTTTCATATTTAATCTCAAGATCAATTTTCAATTTAGCACAATAAAACGAAAGGTATGAAATACCTTACTACCAATTCGCTTAATAAAGTAAAATTGGTATAAGTTCAGCTGTCGAACAATCCCCAATGAAACCGCCGTCAGAGACTTGCTTAAATTATACACGACAACTCTAAACAAAGCATGTTCATTTCCCCTGACAAGGTTGCCTGACAACACGGAATCACTCTTTTTCATGATGCGCTAAAAAGCACATAAGAGTGTTCAGAATACCCCCCAAACAAAACACGGTTCAGGTACTGACAGATAAGATATTCAAACCGATAAAAGCTTCTGGCGGAACTGGCTGCACCAACCACGTGTCTACAAGCCCTGCTTGCTATGTTCTGACGAAAAACCAGAGTAAATAACAGCACATTGCGGGGTAATCTTCTTAGGTAACTTTGCAACAACGTCTTTCACATTGGAGGCAAAATCCGAGTTGCCTGGGGCAAACTTAACCACATAGCATACATCCTGGCTATTTCCCGTACCGCCTGACAAGGCGTCAAAACCGAGCTCCCAAAGCAATATCACCTTCTCTTCAAGATTAAGATAGTAATAGTCATTACCCCACCTGCTTTCTGGCACTACCCTAATATAGCCACGCTCAGATCCAGCTATTTTTGCAGAGACTAAGTGTTCAAGTCCCTCCTCATTAGGCCTTGTTGATCAAATCCAGATAGCTTAGGCAACACTGCGATTTCAGCTGTTTCCTTGATATTTAGGCATACCTAGCCCAGCCATTCTATTGAGCACTTTCACTTTGATCATCGCTTCAGTGTGCT